>NZ_CP046104.1:0-314642 GCF_009707425.1 Micromonospora sp. WMMC415 | reverse complement strand
CTGGGGCGTGTACGCCCGCAGCGTGCTCGCCTTCTCCGCCGTCTCCATCCTGTTCCTGTACGGGTTCATGCGGTTGCAGAACCATTTGTGGCTGTCGCTCGGCTTCGACCCGGTGCTGACCCACGGCGCGTGGAACACCGCCGTGTCGTTCGTGACCAACACGAACTGGCAGTGGTACTCGGGTGAGTCGACCATGGGCCACCTGGTCCAGATGGCCGGTCTCGCGGTGCAGAACTTCGTGTCCGCCGCGGTGGGCATCGCGGTGGCCGTCGCGCTGGTCCGCGGGTTCGCCCGCCGCCGTACCGGTGACCTCGGCAACTTCTGGGTCGACCTGACCCGGATCACGCTGCGGATCCTGCTGCCCATCGCGGTGCTCGGCGCCCTCGCCCTGATGATCGGCGGCGCCGTGCAGAACCTCTCCGCCGGTACCGAGGTCACCACCCTGACCGGGGGCAGCCAGACCATCACCGGTGGCCCGGTGGCCAGCCAGGAGGTCATCAAGGAACTCGGTACGAACGGCGGCGGCTTCTACAACGTCAACAGCGCCCACCCGTTCGAGAACCCGACGAGGTGGACGAACTGGCTGGAGATCTTCCTGATCCTGCTGATCCCGTTCAGCCTGCCCCGCGTCTTCGGCCGGATGGTCGGCCAGAACCGGCAGGGCTACGCGATCGCCGCGGTGATGGCGATCCTGGCGATCGCCAGCATCGCCCTGACCAACGCCTTCGAGTTGGCCGGCAACGGCACCGTCCCGCAGGCGGTCGGCGCGGCGCTGGAGGGCAAGGAGGTCCGGTTCGACGTGTCCAACTCGGCCACCTTCGCCGCCTCGACCACGCTCACCTCCACCGGCGCGGTGAACTCGTTCCACGACTCGTACACCGCGCTCGGCGGCATGATGCCGCTGATCAACATGATGCTCGGCGAGGTGGCGCCCGGTGGCGTCGGCGCCGGCCTCTACGGTCTGCTGATCCTCGCCGTGATCACCGTGTTCGTCGCCGGCCTGATGGTCGGCCGGACGCCGGAGTACATCGGCAAGAAGATCGGCTCGCGGGAGATCAAACTCGCGTCGCTGTACTTCCTCGTCACCCCGGCCCTGGTGCTGATCGGCGCGGCGGCGGCCTTCGCCATTGGCAACAACTCCACCGCGCTCAACGTGGGTCCGCACGGCCTCTCCGAGGTGCTCTACGCGTTCACCTCGGCGAGCAACAACAACGGCTCCGCGTTCGCCGGCATCACGGTCAACACGCCGTGGTGGAACACCGCGCTGGGCCTGTGCATGCTGCTCGGCCGGTTCCTGCCGATCATCTTCGTGCTCGCTCTCGCCGGCTCGCTGGCCCGCCAGCAGCCGGTACCCGCCTCCGAGGGCACCCTGCCGACCCACCGGCCGCTCTTCGTCGGGATGGTCGTCGGCGTCACCGTGATCCTCGTCGCGCTGACCTTCCTGCCCGCGCTCGCGCTCGGCCCCCTGGCTGAGGGGCTGTGACCATCATGAGAGAGAAGGACATGACCACCTCCACGCCGGCACCGCACGGCACCGCCGACGCGGCGACCGCCGGCACGCCGGCCACCCACGGCGACCGGGCCGGCGGCGGCCTGCTCGACCCGAAGCAGATGATCAAGTCGCTGCCGGACGCCCTGCGCAAGCTGGACCCGCGCACCCTGTGGCGCAACCCGGTGATGCTGATCGTCGAGATCGGCGCCGTCTTCACCACGGTGCTCGCGGTGACCGACCCGTCGGTGTTCGCGATCGCCATCACCGTCTGGCTCTGGCTGACCGTGCTCTTCGCCAACCTCGCGGAGGCGGTCGCCGAGGGCCGGGGCAAGGCGCAGGCCGCCGCGCTGCGCAAGGCGAAGACGGACACCATCGCCACCCGGCTGATCGGTTGGACGCCGGGCGCTCGGGCCAACGGTTACCGGGAGGAGGCCGTCCCCGCGCCCGACCTCAGGCAGGGCGACATCGTCCTGGTGGAGGCCGGCGACATCATCCCCGGTGACGGCGACGTGGTCGAGGGCATCGCCAGCGTCGACGAGTCCGCCATCACCGGTGAATCCGCTCCGGTGATCCGGGAGTCCGGCGGCGACCGGAGCGCGGTCACCGGCGGCACGAAGGTGCTCTCCGACCGGATCGTCGTGAAGATCACGCAGAAGCCGGGCGAGAGCTTCATCGACCGGATGATCAATCTGGTGGAGGGGGCCAACCGGCAGAAGACCCCGAACGAGATCGCGCTGAACATCCTGCTCGCCGCGCTCACGATCATCTTCCTGCTGGCCGTGGTGACCCTCCAGCCCCTCGCGATCTTCTCGAAGGACTACCAGGGCGCGTCCCCCGACACCCAGGCGATCACCGACGCCGGTGTCAGCGGCATCGTGCTGGTGTCCCTGCTGGTCTGCCTGATCCCCACCACGATCGGGGCGCTGCTCTCGGCCATCGGCATCGCCGGCATGGACCGCCTCGTGCAGCGCAACGTCCTCGCCATGAGCGGCCGGGCGGTCGAGGCCGCCGGTGACGTCAACACCCTGCTGCTGGACAAGACCGGCACCATCACCCTGGGCAACCGGCAGGCCGCCGAGTTCGTCCCGGTCGAGGGCGTGGACGCGGCCACCGTCGCCGACGCCGCGCAGCTGTCCAGCCTCGCCGACGAGACCCCCGAGGGGCGCTCCGTGGTCGTGCTCGCCAAGAACGAGTTCGGCCTGCGCGAGCGCGAACCGGGCCTGATCCCGCACGCCACCTTCGTGCCGTTCACCGCCCAGACCCGGATGAGCGGCGTCGACCTCGCAGCCGGGAGCGTCGACGGCGGTGTCCGCCGGATCCGCAAGGGCGCCGCCGCGGCGGTCATGAAGTGGGTCCGCGAGCACGGCGGCCACCCCACCGAGCAGGTCGGCCAGCTCGTCGACGAGATCAGCGGCATCGGCGGCACCCCGCTGGTTGTCGCCGAGCACTCCGCCGGCCAGCCGGCCCGCGCCCTCGGCGTCATCCACCTCAAGGACGTGGTGAAGGCCGGCATGCGGGAGCGGTTCGACGAGATGCGCCGGATGGGCATCCGGACCGTGATGATCACCGGTGACAACCCGCGTACCGCCCGGGCGATCGCGGACGAGGCGGGCGTCGACGACTTCCTCGCCGAGGCCACCCCGGAGGACAAGCTCGCGCTGATCCGCAAGGAGCAGGAGGGCGGCCGGCTGGTCGCGATGACCGGCGACGGCACCAACGACGCGCCGGCGCTCGCCCAGGCCGACGTCGGCGTCGCCATGAACACCGGTACGTCGGCCGCCAAGGAGGCCGGCAACATGGTCGACCTCGACTCCGACCCGACCAAGCTGATCGAGATCGTGGAGATCGGCAAGCAGTTGCTGATCACCCGGGGTGCGCTGACCACCTTCTCCATCGCCAACGACATCGCGAAGTACTTCGCGATCATCCCGGCCATGTTCGCCGGCATCTACCCGAGCCTGGACGCGCTGAACATCATGCGGCTGTCCAGCCCGGAGTCGGCGATCCTTGCGGCGGTCATCTTCAACGCGATCGTCATCGTCGCGCTGATCCCGCTGGCCCTGCGCGGCGTCCGGTACCGGCCGGCGTCCGCGTCGAAGCTGCTCAGCCGCAACCTGCTGGTCTACGGCCTCGGCGGCATCGTGGTGCCGTTCGTCGGCATCAAGCTCATCGACCTGCTCATCCAGTTCATCCCAGGGATCTCGTGATGCGCCTCCCCACCTGGCTCGCCCAACACCTCGCCGCCCTGCGCGCGCTGCTCGTCTTCACCGTGCTGCTCGGGCTGGCGTACCCGCTGGCCCTCGTCGCCGCCGGACGGATTCCCGGCCTCGCCGACAAGGCGGACGGGTCGCTCGTCTCCGCCGACGGGCGGATTGTCGGCAGCGCGCTGATCGGCCAGTCCTTCACCGACGCGGACGGCAACCCCGTCCCGCGCTACTTCCAGTCCCGCCCCTCGGCGGCCGGCGACGGGTACGACCCCACCGCCACCGCCGCCAGCAACCTCGGCCCGGAGAGCGTGGTCGACACCGTCGCCACCGACCCGGAGGAGTCGACGCAGAGCCTGCTCACCCAGGTGTGCCAGCGCAGCAAGGTCGTCGGCGAGCTGAACGGTGTCGACGGGCGGCGCCCGTACTGCACCAGTGACGGGGTCGGGGCGGTGCTGGCGGTGTTCCGCCGGGACGGCCTGACCGGTCCGGTCACCCGGGTGGTCAGCGTCAACCAGGTCGCGCCCGCCGCTCCGTTCGTCACCCGCTACGAGGGCGTGCCGGTGGAGCCGGCCCGGCCCGGCGAGGACTACGTCGCCGCCGGTGGGCTGGTCACCCCGATCCGGGGTGACGCTCCGGCCGAACCGGCGGTGCCGGCCGACGCGGTCACCGCCAGCGGCAGCGGACTCGACCCGCACATCTCCCCGGCGTACGCGGAGATCCAGGTCGAGCGGGTGGCCCGGGAGCGCGGCGCGGACCCGGCGGCGGTCCGGCGTCTCGTCGAGGCGCACACCACCGGCCGGTCGCTCGGCTTCATGGGCGAGCCCGGGGTGAACGTCCTGGAGCTCAACCTGGCGCTGGACCGCGAGTTCCCCGCCCGTTGATGTGATTGGAAGGGCCCCTTGTTATACAAAAGGCGATAACAAGGGGCCCTTCCTTCGGAAGGGGAGGGTTGCGATGGCGCGAGGGGAACTCCGCATCTACCTCGGCGCCGCCCCCGGCGTCGGGAAGACGTACGCGATGCTGGAGGAGGCGCAGCGGCGCGTCGAACGCGGCACCGACGTGGTGATCGGGTTCGTCGAGACCCACGGGCGCCGGCACACGGCGGCGATGATCGGCGACCTGGAGCAGGTGCCCCGGCGCACGATGACCCACCGGGGCGCCGAGTTCACCGAGATGGACCTGGACGCGGTGCTCGCCCGGCGACCCGAGGTGGCGGTCGTCGACGAGCTGGCGCACACCAACGTGCCCGGATCCCGCAACGAGAAGCGCTGGCAGGACATCCAGGAACTGCTGGACGCCGGGATCACCGTCCTCTCCACGGTCAACATCCAGCACCTGGAGTCGCTCAACGACGTCGTCGCCCAGATCACCGGCACCACCCAGCGGGAGACCGTTCCGGACGCCGTCGTCCGCGCCGCCGAGCAGGTCGAACTGGTCGACATGACGCCGGAGGCGCTGCGCCGGCGGATGGCGCACGGCAACATCTACCGCCCCGACCGGATCGACGCCGCGCTCGGCAACTACTTCCGCGTCGGCAACCTCACCGCGCTGCGCGAGCTGGCCCTGCTCTGGCTCGCCGACAAGGTCGACGAGCAGCTCGACGCGTACCGCGCCCAGCAGGGCATCTCGGCCACCTGGGAGGCGCGGGAGCGGGTGGTCGTGGCGCTCACCGGGGGGCCGGAGGGGGAGACCCTGATCCGGCGGGCCGCGCGCGTCGCCGCCCGCAGCAAGGGTTCGGACCTGCTGGCCGTGCACGTCGCCCGCAGCGACGGGCTGGCCGGCGCGGACCCGGCCCAGCTCGCCCGGCAGCGGGTGCTCGTGGAGAGCCTCGGCGGCACGTACCACCAGGTTCTCGGCACCGACATCCCGGCCGCGCTGTTGGACTTCGCACGGGGCGTCAACGCCACCCAGCTCGTGCTCGGCGCCAGCCGCCGCGGTCGGTTCGCCCAGATCTTCTCCCGCGGTGTCGGCGTCACCACGACCGCGCTGTCCGGGGCGATCGACGTCCACCTGGTGACCCACGCCGAGGCCGGCCGGGGCCGGCGTGCGGCGGGGGTGCCGGCGGCGCTGTCCCGGCGGCGACGGATGCTCGGCTTCGCGCTGGCCGGACTGGGCATGCCGCTGCTGACGCTGCTGCTCTGGGCGCTGCCGGACATCACCCTCGCCAACGACATCCTGATCTTCCTCGCCGCCGTCGTCGGTGTCGCGCTGGTCGGCGGGCTGTGGCCGGCGCTGATCGCCGCGCTCGGGAGTTCCCTGCTGCTCAACTGGTTCTTCACCTCGCCCGTCTACACCCTGACCATTGCCGAGGTGGACAATCTGCTCGCCCTCGGCGTCTTCGTCGGTGTGGCCATCGCGGTCAGCTGGATCGTCGACGTGGCCGCCCGGCGTACCCGGGAGGCGGCCCGCGCGTCCGCCGACGCGCAGACCCTCGCCACCGTGGCCGGCAGTGTGCTGCGCGGCGAGCGGCCGTTGATCGCCCTGCTGGACCGGCTGCGGGAGACGTTCGCGCTGCGCTCGGTCAGCGTCCTCGAGTCGGTGGAGGCCGCCGAGGGCCGGCCCGGCCGGGCCCGCGAGGAGGGTGCCTGGCGGGTCGTCGCGAGCGTCGGCGAGGCCCCCGCGACGAGCCCCGGCGCGGGCGAGACCGCCGTGCCGGTGGACGACCGGCTCACCGTCGTGCTCTGCGGCCGCCGGCTGGAGGCCGCCGACCGGCGGATCGTGGAGGCGTTCGCCGCGCAGGCCGCCGTCGCCCTGCGGCAGGAGCGGCTGGCCGAGGAGGCCGCCGCCGCCCGGCCGCTCGCCGAGGCCGACCGGATGCGGACCGCGCTGCTCGCCGCGGTCAGCCACGACCTGCGTACGCCGCTGGCCTCGGCGAAGGCGGCGGTGACCAGCCTGCGCAGCCCCGACGTGGAGTTCGACGAGGCGGACCGGGCGGAGCTGCTCGCCACCGCCGAGGAGTCCCTGGACCGGCTGGCCCGCCTGGTGTCGAACCTGCTGGACATGAGCCGCCTCCAGGCCGGTGCCCTCGGCGTCCGCCCGGTCGCCGTCGGGCTGGAGGACGCCGTCCCCCGGGCGCTGGACGAGCTCGGGCCCGTGGCCGCCGACGTGGTGACCGACATCCCGGCCCACCTGCCCGCCGCGCTCGCCGACCCCGGCCTGCTCGAACGCGTCCTGGTCAACCTCGTGGCCAACGCCCTGCGGCACAGCCCGCCCGGCCAGCCACCCACGATCACCGGCAGCGCCCACGCCGGGCAGGTCGAGCTGCGGGTCATCGACACCGGTTCCGGCATTCCCGAGGACCAGTGGGAGCACGTCTTCCTGCCGTTCCAGCGGCTCGGCGACCGGGACAACCAGACGGGCGTCGGCCTCGGACTCGCGCTGTCCCGGGGTCTCGCCGAGGCGATGCGTGGCAGCATCACCCCGGAGACCACGCCCGGAGGGGGACTCACCATGGTGCTGCGGCTGCCGGCCGCCACCGACACCGGCACGTCCGGAGGGCCACCGGAATGACCCGCATCCTGGTCGTCGATGACGAACCCCAGATCCTGCGCGCGCTGCACATCAACCTGCGCGCCCGCCGGTACGACGTCGAGGTGGCCGCCACCGGCACCGCAGCGCTGAAGGCCGCCGCCAGCCATCCGCCCGACCTGGTCGTGCTCGACCTCGGCCTGCCCGACCTGGACGGCATCGAGGTCATCCGCGGCCTCCGCGGCTGGACCACCGTGCCGATCATCGTGCTCTCCGGCCGCGCCGGCAGCGAGGACAAGGTGGCCGCGCTCGACGCCGGCGCCGACGACTACGTCACCAAGCCGTTCGGGGTGGACGAGCTGTTGGCGCGGATCCGTGCCGTCACCCGGCGGCTCGGTGCCGGCGCCGAGTCGGCCAGCGCCAGCGTGCGGGTCGGCCGGCACACCGTCGACCTGGCCGACCACGCGGTGACCAGTGACGACGGCACGGAGGTCAAGCTCACCCCCACCCAGTGGGGTGTGCTAGAGAAGCTGCTCCGCAACCCCGGCAAGCTGGTCAGCCAGCGGCAGCTCCTGCACGACGTGTGGGGGCCGGAATACCAGAACGAGACGAACTACCTGCGCCAGTACATGGCCCAGCTGCGGCGCAAGCTGGAGGACGACCCGGCCCGCCCCCGGCACCTCATCACCGAACCCGGCATGGGCTACCGGTTCCGGCCCTGACCACGCCCGGTTTGAGTGGTCCCGGAGCGGGGATCCCCGGCCGGTCGGGGCGGGACATCCGGGAGGGGCATGGGCGGGAACGGATGGTCCCGTTCGACCGGGGGGTTCGGGCGGCGTCTCGACGAGCACGAGCCCGGCCGTGAGACGCCCGGCCGGGGCGGCCTCGTCGACAGCGCCGTGTACCTCCAGGGTCGCCGCCACGCCACGCCGGCGAACCTCGCCGACACGTACCGGTGCCTGCAGGAACTCGGCGACGCGATGGCCTGGATCGGGCTCTACCGGCCCGGCCGGGGTCAGATCCACTCGCTGGCCCACGAGTTCCAACTCCACGAACTGGCCGTCGAGGACGCCATCAACGCGCACCAGCGGCCCAAGCTGGAGCGCTACGGCGACACCTTGTTCGTCGTGCTCCGCGCCGCCCGCTACGTCGACGTCCGGGAGGAGGTGGAGTTCAGTGAGCTGCACCTGTTCATCGGGCCGGGCTTCGTCATCACCGTCCGGCACGGCGAGGCGCCCGACCTGGTCGCGGTCCGCCGGCGGATGGAGGCCGAGCCGCAGGTCCTCACGCTCGGGCCGGAAGCGGTCCTCTACGCCGTACTCGACCAGGTCGTCGACGGGTACGCCCCGGTCGTCGCGGGACTGGAGAACGACATCGACGAGATCGAGACCCAGGTGTTCGGCGGCGACCCCAACGCCAGCCGCCGCATCTACGGGCTGAGCCGGGAGGTCGTCGTGTTCCAGCGGGCGGCCCGGCCGTTGCTCGGCGTCCTCGACGCGCTCATCGCCGGGTTCGACCAGTACGGCACCGACGAGGAACTGCGCCGGCGGCTGCGCGACGTGGCCGACCATCTCACCCAGGTGGTCGAACGCGTCGACGGCTTCCGGCACCTGTTGCAGAACATCCTCACGGTCAACGCCACCCTGGTCACGCAGGCGCAGAACGAGGAGATGCGCAGCCTGACCGCCGCCAGCTACGAGCAGAACGAGGAACTGAAGCGGGTGTCCGCCTGGGCGGCCATCCTGTTCGCGCCGACCCTCATCGGCACCGTCTACGGCATGAACTTCGCGGTCATGCCCGAACTCGACTGGCGGTACGGGTACCCGTTCGCCCTCGGGCTGATGGTGCTGGTCTGCGTCACCCTGTACCTGGTCTTCAAGCGTCGCAACTGGCTGTGACCCACCGGGGCCGGGCGGGTACGGGCCCCGCCGCCGAAGGGGTGCGGTGCGGCGGGGCCCGGATCGCTGGTCAGCAGTACAGGTTCGCTCCGGCGGGTACGCCGAGGACGCCGACGAACTGCTGGTACCGGTTGACGCGGCTCTGCACCTGGGCGGGGTTGCCGCCGTTGCACTCGATCGCGCCGTTGATGCTGCGGATGGTCTCGCCGAACCCGGCGCCGGTGACCATCGCGGTGTGGGCGGTCATCCGGCCGGGCCCGTTCTGGGTCATCCAGTACCAGATGGCGGTCTTCCAGGCCACCGCCGCGTCGTTCTGTACCAGCCACGGGTTGGTCAGCAGGGGCAGCCCGAGGGCGTTGCCGGCGGCGTTGTAGTTGAAGTTCCAGCTCAGCTGGATCGGCCCGCGCCCGTAGTAGGCGGCCTGGCCGGCGGGGCAGCCGTACGGCTGGCTCCGGTCGCAGTAGTGCGGGTAGTTGTTCGTGTTCTGCTCGACGATGTGGACGAGCCCGCCCGTCTCGTGGTGCACGTTCGCCAGGAACGCCGCGGCCTCCTGCCGTTGCACGGTGGTGCTGCCGGTCTTCGTGAACGCCGGGTAGGCGCTCAGGGCGGCGACGAGGCCGGAGTACGTGTAGAACGGGTTCCGACCCGGGAACATCTGGTTGAACTGGGCCTCGGTGACCACGAAGCCGCCGGGGTTGGGGGGCGGCGGGCTGCCGGTGGGCGGCTGGCTGCCGCAGGTGTACGGGTTCCAGTACCAGGTGCTGATGGTGGGGTCGTAGCCCGGGTTGTCGTGCTCGGCGATGTAGTACTGCCCGTTGGTGTACCGGACGATGCTGCCGGCGGGGTACCAGGTGCCGGCGACCCAGTTCGGGTGGTTGCAGGTCCCGCCCGGCGGTGGCGTGGAGCCGCCGCAGGTGCCCAGGTCCTGCCAGACGCCGGTGGTGCCCGGCGGGGCCTCGTTCTGGGTCCACCACTTCGCCTGGTAGTTGCGGCCGTTGTGGGACACCTGCATGCCACCGGTGTAGACGGCCGAGGACTGCCAGGGGGTCGCGCAGGCGGCGGCGGACGCCGCGGTCGACGGGACGATCGCCGCCAGTCCACCTGCGACGGTGAGCGCCGCCACCGCGAGTAGGGCGCGCAGTCTCGACATGTGATCGCTCCTTCCTGAGGATCCACGGGGTCGACGACGCGGAGCGCGCATCGACGACGCTCACTGTAGCATTACTGTTCACAAACTTTCCTATTAAGTTGCGCGGCGGACCGGCCCGGCTCGGCCGGTGCCGCTGCCGAAATCCCCCGTTCGAATCTTTCGGCTGTTTGCCGTAGCCTTTCAGCGGTGACGAAGCGGCTGACCGATGTGGCCCGGAAGGCGGGCGTGAGTGAGGCGACCGTCAGCCGGGTGCTGAACGGTCGTGGAGGCGTGTCCGAGGCGACCCGGACGGCCGTGCTGACCGCCCTCGACGTGCTCGGCTACGAACGCCCCACCAAGCTGCGCGGAGAGCGGGCCCGGCTCGTGGGGCTGGTGCTCCCCGAACTGCAGAATCCGATCTTCCCGGCGCTGGCCGAGGTGGTCACCGGCTCGCTGGCCCAGCGCGGCTTCACCCCGGCGCTCTGCGCGCGCACCATCGGCGGTGTCTCCGAGTCGGACTACGTCGACATGCTGCTGGACCACCAGGTCTCCGGGATCATCTTCGCCGGCGGGTCGTACGCGCTGGGCGACGCGTCGCACGAGCACTACCGGCGGCTGACCGACCGGAAGCTACCGGTCGTGCTGGTCAACGCGGGCGTGGAAGAGCTGACCTTCCCCCGCGTGTCGACCGACGACGCGGTGGCGGTGGAGCAGGCGCACGGCCATCTCCGCTCGCTGGGCCACGAGCGGATCGGCATGGTGCTGGGCCCGGAGGACCATGTCCCGTCGCAGCGCAAGTTGGCCGCGATGGCGCGGATCGCCCGCTGGACCGACGGGGGCCAGGAAGTGGAGCGGACCAGCTTCTCGATGGAGGGCGCCCGGGTCGCGGCCACCAAGCTGGTGCGCCGTGGGGTCACCGGGGTCATCTGTGCCAGCGACGTGCTGGCGTTGGGCACCGTCCGTGCCGTGCGCCGGCTCGGCTGCGCGGTCCCGGGCGACGTCTCCGTGGTGGGCTTCGACGACTCCGCGTTCATGACCTGCACCGACCCGCCGCTGACCACGGTGCGGCAGCCGATCGAGATGATGGGTCAGGCGGCTGTCGACCTGCTGGTCACCCAGATCGAGGGCGGCGGAGTGCTCGCCGACGAGCTGCTCTTCGAGCCCGAGCTGGTGGTGCGCGGCTCCACCGCGCCGGTCCCCGGCGGGGGCCCGGGCCGGTCCCGGTCTCGCTGACCGCACTTCCCGGCGCGGCCGCCGGTCGCCGCGCCGATCCCTGACCGGCACCCGGCGGAGACCGCCTCCCCGCCGCTGAACGGCGCTCCGGCCGTCGACCGCTGCTCGTGGTCGGCGGCCGTTTCGTCGTGGTCCGACGAGGAACGGCCCACTTCCATGCCCCCGTCGCACGCTCTCTGGTTGCAGTCGCATCTTTTCAGTGTCAGATCGAAATCTTGCTGAAATGAGTTCGCCTCGCTACAGTGACTCCACTCACATCGGGCCCTGGAGCGGTTACCGGGCGTCAGGGCGCATGGCGGAACCGATCAGTAGCAGGGCACACGGCGGTGGCGATCACCGCGGATCAGCGAACTTCACGGAGACACCTCGTTCCCGAAGGGATGGACAGATGTCCGTACCGCAGTACCGGAAGGCTGCGGCGTTGGCGCTCGCGGCCGGCCTGGGGCTCGCCCTCACCGCCTGCTCCACGAAGAGCGACGACGCGACCGACGATGCGAGCGGCAAGGTCACCATCACCGTCGACTGCCAGCCGGTCGGCGCCCAGAAAGAGCTGCTTCAGAACTGGAACGAGGACGTCGCCGAGTTCCAGCGGCAGAACCCCGACATCGTCATCAAGAGCGTCAGCGTCGGCGAGCAGTGCAACAACCCGCCGGACTTCACCGCCCGCCTGGCCGGCGGCACGGTGACCGACGTGTTCTACGGCTACATGACCGACCTCCAGCAGGTGCTGGACTCCGGCCAGGCGATGGACATCACCGGGTACGCCACCAAGGACACGATCCCCACCTGGGACAGCGTCGACCCGGCGCTCAAGGAGGTGTTCAGCGACGGCGGCAAGCTCTACGCCGTCCCGGTGAAGAACTACTCGATGGGGCTGGTCTACAACAAGGTCCTGTTCCAGCAGGCGGGGCTCGACGTGAACAACCCGCCCAAGACGTGGCCCGAGGTCCGGGAGGCCGCCAAGAAGATCGCCGCGATCGGCAACGGCATCGCCGGGTACGCCGAGTACAGCGCCGGCAACACCGGGGGCTGGCACTTCACCTCGCTGCTCTACTCCCAGGGCGGTCAGGTGCTGACGCCGGACGGCAAGAAGGCCGACTTCAACAACGCCATGGGCAGGCAGGTCCTGCAGAACCTCAAGGACATGCGGTACGGCGACAACAGCATGGGCAGCCGCCAGCTGCTCCAGTGGGGTGACCTGCTGACCAACGCCGCCGCGGGCAAGGTGGGCATGTTCATCGGCGCGCCGGACACCACCCAGGCGATCGTCAGCCAGTTCCAGGGCAAGTTCCAGGACTGGGCGATGGGGCCGCTGCCCGGCCAGGACGGCCCGGCGAAGGCGACCCTCGGCGGTGGCGAGGGCTACTTCTTCAAGAAGGGCCTCTCCCCGGAGCAGGTCAAGGCCGGTCTCAAGTGGATTGCGTACCAGAAGCTGACGCCGGGCACGGGCCAGTTCGACTACGTCCGGGCCAAGCCGCAGAACTACCCCGTCGGGCTGCCCCAGCCACTGCTCTTCGCGGCCGGTAGCGACGCGCAGAAGCAGGAGCTCGACCTGCGCAAGGCGAACGCGAACGTCGACACCACGAACTTCGCGATCTTCGAGGCGAACCCGGTGGCGATCAAGGGTGAGCCGCGCAACGCGCAGGCGATCTACGCGGTGCTCGACGCGGCGATGTCCGGGGTGCTGACGAACCCGGACGCCGACATCGACGCGTTGCTCAAGACGGCTGAGGACAAGGTCAACCAGCTCCTCGCCGCCGAGAGCTGATTCGCTCGGGTGGGGGCCGGAGCGCCGGCCCCCACACCGTCCGCGCCGCATTGTCGGTCACCGACCCACCAGGAGTTGCCTTGGCGATCACCTCCGCTCCGGGGACCGTCGGAACAGCGGCTCGTCCCGCGCCGCCGTCCCCGGCCGGGCCTCGGCGTACGAGCCTCGGCCGCAAGCTGCGGGACAACCTCACCGGGCACGCGTTCCTGATCGGTGCGGTGCTCTGCTTCGCGGTCTTCGCCTGGTATCCGATGGTCCGCGGCGTCATCATGAGCTTCCAGCGCACCCGACGGGGCGAGACGACCTGGGTCGGCTGGGACAACTACGTCCGGATCCTCGACGACCCCAGTTTCTGGACCGCCTGGAAGAACACGTTCCACTTCACGATCCTCGCGCTCGTCCTCGGGTACGCGGTGCCGTTCTTCGTGGCGATCCTGCTGAACGAGCTCCGTCACGCCAAGGGGTACCTGCGGATCCTGGTCTACCTGCCGGTGATGCTGCCGCCCGCCTCGGCGCTCTACCTCTTCAAGTTCTACGCGTACGACCCCAGCGACGCGGGGCTCTTCAACGCGATCCTCAAGGCCCTGCACCTGCCAACGTCGCAGTGGATGCAGTCACCGGAGATGACTATGCCGGCAATGGTGATCGCGTCGACCTGGATGAACATGGGCGGCGCCGTGCTGATCTACCTGGCGGCGCTGCAGAACATCCCCGGCGAACTCTACGAGGCGGCAGAGCTCGACGGTGCCGGGATCTGGCGCCGGATCCGGCACGTGACCATCCCGCAGACCCGGCTGATCCTCGCGCTCCTGGCGTTGCTCCAGATCGTCGCCACCATGCAGCTCTTCATCGAGCCACTGATCCTCGCCAACGGCGCGGGTGCGGAGGACTCGGCCACCTCGGTGGCGTACCTGATCTACCAGCACGGGTTCTTCCAGAACGACCTCAACGGCGCCGCGGCGCTCGGCGTGATCATGCTCGTGGTGCTGGCCGGCTTCTCCGCCGGCTACCTGCGACTGACCGCGAAACAGGACTAGGACGGACGACCCATGGCACAGGACTCCGGCACCCGTACCCTCATCTCCCAGGCCCAGCTCCGACGCGGGCGCGGCCGGGCGATCTACTGGACGCTGCTCGCCGTCGTGATCATCGGGTTCACGCTCGTCTTCCTCGGGCCGCTCTACTGGATGGTCACCGGCGCGCTCAAGTCCGGCCAGGAGATCGCGCAGACCCCGCCGTCGCTGTTCCCGCAGGACCCGCAGTGGCGGAACTACGCCGACGCGTGGAACAACCTGGACCTCGCCAAGCTCCTGTTCAACACCTTCTACTACGCGGCCGGGGCGGTGCTGTTCCAACTCGTCCTCGACACCGCCGCGGCGTACTCCCTGTCGAAGCTGCGACCGATGTTCGGCAACGCGATCCTCGGCCTGATGCTGGCGACGTTGATGATCCCGGCGATGGTCCTCATCGTCCCGCAGTACGTGACCGTGATCGACCTGCCGATCCTGCACCTCAGCCTGCTCGACTCGCCGTTCGCGATCTGGCTGCCGCTGGTCGCCAACGCGTTCAACATCTTCCTGCTGAAGCGGTTCTTCGATTCGATCCCGGAGGACCTGATGGCGGCGGCTCTCATGGACGGGGCGACACCGCTGCGCACGCTCTGGTCGATCATCCTGCCGATGTCGCGCCCGATCCTCGGCGTGGTCTCGATCTTCGCCGTGACCGCGGTCTGGAAGGACTTCCTCTGGCCGAAGCTGGTCATGCCGTCGCCCGAGACGCGGACGGTCAGCGTCGGCATCTACGCCTTCGCCGGTGGCACGCCCATGAACGTGGTGATCGCCGCGTCCGTGATCGCCGCGATACCGACCGTCATCCTCTTCATGCTCTTCCAACGCAACATCATGTCCGGCCTGACCACCGGCGGCCTCAAGGGATAGCCCCGGCGAACCCGCCGACGTACCGACGCAGAAAGCAGGTGCCCGTGTCCGCAGCAGACAGTGGTCCGTGGTGGCGTGAAGCCGTGATCTACCAGGTGTACCCACGTAGCTTCGCCGACGGCAACGGTGACGGCATCGGCGACATCGCCGGCATCCGGTCCCGGCTGGGCTACCTGTCCGCGCTCGGCGTCGACGCGATCTGGTTCAGCCCCTGGTACCCCTCCCCGATGGCGGACGCCGGCTACGACGTGGCCGACTACCGCGACATCGATCCGGTGTTCGGCACCCTCGCCGAGGTCGAGGCGCTGATCGCGGAGGCGCACGCGCTGGGCATCAGGACCATCGTCGACGTGGTCCCGAACCACTGCTCCGCCGCGCACCCCTGGTTCCAGGCGGCTCTGGCCAGCCCGGACGCGCCGGAACGGGAGCTGTTCTGGTTCCACCCCGGCCGGGGCCCGGACGGCGCGCGGAAGCCCACCGACTGGGTTTCCCCGTTCGCCGGCGACACCTGGACCCGGACCACCAACCCGGACGGCACGCCGGGCGACTGGTACCTGCACCTCTTCGCCCCCGAGCAGCCGGACTTCAACTGGGACCACCCCCGGGTACGCGCCGAGTTCGAGGACATCCTGCGGTTCTGGCTCGACCGGGGCGTGGACGGCATCCGGATCGACTCGGCGGCGATGCTGGCCAAGGACCCGACGCTGCCGGAGGCGACGCCGGACGGCCCGAGCCCGTTCGTCGACGTGGACGCCGTGCACGACATCTACCGGAGCTGGCGGCGGATCACCGACAGCTACCCCGGCGACCGGGCGCTGATCGGCGAGGTGTGGCTCCCCGACCACCGGCGGTTCGCCAACTATCTGCGCCCCGACGAGTTGCACGCCGCGTTCAACTTCGACTTCCTCGGCTGCGCCTGGGACGCGGACGCGCTGCGCGCCTGCATCGACACGACGCTGACCGCCCACGCCCTGGTGGACGCCCCGGCCACCTGGGTGCTCTCCAACCACGACGTCACCCGGCACGTCACCCGGTACGGCCGGGAGGACACCACGTTCAGCTTCGCCACCAAGCGCGAGGGAGTTCCGAGCGATCTGGAACTCGGCACCCGCCGCGCCCGGGCGGCGGCCCTGCTCTCCCTCTCCCTGCCCGGCGCCGCCTACGTCTACCAGGGCGAGGAACTGGGCCTGTGGGAGGTCGAGGACATCCCGCACGACCTGCGGCAGGACCCGATGCACGTCCGCTCCGGCGGGGTCGACCCGGGCCGGGACGGCTGTCGGGTCCCGATCCCCTGGTCGGGCGAGACGCCGCCGTTCGGCTTCAGCCCCGACAACGCCACCGCGACGCCGTGGCTGCCGCAGCCGGCGGACTGGAAGGACCGGACCGCCGCCGCGCAGGCCGGCGACGGGCAGTCGATGTTGGAGCTGTACCGGGCCGCCATCGCCACCCGCCGGGCCGAGCGGGCGCTCGGCGACGGCGGGATGACCTGGCTGCCCGCCCCGGACGGAGTGCTCGCGTTCCGGCGCGACCCCGGCTTCACCTGCGTGGTCAACCTCTCCACGACGGCGGTGCCGCTGCCGCCGTACACCGGGCGGCTGCTCGCCAGCGGGCCGCTCGACGACGACCTGCTTCCGCCCGACACCGCCGTCTGGCTGCGGACGCCGGAGACGACGCCGGCGACCTGACCCCCCACGTCCACTACTCCAAGCAGCGGGTGACGGAACTCGTGCCGGGGGAGCGGGTCGTGTGGCGCGTGGTCGACGCGAAGCTCACCTTCGCCAGCAACCCCAGCGAGTGGACCGGCACGGAGATCAGCTTCGACATCGCAGAACAGGGAGACCAGACGGTGGTCCGGTTCGCCCACGAGGGCCTCGTGCCCCGCTTCGAATGCTTCGACAACTGCTCCAACGCCTGGAGCTTCTACCTCAACGGCAGCCTGCGCCGCCTGATCACGACCGGGGAGGGGCCCACCCCGCCTCCCTGGGCCTGATCCGGGACCGGACCCGGTCGAGCAGGAGGCGACCGAACAGGCGCACCCGGTGCCAGGCGCCGAACTGCACGGCAGCCCACCCGACGACCGCCTCACGCAGCGTGAACACCTCCCCGGCCCGAGGGAGCAGGAGCACCCGCCAGGACGCCGCCGTGGAGCCGAGGATCTCGGCCCGGCGCCGCTGCGCGCGGTAGAGCCCGCCCAGCTCGGCGACGAGCGTCTCGACGCGATGATTGTCCCGCAGACGCCGGTGCTGGTAGGAGAGGGCCGCGTGGACGTTGCCGGCCTCCAGGAACCACTCTTGGGTCTCGGCCGCCTCGGACTCCGGCCGAGGGGTGGCTGCCGTGGAGTGCCTCAGGCTTCCGGAGACGTCGGCGAGTCGCCGGAATTCGTGCAGCCCGTCCTGCTGGCGGGGCGCCGGCAACCAGCGGACGGCGTTGCGGCCCAGGCGGCGGCCCAGCCAGCGCAGGTCGGGCACCAGCCTCATGTGCTCGATGACCCGGGCCTCGGTCTCGGCGATCAGCCGCAGCTCCGCTTCATTCGAGGCGCGCCGCCGGTGCCACGTCAGCCACGCGTAGGCGGGCAGCAACCGGCCCTGGGCCCAGAGCGTCGCCCCGATGCGTTCGGTGCGGCGAAGCGACGGTGGCTGCCGCCGCCACCAGCGGCGCAGGTCGGCGTACCGGCCCTCCTCCCACATGAGGTCGGATCGAGCCAGGATCAACTCCTCGGCGGCAACGTCCGGCTCCTCCGGAAGAAGCCGACGGACCTCGGGAACGAGACCGACCGCGCGGAAGAACAGGAAGGTACCGGCCAGCCGGCGTCGGTCGTCCACGACGACGCTGACGGCGCGCGGTGGCCGCAGGACCGGCGGCGGCACCGGGTCGCAACCCCAGCAGGCGGCGAGCCCGTCGAGGAGTTCGGTGGTCGGCCCGCAGAGAAACGCGACGGTGGCCCCGGCTCTCCGCAGATGCCCGGCCAGGGCGGGCAGGGTACCGCCCGGGTTGCCGTGCTCAACCCCGAAGACGGCGGTGGACCGCTGCGGGACCGGCCGGTGCCAGGCGCAGGACGAGTGGTTGACCCAGTGGACGGTCCGGCCTTCCAGCGCGCCCGGCGGGAGGTCGGCGACCGCCACGTCCACGTCGAAGAAGTCGCTGCCGCTGTAGCCGACGATGACGATCCGGCGAGCCGGCCCCCGCAGTCGGTCGACGAGCGCCGCCCGGTCGTTGTCGTCGAAGCCGCGTTCGATGCGCGCGAGGGTGGCGCCCAGGCGGGCCGGATTCGACCCGTCGGAGAAGGCGTTGTGGAAGTGGTGGATCTGCCCGGGACGCGGCGACCGCCCCTGCCGTTCGTGGAATGCGCGTTCGACGCACAGGTCGAAGTTGGCGGTGAGCTGCCGCCCGCCCGCGTGCAGGTGAGCGGCGAGGAACCTGTGCGCCGGGTTGGGCCGGGCGTCCCGCACGTCGGCGAGGATCTCCCCAACCAGGTCGGGGCTCTGCTGCGCGCCGGCGCCGAGCACGGTCTCCAGCCGGGGCACCCGGGTCCCTGCCGGCTCGGCCGGACAGATGGACCCACGCCGCCAGCCCAGCAGTTCGTGGTACGCGAGGACGGTGTCCAGGGTGAACGGGCGGAACAGCGCCGAGAAGGTGCGCTCGGTGAGCTGCCAACCGGTCGGCAGGCAGCTCGGCGCGCCCCGGGAGATGCCGGCCCCGGTCCAGAAGAGGACACCCGCCGGGCCGGCCTCCGCGATCGTCTCGACCGCGTCGGCGAGCACGGTCATGCCGACTCGAGACCGCTGATGTCGCGGTGTTCGGTCAGCACCAGGCGGACGATCCGCTCCTCCAGGTCCGTGAAGGCGAGCAGATAGACGGTGCGTATCCGGCTGGTGGGGTGCGCCCGGAAGTAGTCCAGCGCGGCCTCGACCATGATCTGGGCGGTCCGCTCCAGATCACCACCGCCGTTACCGGTGCCGAGCAGCGGCAGGACGACCGTACGCAGCTGGTCGCCGCCGGCGTTAAGGCGGTCCATCTCGGCCAGCACGTTGCGCATGCAGCCGCCGATGTCGGCGACCTGCCGGTAGCCGGTGCCCGGTGAGCCGTCCACCGAGGCGACGTGCAGGACCCGCTTGACGCCGTTGTCCACCGCGAGCGTGCCGGAGGAGGTGGTGAAGACCGTGGCGGGGGCGACCGGGGTGCGCAGCGCCACCTCCCGCAGCTCGTTGTAGATCAGGTCGTCGACCAGGTTGCCGGCCGGGTCACGGCGGCCGCCCCGGTAACGGATCGTGCCGGAGATGGTCGGCTCCGTCGGGCGGGCCATCTCCATCTGGGTGTTCTCGGCGTTCACCCAGACGTCGACGCCGGTGACGTTGGCGATGTTGCCGGTGATGATTCCGAGCCGGTGCCGGCGGTCCTGCCGGATGAACGCCACGGTCCGGGTCGTGCGTTGCAGGCGTTGGGGCTGCTTTGCGGCCTCCACGATGGTGAGCCGCAGCTTCAGCTGCTCGACCTCCTGCCCGGCGCGGCGGACTTCGGCTTCGAGCGCGTCGCGCTTGCCGGCGCGGGCCAACCACTGGAAGGAGAGGGTGGTGAAGACCAGGACGAACGCCGCGGCGCCGCCGATGCTGAAACCGAGGGCGCGACCGTCGGCGTACGATTCCGGGAAGATCGAGAACATCAGCAGCGAGACCGCGACCGCATAGAGCAGCACCGACGGCAGTTGCATCGCGGCCTGCCGGCCGGCGCGCCGTGGGTCGGAGAACCAGATCTGCAGCAGGATTCCGATCAGCACCAGGGCGCCGGTGACGCCCAGCAGCAGCGGGTTCACGACCGTGACCTTTTCAGGTGCAGCCAGAGCAGCCCGGCCAGGGTTTTCGCGTCCTGGATCGTGCCGCTGTCGATCAGCGCCGGGAGATCGCCGAGCGGCACCGCGCGGCGGGCGATGTTCTCCGCCTCGTCGGCGCGACCGCCACCCTCATTCACCTGCAGACTGTCGTCGATCTCCGCGTAGAAGAGAATAACGCGTTCCGAAGATCCTCCGGGCGAGGGATAGAACGTCGCAATCCTTTCCAGAGCGCACACGTCGTACCCGATCTCCTCTTGGATCTCGCGGCGGATGGCGGTCTCCGGCGCTTCGTCGGCGTCGACCATTCCGGCCACCAGCTCGACCAACCACCCCGATCCGTGTCCCAGGGTCGGGAACCGGAATTGCTCGACGAGAACGAGCTCGTCGCGCGTGGTGTCCACGACGACCGCTGCCACGGAGTCGCCGCGGTCGGCGTTGACGAGGGTGACCGCCCTGCTCCAGTCGCCGGACAACGAGCGGTCCGCGCCATAGGTGCGGTAACGGAGTTCGGCTTCCCGGATGGTGAAGATCCGGGTTGTGAGGAGCACCTGCTCGGAGAGGATTTCGACGTTCCGCTGGCGATCGGGCACGTTGCCGCTCCTTGATCAAAAACGCGCGCGTTCCTCACAAAGCGCGGCGGTTAACCTAAGCATAACTCCGATTCCAGCGTCGTTGATGTTGGGACGATCTGTCGGATTATGGCGTCACAGGAGACCAGAGATGCTCGACGAGCGCCCGGCGGCCTACTTCAGCCACAGCTACGACGTCCTGGACCGGCGGGTGACCGACTTCTTTCTGGAGGCGCTGTCGGAACGGTTCGCGCTCGCCGTCGACCCGCGCTCGGCGACCCTGTCCACGATGCACCTTGAATTGATGATGCGGCGAACCGCCTGTTTCGTCGCTGTGGTCACCCGTCGGGAAAACCAGCCGCAGTACCGCTGCTCGCCGTTCGCGGTGCACGAGTACGGGATGGCGGTACTGGCGAACCGGCCGAGGCTGGTAATCCCGGAGATCAACATTCCGGCGCGCCATTTCATCGGCGCGGACCTAGCCCGTCCGTTCAACCGCAACCGGCTCGCCGCGTACCGGATGCCCCTGGACGCTCTCGACGAGCTGGTGGCCCGCGCCCGGGAGCACACGGACGAGGTGGACCGCCCCTTGGGCGCCGCCGCGCTGATGCTCCCACCGACCCCCGAGTACGCGGCGGCCGAACCGGAGCTGCGCCGGCTCATCTCCCAGGCCGGTTGGCAGGTGGACAACATCTCCGAGGCCCTGCTGCGCGACGAGGTCGACGCCGCGGGCGCGGCGACCCTGCTGGACCGGTACGACTTCGTCCTCCTCGACGTCCTGGACCCACGGACACCGTCCTGGGTGCTGCCGTTCCTCCAGGCCCGTGGCGTGCCGACGGTCCGGCTGGTGTGCCACCGCGCCGACGACACCGCGATCCGGCAACTGCCCCGGCTCGCGGTCAGCCACGCGCTGCAGGCGTCCAGCGCGGTCAACCGGCACGCCATCTGGTGGTCCGACCTGGACGTGCTGCTGCCGGAGCTGGGCCGGGAGATCGGCCGGCTGCAGATGCCCCGGCTCCAGTTCGCCGGCTTGGAGGAGGCCCGCCGGTACGTGTGGAGTCTCGGCCGCGACCAGGGCCCCGTCTTCCTCAGCAGCGCCCAGGGCGACAACGACCTCGCGCAGCTCATCGCCCAGGAACTGGACCTGCGCAACGTCGAGCACTTCCACTACCTGTTCAACAGTGACCTACCGCGTGGCAAGGCGTGGGAGCACCGCCTGCTCGCCAAGGTGGGTGAGTGCCGGATCTTCGTGCCGCTGGTGAGCCGGCACTACCTGAACAGCATGTGGTGCAGGAAGGAGATGGACATCGCGCTGGAGCTGAGCGGTCAGCGGCGCATGCGGGTCCTGCCGTACTTCCTCGACCACGACGCCGGTGCCACGGTCCCGATCCAGGGCACCTCGATGATGCACCTGAGCGACACGGCACGGGTGCGGCGCATCGTCGACGACGTGGACCGGGCGCTCACCGACCTGACCGACCGGCGGCGCCGCCCCCGCATCGAGATCACCGTGGCTGGCGGGCGGACGGCGCCGGACGTGGACGTGATCGTGCTCGCCACCGGCCCGACGGAGTACGCAGCGGCGGCCCGCATGCTGCGCGAGCCGTCCCCGGTGGTCGGCACGGCCGAGCACCCCAACCGCTTCGACTGGCTCGGTGGCACGGTGTCCCGTCAGCAGGGCAGCGGCTACCAACTGGTGCTCTGCCGGGCCGGCGCGGACGGCGGCCGGGAAGCGTTGCGCGCGGCCGTCGAGGCGTTCGGGCCCGAGCACGTCGTGCTGCTCGGCACCGCGTCGGCCGTGGTGCCGGCCGGCGTGGTGGTGGCGGACCGGATCTGCGGCTTCCACCGGTTCAGCGTGGACAGCTCGTTCGTGCCCAGTCTGCACCGGGACTACCCGACCGATCCGGGTGTCGCGGCATCGGCGGAGGGGCTGCCATCGGTGGTACGGGGGACACTGACCGTCGGTGACGAGGTGGTGCACGCGCCGGACGCCCCCGCCTTCGCCCCGGTGCTGGACACGTGGCCCGACGCGGTAGCGGTGGGCGTGCTGTCGGTGGACACGGTCGAGCAGTTGGAGGACTTCCGGACGTACGGGCGGATCAGCCACTTCAGCGCGGTCGTCGGTGTCGCGCCGCCCGACGCGGACGATACGGCCCGGGGGACGGCGGCAGAGCGGGCGTTCACCGTCGTCAGCCGGCTAGTCTCGGCGCACTGGCCGCGACCGCCGCGCACGGACGCGGCAGACGAGGGGGCATTCGGTGTGGCAGCCGCAGCCGATTGACACCAGCGGAATCGAGGTGCCGCAGGCGGTGCGCAAGGAACAGGAGACGCTCTCCCGCCAGGCGCACGACATCTGGGCCGCGAAACGGCTCGCGGACGGCTGGAGGTACGGCGAGGTTCGGAACGACATCGAGAAGACCCACCCGAACCTCGTCGCCTACGAGGAACTGGACGACGACGACAAGTCCTACGACCGGGATCTCATCGAGGGGACCATCCGGCTCCTGATCAAGCTGGGTTTCCGGATCGAACGCGACCCCACCTGAGGACGTCCCGTCACCCGGCGACGGTCCATCCTGACCGGGTCGGGGCGCTGGTGACCGCGAAGCCGCACGCCTTCTACGGTCGGGGCTACCCCGATGCCACACCACTCCTCGAATGCCAGACAGATCCGCAACGACTCGGCTGGTCGCGGCGGCGGCGCGCCAGCAGCTGCAAAGGGCGGGACTGCGCCGGCCGGCGACGGCGGCAGGCGGGCGCTGCCGTGCCCCTGGGCCGGGAGTGGAATGGCTGTGTTCTCCAGCAGATGTCCACCAGGGTGAACTCGTGCCAGCGCGGGTCACCGTGGCCGACCGCCGGGCGAATGCCACAACGGCGACGGGTGGCGGCATCCGGGCCGCCCGGTACTGCTGCGCTCGCTTGCTGAAGATCAGCAGAATGACCGAACGCCTGCCAGATGTGCATCTCGGCGCTACTTCTGTTGGGTGATCGTGGCGGCTGCGATCTCGCCGCTCTGCATGTTCCCGGTCACCACGACGGTGTCGCCGGTCCGGAGGTCCTTGAGCGCGCCGGGCAGCCGGACCTGCGTACGGTCGTCCGTCTGCACGGTGACCACCTCGCCGGACTCGCGCCGGATCTTCATCACATCTCCGTCGATGTCGGTGACGGTGCCGGTGGTGGCCGGGGTGGCGGTGGCGGCCGGGGGAGCGGCGCCACCGCCACGGGCACCGCCGCCGCGGGCCCCACCGGCGGGTCCGTCGATCGCTGCCCCGCGCCCCGCCGGTGCGGCTGCGGGGTCCGGCCCGTACGCCCGCTGCGCCTGCGCGCCGCCGGCGAAGCCGCCGACGAGTAGCAGCGCTGCCGCGAGCCACGGGGTGGCCCGGCTCCGCCAGGGGCGGGGTCTGGCGGCGAGAGCGGTGTCCATGTCGGTCGTCATGTCTTCACCTGTCATTCGTAGCGGAGTGCGTCGATGGGGCGCAGGCCGGCGGCGCGGCTGGCGGGGACACTGCCGAAGAACAGCCCGATCGCGACGGAGACGCCCAGGGCCAGTGCGACGGAGCTGGGCACGATCACCGGTTGCACGCCGACGATGGTGAACCGGCTGCCGATGAGCGCGGCGGCCACGCCGAGGCCGCCGCCGAGGACGCTGAGCATGGTCGCTTCGGCGAGGAACTGGGTGAGGATGGTGCGTCGGGGTGCGCCGAGGGCCTTGCGGATGCCGATTTCCCGGGTTCGCTCGGTGACGGTCACCAGCATGATGTTGGTGATGCCGATGCCGCCGACGAGCAGGCTGATGCCGGCGACGGTGCCGAGCAGGACGGTGAAGGTCTGTGCGGTCTCGGTGCGGGTGGCGAGGAGTTGGGCGGCGTTCTGGATCCGGTACGGCGCGGCACCCGCACCACCACCGCCGCGTCCGGTGGCGGTGGTGCCGGTCGGCAGCTTGAGGCGTTGGTTGAGGATCTGGGTGACCTGTTGCTGGGCGGCGTTGACGCGGTCCGGGCCGGTGGCCTCGACGAGGATGGAGTTGACCGGGCCGTACCCGGTGATGGTCTGCTGCACGGCGGTGAGCGGGGCGACGGCGAGGTCGTTCGGGTCGGAGAAGCCGGACGCGGAACTTCTCTCGGCGAGAACGCCGACGACGGTGAACAGGGCGCCCCCGACGGTGACCTGCTGCCCGACCGGGTCGATGTCGGCGAACAGTTCGGTGGCGACGGTCCGCCCGAGCACGACCACCCGCCGACCCTGGGCCACGTCCTGGTCGGTGAAGGCCGCGCCGGCGGCGAGTGGGCTGTTCGACGAGCCGAAGTAGGTCGGGTGGGTACCGAGAAACTGCGCCACCGGGTGCTCCGTCCCGGCGTGGGTCATCGTCGGGGCGGTGCTGACCACCGGTGAGACCGCCCGGACGTCGGGGGCGAGTGCCGGGTCGTGCAAGGACTGCGCGATGTCGACCGTGAGTGCCGACGGCGCCGTTCCGCCGCGGGCGGTGCTGGACACGGTGATGGTGTTGGTGCCCAGCGCCTCGATGCTGCGGTTGACGGCCTGCGCGGAGCCGTTGCCGACGGCGACCAGCAGGATGACTGCGGCGACGCCGATGAGGATGCCGAGCATGGTCAGCGCCGAGCGCAGCTTGTTGGCGGCGACGCCGCGGCCGGCGAAGCGGAGGATCTCCAGCAGGCTCACCGGGCACCGTCCTGTCGTACGTCGGTGGTGATCCGCCCGTCGAAGAGGGTGACCAGCCGGCGGGCGCGGGCGGCCACCTCCGTCTCGTGAGTGATCATGACGATGGTGCGGCCGGCGGTGTGCAACTGGTCGAGGATGGCCAGCACCTCTTCGGTGGAGCGGCTGTCGAGGTTGCCGGTGGGTTCGTCGGCGAGGATCAGTGCGGGCTCGGTGACCAGGGCGCGGGCGACGGCGACGCGTTGCTGCTGGCCGCCGGAGAGCTGGTTTGGCTCGTGGTCGGCCCGGCCGGCGAGACCCACCATGTCCAGGGCCGCGAGGGCCCGCCAGCGTCGCTCGGCCGGCTTGACGCCGGCGTACGCCAGGGGCAGCTCGACGTTGGCCACCGCCGAGGTGCGGGGGATGAGGTTGAACGACTGGAAGACGAACCCGATGCGCCGGTTGCGGACGAGGGCCAGCCGGGCGTCGTCGAGTCGGCTGACGTCGACCCCGTCCAGGCGGTAGGTGCCGGCGCTGGGTACGTCGAGGCAGCCGAGGATGTTCATCAGCGTCGACTTGCCGGATCCTGAGGAACCCATGATGGCCACGTAGTCGCCGGCCGTGACGGTCAGCGACACGCCGCGCAGCGCGTGCACGGTCGCCTCGCCCTGCCCGTACACCTTGGTCAGGTCACGAACGTCGAGCACCGGACGGTTCTGGCTCTCGGTGGTGCGGTGAGCTCCGTCGACCAGGTAGAGGGTCACCGGTTGCCCCGCCCGCCGCCACCGGTCAGTCCGCCGCCCGCCGGCCCACCGCGCCCGCCGCCGGTGCTCGGGTCGGCGCCGCCGGTGCTGGGCAGCACGACCCGGTCGCCTTCGGTCAGGCCGGAGGTGATCTCGACGAGTTGGTCGCCCCGCAGGCCCACCTCGACCGGGCGGACGACCGGGGTGCCGTTGTCCAGGACGGTCACGGTGTGCCGGTTGCCGGCGCTGGTGACCGCGAGAGCTGATACCGCGACGACGTTCTCGGCCGTGTCGAGGGTGACGGTGACCTGCACGCTCTGGCCGGGCCGGGCGGCGTCGGGACGGTCCTTGAGGCTCAGGGTGACGCCGTAGGTCACCACGTCGTTGGCGGTGGTGGCGTTCGGGTCGATCGCGGCGAGCGTCGCCTCGGCGGTGGTGCCGGGCAGCGCGTTCCAGCTGACCGTGGCGGGCATGCCCGCCTTGAGCCGGGTCGCGTCGGCCTCGGGGACCGCGGCGGTGACCTCCAGCCGGGTCAGGTCGGCGATCTGCACGAGTCCCTCGCCTCCCGAACCGGATGCGGTACTGCCGGCCCCGGAGGCGCCGCTCCCGGTCGCGCCGCCGGTGGCCGCGCCGCCCGCCGAGGTGCCGGGATCCCCGACGCTGCCGTTGACGGCCACCACGGTGCCCGCGATCGGCGCGGTCAGGGTGGCGCCGTCGAGCTTCTCCCGCGCTGCGGCGACCTTCAGCTCCGCCTGGGTCACCGCGGCCTCCGACTGGACGGTCGAATCGTCTGCTCCTGCCGCCCGGTCCGCCGCATCCTGCGCCGCGTCCAGGTCGGCCTCGGCCGCCGTGAGCTCCCGCTTCGCGGCCGAGGCGTCGACCCGGGCGAGCACCTGGCCCTTCTTCACCGAGTCGCCGACGGCGACGGTGATCTCCGTGATCGGCCCGGCGGTGGCGAAGCTCGCGCTCGCGGTCGCCGCGCTGCGCACCGAACCGGGTACGGACACCGCGGACGTCACCGTCGCCCGGCTCACCGGCACCGTCCGGGCCTCGCCGGCAGCCGCCGTCTCCGGTCCGGTGAACGCGGTGTACGCCCACCCGCCCGCGATCAGCACCGCCACGGCGAGGCCGGTGTTGACGAGCAGGGACGGGCCGCGGGCAGGGATGAGTCGTCGCACACGCATGTCCGACAGCCTGGGGATGGCGGCTCGGAGCGGACCCGGCGCAACCTCGGAGCCGGCTGGGAGTCGGGCGGCGGTCAACTGTCGGCGAGGAGGTCCTCGATCGCGGGCTCCGGGTCCGCTGGACGTTTCCGGACAGTCGCCGGTGGGTCAGCTGTGCATGGTGCGCAGCAGGTCGACCAGTTCGTCGCGGTCGGCGTCGGGCACCGAGGGCAGCAGGACCCGGAAGGTGGCCCCCCGGCCGGGGGCGGTGAGCAGTTCGACCCGGCCCTGGTGTCCCCGCACGAGGGCCGCCACGATGGACAGGCCGAGGCCGGACCCGCCGCTGCCGCGGTTCCGGCTCGGGTCGGCGCGGTAGAGCCGTTCGAAGACCCGTACGGCCTGGTCGGCGGGGAGGCCCGGCCCGTCGTCGGTCACCTCCAGCACCGCTACCGGCGTTGCGGCGGGCAGCGGGTCTCCCACGGCCGTGACGGGCGGCCCTACCGGCGTACGGCGTAGCCGCCCGGCGCGGACCGTCACGCGGGCCTGCGGCGGCGTGTGCTGCAGGGCGTTGGTGAGCAGGTTGGCGGCCACCTGGCGCAGCCGGTGCTCGTCGCCGGTGACCATGACCGGTTCGAACCCGTCGTTGTCGTCGAGGGCGGCCAGGCGGATCCGCCGCTGGGGTGCGCGGGCGTGCGCGTCGCGGACGCTGTCGGCGGCGACGGCCAGCAGGTCGACCGGTCGGCGTCGCAGGGGGCGTTCGTGGTCGAGCCGGGCGAGCAGCAGCAGGTCCTCGACGAGCAGGCCCATCCGGGCGGCTTCGGCCTCGATCCGGGACATCGTCTCGTCCAGTTCCGGTCCCGGTGGCGTCCCGCCACGGCGGTAGAGCTCGGCGAACCCGCGGATGGAGGTCAGCGGCGTGCGCAGCTCGTGCGAGGCGTCGGCGATGAACTGCCGTAGCCGCCGCTCCGACTCGCGGCGGGCGGCGACCTCGGTGGAGATCCGGTCCAGCATCAGGTTGAGCGCTCCGCCGAGCCGGCCCGGCTCGGTGTGCGGATCGGCGTCGGGCACCCGGCGGGACAGGTTCCCCCCGGTGATCTGGGCCGTGGTCTGCTCCATCCGGGTCAGCGGCCGAAGGCCGAGCCGGACCACCATCGCGGCGAGCGACGCCAGCAGCATCAGGACGACCACGATCACGACCGCGTCGATCAGCAGCAGTAGGTCGGTGGTCTCCTCGACCTCGCGTAGCGACACCGCCAGCACCGCGATGCCCCGGTCGTCGCCGCGCTCGACCACCAGGACCCGCCAGGCGGCTGTGCCGTCGGTGGCCTCGACGGTGTACGGGCGGGTGTCGGTGGCACGGGCGATGAGCCGGTCGTACGGCTCGACCACCGGCACCGTGGTCGACTCGTCGGAACGCCGGACGTCCTCCAGGCTGCCGTCCGGGCCGTACAGCAGCACCACCTGCTCCGGGCCGAGCCGGGCGCGCGGCAGCACGCGGGTGCGCTCGCGCGGGTCGTAGGGCGGGACGGTGTCCCGGGTGAACGGCCGGCTGACCGCGGTGAGCTGGTCGTCGATCCGGTCGGTGAGGGTCCGGCGCAGCAGCACCAGCCCGGCCGTGTTCGCCACCACCAACGCCAGCGCGGTCAGCGCCGCCACGACCACGACCAGCCGGGCCCGTAGGGTCCACCGCCCCCAGCGGCGCAGTCGCCATCCTCGGGCGGCACGGCGGCGTCCCACCGTCACCCGCCCTCGGTGCGGGGTACCCGTAGCGTGTAGCCGACGCCCCGCACGGTGTGGACCAGCGGCGGGGCCTGCATGTCGATCTTCTTGCGCAGGTAGTAGATGTACGACTCGACGATCCGTCCGTCGCCGCCGAAGTCGTAGTTCCACACCCGATCGAGGATCTGCGCCTTGCTGACCACTCGGCCGGCGTTGACCATCAGGTAACGCAGCAGGTTGAACTCCGTCGGCGACAGTTCGACGATCCGGCCGCCACGGCGGACCTCGTGGGCGTCCTCGTCCAGCTCCAGGTCCGCGTAGCGCAGCACACCGTCCGGCGCCGGCGCGTCGTCGGCGCGGCTGCGGCGCAGGATCGCCCGGATCCGCAGCACCACCTCCTCCAGGCTGAACGGCTTGGTGACGTAGTCGTCCGCCCCGACGGTCAACCCGGAGATGCGGTCCTCCACCGTGCCCCGCGCGGTGAGGAACAGCACCGGCACCCCGGCTCCCGTGCCGCGCAGCCGCCGGGCAACCTGGAAGCCGTCGAGGTCGGGCAGCATCACGTCGAGCACCACCAGGTCCGGATCGAACTCCTCGGCCAGGGCCAACGCCTCATGGCCTCCGCCGGCCACCCGGACGTCGAACTCGACCAGCCGCAGCGTCGCCGACAGCAGGGCACGGATGTTCTCCTCGTCGTCGACGACGAGCACACGGGTGCGGCGATCAGACACGGTTGCCAGGTCTATCCGTAGAACCTCGGAGTGAGCTGGGAGCGACCTGTCCCGGAGCTGAGCGAGATCATCCGGCAGCGAGAAGCAGGTCGCCCTCGGCGAGGCCGGACCTGATCTCCACGAACTGGTCCCCCCGGACACCGATCACGACGGCGCGTGTTTCAACCGCCCCGGCGAGCAGTACGGTGCCCGAACCGTCGGGCCGAAACTCGACCGCGCCCGCCGGGACCCGCAGCACGTCCGCGACGGTGGCGATCCGGATCCGCACGGCGGCGCTCTGACCGATCAGCAGATCGTCCGGAGCGTCGTCCAGCGCGAGCCGGACCCCGAACCGGACCACCTGACCGTCGCTGGTGCCGACCGGGTCCAGCTGGACCACCTCGGCGTCCAGTTTGGTGTCGGACCGTCCGGCCGGGGTCACCGTGGCGGTCTGCCCCACCGCGATCTGCCCGGCGTCGGCTTCCGGGAAGGTCGCCGTGACCTGCATCCCGTCGACGACCGCCAGTTCGACGAAGCGCACACCCGCCGCCGCCCGGGTGCCCACCGGTCCGGCCACCGACAGCACCCGGCCGGCGACCGGCGCGGTGATGGTCGTACCGGCCAGCCGGTCCTGCGCCTCGGCCAGGGCCAGCTGCGCGGCGGTCACCTGCTGGTGCGCCCGCAGCAGCGGGTCGGTGCCGACGGCGTTCCCGCCCGGCCCGGAGCCACCCGGCTCCGTCGGGCAGCCTCGCGGGCCCGCCGGCGCCGGGGTCGTCGCGGTGACCGCCGGCCCCTTCCCGGTTCCGCTCGGCGAGGGCTTGGCGGGGGAGGCCGACGAACCCGTGGGAGTCGGTGTGGCCGACGGTGTGGGGGAGGGCGAGGACTGGTCGGGGTCGGGTCTCGGTGTGGGTGACCCCGTGTCGCCCGATGGCGTCGTCCGGACGGTGCCGCCGGCCGCACCTCCCGCGCCGTCTCCCCGCGCGGCCGAAACGGGCGACGTGGCGCACGCGAGAGCGTCCGGCTCCTCCTCCACCTCGAGGTCGTCGAGCGCGGCGCGCGCGTCGGCCAGCGCCTGCTCCGCGCGCGTCACCTCGGCGTGGGCCTCGCCGTCGTCAAGCACCGCGAGCACCTGCCCGACGGTGACGTCGGCGCCCGGGCGGACCCGGACCTCGGTCACGGTGCCGGCCGCGGTGAACGCCAGTCCACGGCTCGCCGCGGGCCGTACCGAGCCGGTCGCGGCGACCGCCGAGGTCACCTCACCCCGATCCACCCGTACGGTCGCCGCCGGCGCTGCGGTCCGGTCGGCGTCGCCCGAGAACGCGGACGCGCCCGCCGCGACAGTGACCGCGACCAGCGTGGCGGTGGCGGCGACGGTGGGTGCCGGCCGGCGCCGGACCGCCCGCCACACGTGCAGGTGGATGCCCATGGCTGCCGATCGTCGACCCACTTCCTGACAGGGGGCTCGGCCGCACCTCGGAGTTACCTCACAGCCCGGCATTCCGAGGCGACTCCCAGTTCCGTCGGAGCGACGCCGGAGGTTGATCGTCTCTGCTGACCCCGTCGCGCGGGCGTGGGCCCGCACCCCGAGATCCGAGGAGAGCCAGATGCCCCGCATCCTTCGACGACCGGCCCTGACCGTGGCGGTCGGCACCGCCCTGCTCGCACTCGCTGCCGGCTGCGGCGGCGAGCCGGCGGCCGAGCAGTCGGAACCGACCCAGCCGGCGTCCGGTGGGCTGGCCGCGTACGCGGCGTGCCTGCGCGAGCAGGGCATCGACGTACCCGAGGACCTGCCCTCGGCCCGACCCGGCCGCAGCGGGCAGGCGGACCGGACAGCCCGACCGACCACCCGGCCCACCGCCAGGCCCTCCGGACAGCCGGGCGATGGGAACCGCCAGGGCGGGCAGGAGGCGCTACGGCCGGCCGATGTCGACGACGCCACCTGGGCACGCGCCCAGCAGGCATGCGAGGACTCACGTCCGCAGGGCGGCCGGCGCGGCGACGGCTGACCCGAGGCGGGACGCCGGGGCAGATGACCCGTGGTGGCGGCGAAACCTCCAACCGCGGGGCGGGGTGTCTGTCTTCGAGCCGCCCGACCGGGGCCGACAGTACCCGGTCCCGGCCGGGCGGCGACCACCCCTCGTACCGGAAGGACCTCCATGTCACGGATCACCCGTCCCGGCCTCACCGCTGCGACCTGCGCCCTCGCGCTCGGCGCCACGGTCGCACTGACCGGGCAGCCCGCCCAGGCCGCCCCGCCCGCCCTCGACTTCGGCTGTCAGCGGATCGCCTGGAGCTCGGACGGCAACTACCACGACCGCGACGACATCGGCGCGTCCGCCATGGCGCTGGCGCTGCTCGCCGAGAAGGGCCAGCAGTCCCGGCTCGTGCACTGGGACTACAACTCGCACCTGGGCAGCTCCACCGCGAGCTGGGAGCGGGACATGGTCACCGCCACCGAGGGCGTCGCAGGGCAGTTCGGCTACGACGTGGCCGGCATCTTCCGCAACAGCCAGACGAACCTCAACGCCGCGGTGACCCACCTCCGCGCGGCCGTCAACGCCTCCACCGCCACCAACACCCTCTGCCTCGTCGGTGCCGGCCCGATGGGTGTCGTGTACCGGGCGTTGCAGGGCTCGAACACCGCCGCGCGTCAGCACGTCACGCTGATCTCGCACTCGGACTGGAACAACAAGCACGACGACGACGACAACAGGTGGAACCTCGCCGACATCCGCCGCGACTTCCCGCAGGTCAAGTACACGCGGATCCCGGACCAGAACGCCGGTCTGGGCACCGGCGGCGGCGAGGAGAAGTGGGCCTGGATGGCCAACAACGCCGACCAGCGGCTGCGCTACGTGCACAACGTGGTCAACAACATCATGAACAAGAAGGGCGACGTCTCCGACGCCGGAATGATGTACTACCTGATCACCGGCGACGACTCCGGTAACGCCAACAAGCTGCGTACCTTCCTCACCGCTCCGGGGGGCGGTGGAAGTTCCGCGGAGACGGTGCAGGGTGAGTCGTACACGTCGCACTCCGGCGTCCAGTTGGCGTTCCACAGCGCGGCGCAGGGCGGTGCCACGGCGGGCTACCTGCACGACGGCGACTGGGCCGGCTACGCCCAGGTGTCCACGACCGGCCGGACCGAGTTCTCCGCAAGGGTGGCCTCCGGCACCTCCGGCGGCACCATCGAGGTACGGGCCGGCTCGGCGACCGGCCCGCTGCTCGGCACGGTCGACGTGCCCACCACCGACGGCTGGACGACCTACCGGACCGTCTCGACGTCGCTGTCGGGCACCGGAACCGGGCCGCTGCACCTGGTCTACACCGGCGGCCCCGGCTTCCTCTTCGACGTGGACAGCCTCACCGTGAGCTAGGCACGGCCATGCCCTTTCCAGGGTGGGGTGCGGCGCTGAGGCCGCACCCCACCCGGCTCCGCTCAGGGGCGAAGGTGAGCGAGGAGGTCCTCGGTCCCGGTCGCCTCGTCCACCCGGAGCGCCGCCTGCAACTGCTGCCTGCCCCGCCGCAGCCACGTCTTGACGGTGTTCTCCGGAACGCCCAGCTCGACAGCCACGTCCCGCACGGAAAGGTCGACGACATAGTGCAGCACCAACGCCTGCCGGTGCCGTACCGGCACCGCCCGCAGCGCCTCGGCGACGGCGACACCGTCAGTGCTGTCGCCGTCGTGGACCCGGTCGCTGCCGAGCCGCAGCAGCGCGGCCGCGCCGCGCAGCGCCTTGCGGCGCCGGGAGAACGCGAGGTTGAAGGCGACCCGGCGGACCCACGCCTCCGGCGCCTCGTACCCGCTGATCTTCGCCCACCGGGGCAGCGCACGGGAGAACGCCTCCTGGGCAAGCTCCTCGGCGTCGTGGCGGTTGCCGGTCAGCACGAACAGCTGGCCCACCAGCCGACGGTACGTCGCCAGGTAGAACTCGGTGAACTCCCGATCTGTCGACATCGGTCCTCTCGACACCTGTCGCAACGCGCGCATCCCCGATTCGGGCGCTTACCGTGCGGCGACCATCCGACTTGGACGCTGTCGTACTCATCCGCTTAAATAACGATCGCACCGTATGTGAATAATGTGGCAGCGTCAAACGGTAGAGTGGCGACGGCTACGCCCAGGGGAGATGACGGTGACTGACGGAATTCCGGACGCGGAGGCGACGCGTGACGCGCTGCGCCGGATAGCCGGGACCGCCGCCGACACCGCACATCCGCCGGATCTGGGCGACCTGCGCCACCGTGCACGCCGTCGCCGCGTCCGCTCCGTCGCCGCAGCCGGCCTGATCGCCGCGGCGATGGTGGCCGTACCCGTCGTCACGGCCGTGGTGGTCACACCAGCCGGTGAGCCACAGGTCGCCGCTCCCGTGCCGACGGCTCCCACCATCCCGGCGCCCGCATCGTCGGCCACGCCGCCCCGCCCGTCCGATGTCCCGTCCACCGCGACGGCGAGCGCCCAGGCGACGGAGACCGGCGGCCCGATCCAACCGGCGACCGAGCCGACCACCGGCACCCGCCGGGTCAAGCTGTTCCTGCTGCGTGAGCAGGCCGGCCAGCGCTGCCCGGAGGTCGTCACGGTGACCCGGGAGGTCCCGGCCCGCAGCGTCGCCAAGGAGGCCCTGCGGGCGCTGCTCGACGGCCCCACCCCGGCCGATCGCGCGGCCGGCCTGACCAGCGCCTTCGACGGCGACGCCCACCGCTTCCGCTATCTCAAGCTGGACGGGACGAACGCGCGGGCGGACTTCACCGACCTCGACGGCATCCTTGCCCCGGACGACAGCTGCGAGAAGACCAAGCTGCTGGAGCCGATGCGCCGCACCCTGGAACAGTTCGGCTGGATCGAGCAGGCACGGTTCTCCATCCGTGGCGACCAGCGAGCCTTCTACGTCGACGTGCTGCACGACCGGGTTCCCGACTGACGACCCTGCCTGACCGCATCCCGTGACGGCTGCGCTCGACGCGTGAAGAACACCGGCACCACCGCGACCGACAGTTGGCGGGTCACCTGGACCAACCCGGCCGGGACCGCGATCTCGGTGTGGAACGGACAGTGGATCGCATCCGGCGGGAGGAGGTGTACGTCACGAAGGACGGCTACGACCCGACCAAGCCCCTCGCCTGGTCGGACCTGGCGCCCGCCCCCTTCTCCACGGTGACCAACCCCTCGATCGTCAACGGCGCGTACCAGTGGGACGCCGTCCTGCCCGCCAACAAGACGGGGCGACATGTCATCTACTCCATCTGGCAACGCTCGGACAGTCCGGAGGCCTTCTTCAACTGCTTCGACGTGGTCTTCGGCGACGACGGTGGCAGCGGCCCGGGTACCGACGGGAAGTGTTCCGCGTCGGTGACCGTGGACCAGCGGTGGCCGGGCGGGTTGCAGGCGTCGATGACCATCCGCAACGACGGGCAGACGGCCGCGGGTTCGCGGCGACCCGTCTGGGCACTGAACCAGGTGCCCGGACGGGGTCGCCGTCGTCTCATCTTCGAAGTGCCGGTGCGTTCTTGCGGCAGGGCCACCTCTCCCCGCGTGGCCGATCCGACGATCAGCTCGATCTTGACGGCGGCGGAGAACTCGTGCTCCGGTGCTTCCGTGGCGGAGCCGGCCGGGTGCCCCGGCTCCGCCACAGACATGCCGTCACCTGCAGCCGGTGACGACAACCTTGTTGCCGGAGGTGTTGGCACCCTGGAACGTGTTGGCGGAGGTGCTGCGCACCACCGAGCAGTCGCCGCCCTCGACACGGATGGTCTTGTTCTTCACACCGTCCTTGAACGCGTAGAGCGGCGCCTCGACCATGCCCGGATTGACCTTGCGGACGAATCCCGCACCGACGATCCTGATCGTCCGGGTGTCGGCCTTCGTGCCGCCGGCCCAGGAGAAGACGCCCTGGTTGTAGCCGTTGGGTGAGTTGGAGATGACGGTCAGCCCGTCCAGGCTCGCGGTGCCCTGCCCGTAGTCGCCCCAGGCCATCTGGATCGGCGCGCCGTTGCGGTTGTGCACGATCGTGGTGTCCCGGATGGTGAGGTCGCCGGTGTAGAGCTTGGCGGAGTCGTCCCAGGTGTCGATAAGGGTGTTCTCGATCAGCGAGTCGTCGCCGCCGCTGAAGCCGTCGGAGTTGTTGCTGCCCACGTCGCGGTTGTCGATGTAGCGCATGCCGGACATGACCACCTGCGCGTTCTTGGCCCACATGTGGTAGAAGCGCGGGTTCACCGAGGTGTAATTGCGCAGGGTCAGCTTGATCTTCGCTTCGGTCGTCACGCCGGCCCGGGCGTAGTCCTTGGCGTGCGGGCCGTCACCGGTCAACTGGGACGTCTGCTTGTTCCGGCCGGTGATCGTCAACGCCTTCGTGCGGTTGGCGGGGATGAAGAAGTTGCCCTTCAGGGTCACCCCCGCGCCGATCACGATCTCCGTCCACGAGTCCGGTACAGAGAGCTTGCCGATGGTCTTGTTCGCGGTGAACGTCGCCACCCCGTTGCTGACCGACGGGTTCGCCGTACTCGCGTTGCCGCCGGTCGTCGGCGTCGGCGCCGGCTCGCCGGCCTGCTGGCCGACCGTGAACCGTACCGTCTGCTGGGAGGTGCCGCCGGGGCCGATCGCCCGCACCGCCAGCGCGTACGCGCCGTCCGGCGCGGAAGCCGCGTTCCAGCCCGGCGCGGTCGTGCCGTTGTTGCCCAGGAAGTAGTAGGGCGTCTGTCGCTCGGTCCAGGTCGCCGTGCTCGCGCCCGAAAGCGAGAACTCCACCCGGTCGACCGTGCCGCTGGTGCGCGCCTCGATCCGGGCCGTGCCGCTCAGCGTGGCGCCCTCGGTGACACCGGCGAGCTGCGTGATGCGGGGGGCGTCGTCGGCGGAGGCGGTCGGGGCCACCGCCCACGCCCCACCACCCGCAGCCACTACCAGGCCGGCAAGTGCCAGCTGACGCCAGGATCGTCGTGGCATCGTCGGGTCTCCTTGTGACTACTTGGGCTTCCGCTGATCGGCGGAAGCGCCGATCGACAGGGGACACTCCGCGTCACCGGCTCAGGTTTCGTCGAGGGAACGTCGGAAACGGCGCTGCCGCGACGAAACCGTCCACGACGCGTCTCACCCTCACCTTCGAGGGCGACGGCGACTACTTGCTCAACCTGGACCTTCTCGACATCGTCCGGCGCTGACGGCAACGCGCACCAGGTGTTCCGCCAGGCAGGACCCGGTCAGGCGGAACGCCGCCGCTGCCGAGAACAAATACGGAAGTCCGCCGCGAGATGATCATCATCATGGGCGTCACCGACAGAGAGAGTTGGCTGATCATGGTGCCAGCGCCCCGTCATCTCTCACCTCGCGGGCGGGCTGGGTTGAACGGGTGCGGCACCGACAGCCGTAGACCCTGATGCCCGGGAGGCGGTGGGTATGGCTGCGTGTGTTTCGCCGATTGCTTGGCTAACGGTAGGAGTCTCCATGTGACTCCGGGTGTGGTCCTGGGCTGGGCGAACACGGGTCCGGATGACGTGGGTGAACGTGGGCCACTCCCTGCCACCCCAGGTGAACCCCCAGGTCGCTAGACTAGGCCCTCGCGCCCTCGTAGCTCAGGGGATAGAGCATCGGTTTCCTAACCCGACGCTCCGCCGGTGTCCGCAGGCCGATGACCTGCGGCTTTCCTATCGTCCCCCGTTGCGTGCCGGTCGCTTCGCGGGCTCGCTGCGATCGCTTGCCGAAGATCAGCTGGAACGTTGTGGGCCCTGCGGGTGCAGGCTCAACGTTGCCGCGAGTCGGGAACCAAGTCATCCTTCCTCGTCGTCGAGCAGTTCGCGGCGCCACTCCGCAAATCGGCTTCGGAGTTTGTCTAGCGCTCGGCCGCTGACGCCGTACTGGGCGAAGTCGTCAGGATCGAGCTGGGCGGCTTGTCCGAGAGCGTCGGCGAAGATGCGCGGGTCGAAGCCACGGTCGGCGCGCTGCGCCAGGGTGAGGAGGGCGTCGCGGGTGTAGCGGCCGGATCGGAGCGTGGCGTCGATGTCGATGAAATCGCGGGCGAACGCTCGTCCGTAGAGGGCGCTCATCTTGTTCGCGACCGCGTCGTCGGGGTGGAGGACCGGTCCGATGGCCATGAGGATCGGTTCGTTGGCGCGCCAGTCCACGCCGAGTTCGACCTTGGAAACCCGGATCCCGTCGGTGACGGCCAGCCGGGCGAAGGTGTCGTACTGGCGCTCGGTCTCGACGGTCAGGCCGTCGTCCCGGTAGGCGTGTACGACGGCGGTGACCGCGGCGGTGAACTCGTCGCGGCGGTCCCAGGCGGTGAACAGGTCGACGTCCTCGCTGGGTCGCTCGATGAGCCCGGCGGCCTGGACTGCGTAGCCGCCGGCCAGAGCGAAGCCGTATCGATCGGCCGCCGCGAGTCCGGTACGGGCGAGGCGTTCGTGGAAGGGGTCCACCGCTATGCCGCGTTGCTGCGGGTGGCGGCGAGTTCGGGGAAGGCTTCCTCCCAGCGCTGGCGGAGCTGGGGTGGCAGCCAGAGGGTGGGCCAGAGCCGCCGGAGGAGGTCTGCATCGAGCCAGGCATTGAGATCTTCGACGGTGTTGGCTTCGGTGAGCACCACCTTGTACATGCTGGCCAGGCGTGCGGCCCGGCTCAGGTCGTACTCGGCGTGCCCGGACCAGTCGAGATGACGCGGAAGCGTCACCGTGCCGTCGGTCGGGCCGTGCATTGCGGCGAGGGTTTCGGCGATCACGTATGGCTTCCGGTCGCCGTAGGGCCGGTAGTCCGCCGGCGGTCGGGGTGATGTCCTGCGCCGGCTGATGTTGGTCGCCCGCCGAACCTCCGGTCGTAGCGCCTGACGGATCGTCTCCCGGCTGTATCCGGTGACCCGCTGCAGATCCACCGGCCGCCACCCGGCCGCGTGAAACGCCCGCAGCTGCTCGTCCCGCTCGGTCAACGCGGCCGCCCTCGTCGCCTCGTACCGGGAGACAACCGCGTGCAGCTCGTCCTCGGAAAACCGGCCCATGCCTGTAGCCTACTACGCTAGGCCCAGCGCGCTTGGCGTCTGGTCGTATCTCTGTGACCGGCGGGACCAGTCGTGGTGATCGCGATCGGATGCACTCATGTTCTCGTGAAGCCGAGTGCCCGGTATCCGGGCATGCGGCGTGGGAGTGAGGCGGCGAGGATGGGTGAGGCCGGGTCGTGGTAGTCGTGGACCTCGGCGACGTCCTTGCCGGGCGCGGCGCGGATGACGCGGCCGGCGCATTGGACGAGTAGGCCGTCGTAGGAGATCGGGCCGGCGAGGAAGAGGGTGTCGAGGGCGGGGGCGTCGAAGCCTTCACCGATGAACGGTGTGGTGCCGATGACGAGCAGGCCGTCGCCGGTCTTGGCGCCGTCGAGCCCGTCAACGACGGTCCGCCGTTCGCTGGTGCTCATCGTTCCTTGCAGCACGAGTGCCTGGTGTCCGCGTGCGGCGAGCAGAGCGGTGAGTGCCCCGACCTGGGCGACCCGTCGGGTCAGGACGAGACAGTTGCGACCGCGGGTCAGGGCTACGGCGACATCGTCGGCGATCTGGGTGTTGCGGGGCTCGTCGAGGGGCAGTCGCCGGTGTACCTCGGCGAGCGCGCCGGGCGCGTCCAGGTCGACGTCGCCGGGCTGGAATGTGGTCTCGTGGATGAACAGCGCTCGACGGGGTCCGGCGTCGGCGTGCATCGCTGCGGCGAGGGTGCCTTGTTCCTCGTCGGTCAGGGTGTGCCGGACGGGTCCGAGTTGCCAGGTGACGAGTTGGCCGAGGCCGTCGCGTCGTGTAGGTGTGGCGGTGAGGCCAAGCCAGAACTGCGCGGCGATCCGTTTGACCGAGTGCTCGTACGCGGCGGCGCCGAGGTGGTGGCATTCGTCGACGATGACGTGCCCGTACCCCTGGGTCAGGGTGGCGACGTCGTCGCGCCGCGCCAGGGAGGGCAGCAGCGCGATGTCCACCGTGCCGGTGAGCTTGCGTCGGCCGCCGCCGAGTTGCCCCGGCCTCAATCCGAGGAACTGTTGGATGCGGGTGCGCCACTGGTCGGCGAGGGCTTTGCGGTCGACGAGGACGAGGGTGGAGGTGTTGCGTTCGGCGATCACGGCGCAGGCCATGACGGTCTTGCCGGAGCCCGGTGGGGCGACCAGGATCCCGTCGTCGTGGGCGAGAAGCGCGCCGACCGCGTTGGCCTGCCTGCTGGTGAGTTCGGCGGTGAACGCGGCGTCGATCTCGGTCCCGGGGTTTCGTGCGTCCGTGATTGCCAGCCGGGATCCGGCGCGCTCGACGATCGTGGTGATGGTGTGCCGCAGGCCCCGCGGGAGGACCAAGCGGTCATCGAGGGTGAGGTCGTAGCCCTGGATGAAGCGTGGGGTGTCCCAGGTGGACTTGCGGAGTCGCTGCAGCTCGTAGAACTTCGGGTTGGCCATGGCGGCGGCGTGTTTGAACGTCGCCAGTGCGGCGGGGGTGAGCTGTCTGGCGTCGATGCTCAGCCCGGCACCGGCCTCCGCGTGAACCACCGGAGGGAGCGGAGGGTGGACCTGGGTCGCGGCGGACCGGCTCATCGTGGCGACGTCGGCACCGGTGGCGGCTTGCTTGGCCTGCCGGGCAATCCGTTCGGCGTCGCCGGGGCTGAGCCGGTCCAGCGTCGACAGGAACGCCCACTGGTCCGCGTGCGGCTCGAGGGTGCCGAGGTCGAGAAACGTGGTCAGTCCGTCCTTGCGGCGGCGTCCCTGTAGCGGTGCGGCGATGAGGTTGCCGAAGCCACCCTCGGGCAGGACGTCCTGGTTGGGGAAGAGACGGTCGTACGAGCGCAGGTCCATCGACCCGCGCAGCACCATCGCCTCACGCAGCAGGACCGTGCCGACGGCGCGCGCGGTGGCCGCGGGAACAGCGCCGGCGAAGAAGACCCATACGTGGGCGCCGCGGCCTGACTGGGAGATCTCCATCGCGGCGGGCACCGCGCTGGCTCGTGCCGCTTTCACGTAGGCGAGGGCGTCGAGCATCGCCGTCGGCCCGTCGAAGTCGGCCACGACGAAGTGGCAGGTGTTGCCGGGCATCAGCGGGTACAGGCCCATGAACACGTCGCCGACGAGATGCGCCGCGACGACCTCCGTCGTGCGGGCAGGTAGGTGGCACCGCGCCGGTCCATACCCTTACGCCAGCCTCCGGCGACCGCAGGCATCCACCCGGCAGCACCGGTACGGGCGTTCTCCCACCGCACGGCGTACACGTCGACCCGGGCCCGGAACCGGTCGGCGAACAGCACCAGCTTGTCCTGCGCCGGCGAAGCCATGGTGACCAGCCCTGGCGGCTCAACCGGCGCGGACAACTGCTCCGGCGCCGCCGTCGTGTCCTGGCCGCGCAGCTCCAGCAGACGCGCCAGCCGGGCGTTCTCCGCCCGTAACCGCTCCACCTCCCGCCGAAGATCGACGAACTCGGCCACCGAACCATGCCGACCATCCTCGCGCATCAGGCTCCGAACACCTCGACACCGGTCCGCTATCCTCCGCCGATGGCATCGAAGGGAAACGCCGCGCTGGAGGCGATGATCGAGGAAGCCACCGTCGACGCGTACGGAGACGACGAACAGCTCACCGGCCTGTTCACCATGATTGAGGAGCACCTGGCGGTGCCGTTCACCACCACCGTCATCGGCGTCGAGGTCACCGTGCGGAAGATCGACCTGACCGCCGACAGCATCGTCGCGGTCTGCGCCCGAGGCCGCCACCGGCAGAGGATCGACCTGCTCGACCTGCCGTTACCCACCCCTACGCCGGACGGCGCCGCGTGGATCGAGGCCTACCGGCACTGGGCCGGAAGGTAGGCCCCCGTGAGCGAGTACCAGTACTACGAATTCACCGCCGTCGACCGGCCCCTCACCAGCCGGGAGCAGGCCGAACTGCGGTCGCTGTCCACCCGGGCCGACATCACCGCCACCAGCCTCGTCAACACCTACGAGTGGGGCAACTTCAAGGGCGACCCACGCACGCTGATGGAACGGTACTTCGACGCACACCTGTACCTGGCCAACTGGGGCACCCACCAGCTCATGCTGCGGCTACCGAAAAACGTGCTCGACGCCGCCACCGTCGCCCGGTACTGCCAGAGTGACAGCGCGTCCGCCTGGACCGCCGGCAAACACGTCATCATCGACCTCCACGACGAGGACGAGGACGGCACCGACGAGTGGGACCTCGACGGCCACGGCCTGCTCGCCTCCATCATCCCGGTCCGGGCCGGCCTCGCCGCCGGCGACCTGCGCCTGCTCTACCTGGCCTGGCTCCGCTGCGTACAGTCCGAGGAGATCGCCGACGACGAGCCCGAACCGCCCGTCCCAGCCGGACTGGGCACCCTCGACGCGGCCCTCACCGCCGTAGCCGAGTTCCTGCGCCTCGACCCCGACCTGATCGCGGCCGCAGCGGCCGGGTCGGCGCCGGCCGCCTCCGGTGAACCGACCGCCGCGCAACTACGCACCTGGGTCGTCGGGCTGCCCGCCCCAGACAAGGACGCCATCCTGACCGACCTGATCACCGGCGGCGACAGCCACCTACGCAGCCGACTGCTGCGCCGCTACCGCGACGCACACCCCACCGACGCGTCCACCCCGACGGCCGCCCGCACCGCCGGAGAACTACTCGCCACCGCCGCGGACCTGCGCGCCGAGAGGGAACGACGGGACGCCGAGCAGCGCGAACGCGACCGGACTCGCCGCGAACGGTCCGCCGCAGCAGCCCGGCAACGACACCTCGACACCCTCGCAGTCGACCAACCCGCCGCCTGGCAGCGGGTCGACGAACTCATCGCCACAAAGAAACCCCGCGAGTACGACACCGCCGTACAACTCCTCGTCGACCTGCACGACTTCGGCGAACGCGACGGAGACAGCTCATCGTTCCGACACCGGCTGGCCGAGCTACGGGCGGTGCACGCCCGCAAGCCCAGCCTGCTCGAACGCCTCAACCTCGCAGGCCTCGACACCTGACCGCACGGTTCGCCGCCCTACATCAGCCGCCGTATGTCATCGCCAAGCAGTACCCGGATCAGGGGTTGAGGTCGGCCCACTGCGCCTGCGTCAGCAGGCCCTCATGCTCCAGCCGGTGGGCGATCTTGGCCTTCGTGGCCGCATCCAGCGTCTCGGGTAGATCCTCGAACGAGGCGGGCAGAACATCCAGCAGGGAAAAGATCTGCTGGCCGTCTCGCACCGTCAAAAGCAGCATGCACCGCCAGTGCGGCGAAGACTCAGGCCGGTGCCCCAACCGGTGCACCAGTACCAGCCACAGATAGTGCACCGCTGCTGGATCGGCGAACTCCGCCAACCACCCTGCCCCGTGATTGCGGCTCAGTCCGCAATGAATCGCCTCGGTGTCGAGCCGGATCAACTCTGACGTGTCGACTGCCTTGATCGTCCGGGGAACACCTGAGCTCACAGCGAGAGTTTCCCATGCGAGAACGAGCCGCCCGACACGCCGATCCCGGCCCGCCCGCCCGCGGACCGGCCAGGACAAAGGTCAACCCTGACCGGCAAGCCTAGGACCCATCAGGAGATCGTCAGGCAATTGCTCACCCGCTCCGCCGAACGCCGGCACGCGTCGGCCTCGTGCTGATCCAGCCTCCGAAGTCCGCGGACGATCTCCCTGAGGCCCGTCGCCTGCCCGGCTGCACGCTTCCACGCCCGGTAGCGGGCAGCCTGTCGACGCCGCGTGGAACCTTCGGCCGGCGTTGACACGCGGGCTCGCACATCGTGTCCGTGGTGCCGGCCGGCAACGGCGACAGGCTGACGCTGCCGTGCCCGCGGGGCCGGGAGTGGGGATGGCTGTGTGTGTTCCGCCGTGATCGTGGCTGAGCCTCGAGGTGCCACCCACTTCTCGCTCCGCGGGCGCGCCGGGTTGAACGGGCGCGGCACCAACAGCCGTAGACCCTGATGCCCGGGAGCGGTGGGTATGGCTGCGTGTGTTTCGTCGAGATCGCTTGGCTCACGGTAGGAGATGCCACCCGCCGCTTCGTCGTCTGCGAGATTCGGTAGACCGCTGATGGAGACCCGCGACCCTGATCGCATTGGTAGAAGGTGCCGGCAAACCCGAACCCACAGACGACGGGCCGACCGAGAAACCCGATCAAGTGAAGGAGCGCGAGGGTGGCGAAGCTGTGGATCGGCGTGGACATCGGCAAGACCCACCACCACATGGCCGTCGTCGACGGCGACGGCCGCTTGGTCTACTCCCGCCGGGTCGCCAACGACGAGACCGCACTGCTCACGGTCATGGCGGAGGTGTCGACGTATGGCCGGCCGGTGTGCTGGGCCGTGGATGTCACCACCGGCCTGTCGGCGCTGCTGCTGACCCGGCTGTGGCGGCGGCAGGTCCAGGTCCGCTACGTCTCCGGCACCGTCGCGTTCCACATGGCCGCCGCGTTCGCCGGGGAGAACAAGACCGACGCCCGCGACGCGGTCGTCATCGCCCAGACCATCCGCATGCGCCCCGACATCCCGATCCTGGAACCCTCCGACCGGCTCCTGGCCGAGCTCACCGTGCTCACCGGCTACCGCGCAGATCTCGTCGGGCAGCGCGTCGCGACCCTGTTCAGGTTGCAGGAACTCCTCACCGGGATCAGCCCCGCCCTCGAACGGGCCGTGGATCTGAACCGGAAGGCCCCGATGATGGTCCTGGCGTGTTGGCAGACGCCGGCGGCGATCCGGCACGCCGGTGTCGATCGGATCACCGCCCTCCTCCGTCGCGGGCATGTCAAGAACGCCGTCCAGGTCGCCGAGGCCCTTGTTGCGGCTGCCCGGCAGCAGACCGTGAACCTGCCTGGCCAACGTGCCGCCGCCGTGGTCGTCGGGCAGATGGCCACCGAGATCCTCGCCCTCGAACAACGCATCGCCGCCGTCGACGACCTCATCGCCGAACAGCTCGACCAGCACGCCCTCGCGCCGATCATCGGGAGCCTGCCCGGCATGGGCCCCCTGCTCACCGCCGAACTGCTGGTGCACACCGCCGGCATGACCGAGTACGACAGCCCCACCAAACTCGCGGCTCATGCCGGCCTGGCGCCGGTTTCCCGCGACTCCGGAACGGTTTCCGGCAACCATCGGCAGCCTCGCCGCTACCACCGAAGACTGCGCCACATTCTGTGGATGGCCGCGTTCACCGCCGCCAGGGAATGCCCCACCTCCCGCGCCTACTATGAGAAGAAGCGCGCCGAAGGAAAGAACCACCGGCAAGCCATCCTCGCCCTCGCCCGACGACGCGTCGATGTCCTCTGGGCACTCATCCGCGACCGCAAAACCTTCAGCCGACCGGCAGTAACCGCCCGCGCCGCAGCCTGAAACGGCCCGCTCTCCGCCGACGCGACCCCATCGGGTCGGCAGCTTCACCCTGCCCGACAAGATCACCCGGAGTCACATGGAGACTCCGGGTGTGGTCCTGGGCTGGGAGAACAGCGGTACGGGTGACGTGGGTGAACGTGGGCCACTCCCTGCCACCCCAGGTGAACCCCCAGGTCGCTAGACTGGGCCCTCGCGCCCTCGTAGCTCAGGGGATAGAGCATCGGTTTCCTAACCCGACGCTCCGCTTGTGTCCGCAGGCTGTCTGACCTGCGAGTTCTTGTCATCGACCTCTGTGTGCCGCTCGCTTCGGGGCCTTGCTGCGATCGCTTGCCGAAGATCAGCTGGAACGTTGGGTCATGCATGTGCAGGCTTATCGCTGCGGCGAGTCGGGAGCGGAGTCATCTTCGGCGGGTTGCTCCTCGCCGAGCAGTTCACGGCGCCATCCGGTGAATCGGCTACGGAGATTGTCCAGCGCTCGGCCGGCGACGCCGTACTGGGCGAAGTCGTCAGGGGGTCGAGCAAAGTGGCTTGTCCGAGAGCGTCGGCGAAGACGCGCCGGTCGAAACCACGGTCGGCGCGCTGCGCGAGGGTGAGGAGGGCGTCGCGGGTGTAGCGGCCGGATCGGAGCGTGGCGTCGATGTCGATGAAATCGCGGGCGAACGCTCGCCCGTAGAGGGCGCTCATCTTGTTCGCGACCGCATCGACGGGGTGTAGGACCGGTCCGATCGCCATGAGGATCGGTTCGTTGGCACGCCAGTCCACGCCGAGTTCGACTTTGGAGATCCGCACTCCGTCGGTGACAGCCAGCCGGGCGACTGTGTCGTACTGCCGCTCGGTTTCGACGGTGAGGCCGTCGTCTCGGTAGGCGTGCACGACGGCGGCGACCGCGGCGGTGAACTCGTCGCGGCGGTCCCAGGCGGTGAACAGGTCAACGTCCTCGCTGGGCCGCTCCAGAAGTCCGGCGGCCTGAACCGCGTAGCCGCCGGCCAGCGCAAAGCCGTACCGGTCGGCCGCCCCGAGCCCGGTACGGGCGAGGCGTTCGTGGAAGGGATCCACCGCTACGCCCCGTTGCTGCGGGTCGCGGCGAGTTCGGGAAAGGCTTCCTCCCAGCGCTGGCGGAGCTAAGGCTTCCTCCCAGCCGTCGGTGATGCGAGCAGCCGAATACGCGGCCTGCACCTTGCGCAGCGGGAAGGTCTCGCCGTCGGCGACGGTGCGCTGCCGGGGCGTCCCGTCGGCGGTGATCCCGTCGAGGTCCCCGCCGGTACGGTCGGCGAGCACCCGGACGTGCGGAACCTCCTTCCCTCGCTGGGCGAGCAGCGGCATCAGGTGGGGCAGCGGACCGAACCGGGCCTCGTCGCTCGGTGGGGGAGCGGGAAGCGGCTCGACCAGGGCGACCTCCCCGGCGCGGGCGAACAGCGCCAACCCGTATCTGCCCGGTCGAGTGGGCTGATCGCGGACGGCTCCCGTCGAGCGCGTCCAGGGTCGCCGGGTCGGACCCAGCCCGGCCAGTTCCTCCCGTCGCGAGGATCCGGTCGGTCTTGTGTCACCGCGCGTCGGTCGGCCATTCATCCAGATTCGCGGCGATCCTGCCAACCGTCGGGCCCCACGGCCCCACCCGCCTTTCATTGATCAGGTCCCGCAGCGCGCCAGCCGCCCACACTGACCGGCGCATCGCTGCGAACCGGCGGTCGACGTCCTGAGCCGGCAGGTCGGGAACCAGGTCGGAGCTCCAGCCCAACGCACTGACCAGTGCGCAGAGGGCGAGGGATGTCCGGTCGACAGCGGCAGCGTCAATCGCGGCACGCCTGAGGCGCTGGCGAGCTCCGATCACGGGGGAAGAATCGCCCAGGGAGGTCACTCGATAGCGGTCGACGGGAAGCAGTCGCAGCATTCTGCTCCGGGTCCTAATCAACTCCCCATCTTGTACAAGCTTCTCGAGCGTGCGGTCCCGAACATTCTTGGTCAGACGCACGACCCAGTCCCGCGGGCCACGGAGTCTTGCGTCCTGCGCGATATCACGGAGCGCGGCGTCGTCCAGTGTGTTGCCGGTCGGCTCCGAGTTCGTGACTACGACATTGCCGTCGATGTGGTCGATCTTCCCGGCCGTGGACAGGTCGGCGAGCAGCGCAGCCGCCAAGCCGAGGTCGAGGTCCTCCTGCGGGCCCCGCAAGATGCCGTCCTCGCTCAAAGCAAGCAATGCCAGGGCTTCAGCCAGCGACAGTGAAGTCACCGGGCGATAGTACCCTGGGCTCGACGACCAACAAATCCACCCTGAGCGCATCGAATTGCGCTGGGACCAACCTGAACAGGTCAGGTTGGTCCCAGGTCATGCAGCCCTTATGGCCGGCAGTCCGCTACCGTACGCAATACGTTCGAGTACTTGGTTGTCGTGCCCGAGGTGTGCTTCCAGACGGCCTTGGCGCGCCAGTCCCGCCAATCCATCGTGGTGTCCGCTCGGCAGGGAAGATCCTTGAAGGAGTACGACTTCTGGGAAGGCGTGGCGATTCCCGAAATCGTGACGCGAGTCTTGCCCACGTCACTCCAGCCGCCGATCGCGATCCTTGTCTGGAGCACGATCTCGGCTGACCGGATGGCGCGGTTCGGGCAGCTCGTGTAGCTCGCCGACCCCTTGATGTAGGCACCATCCTTGATCGTGTATCCGATGTCCATCTTGGTGCCGCTACTGCAGTTGGTGGCCGCACTGGCCGGCTGGACCTGCCCTACGATCGCAATCCCGAACGCAAGTGCAAGTACGCTCAAGCGAGCAACAGTCTTTCGCACAGAAGATCCTCCCCGTTTTCGGAACGTGATCCGGTGGCCATCCTTCGCACCCAGGCGCCCGGATCAGGCTGATATCGGTCCGGTACTTCGGCATTCAAAGCGCAGTGCTACGACTGCCGTCCCTTGAAAGGCACCCCGTCGTACCCCGCGGAGTCTGCTTCCGCTGATCGGAAGCAGGTTGTGACCTGGGATTGGAGTGCTACTCGCACCGAACCGTGATCGAGTTCGAGCGCAACTCCGTCTTGCCGCCGTCCGAATGATGGAAGACCACAAAAGTGTCGTATCTGCTAGTGACGCTGCGGTTCTGGCAGATTCGATCCTTCGGCGAGAAGGAACGACTCGACGGCGTCGCAATTCTCTTGATCTCAACCTCGGTGGCAAACAGTCGGCCACCGTTCCTGCGGATCCAGATCTCGGCCCGTGAGATCGGCCTATCCGGGCAGCTTGTGTAGCTGGCCGAACCCTTGATGTATCCGCCGGAAAGAATGGTGTACCCAATGTCTGTCTGGGTGCCGTTGGCGCAACTGGCTGCCTGTGCCGGCGCCGATGGCACCAGAAGGAGCGCTGTTGCCAGGCTGCCGATGGCAGCCGCCGACTTGATCCGCGTCAGGTTCATATGATCCCTACTTGTGCACACGCCGTCGACGTGGCAGCGGGGGAATCGTCGACAGAATGTACAACAGGTCAGAGGATATATTCGCACCTTTGCACCTTCGCCCCCGCGCAGTTAGGAAGCTAACAGAGGGGGTCGATCGTGTCCAATAGGTAACTCCGAGTGATAAGCCTTGCCGAATCCAAGCGCTGGAGCGCCATCCGAGAAACAGGCAACGACATGCGCCGCCCGGCGAACCTTCCCCCCCGACGGTCTGTACCGCGGCACCATCCACCGTTTGTGCTGGTCGGTCTGGCGGTGCCGAGGCCGGTCCGGATCAGAACGAGTCCACTGGGCCCGCAGGCTCGACCTCGACTTCATCATGAATGGCGGCGGCGGTACTAGGCGCCCGCAAAGGCTCCCGATCCGACTACGCTCCGTCACGACTTGCCGAGGGTCGGTTCTGGGCGTCGTAACCGGGGAAGCGTGCACACGGATGGGCTCCGGTGGTCCATCGTCGTGTCCGAGCTGGGGCGCCAAGCAGGTGTCCGGCGGAGGCTCGCCACGAGGGTGGGGACGCTGCGATCTGCGGGAGCGTGCCCATCCTGACCAACCATCGGCCACCAAGAGAATCAAGACCAGCTATCAGCCGGTCGCTCCTCGGCGTCGTCGGAGCAGGAGAGCCGCCGTCGGTACGTCGGTGCCGGTAGAGCCGTTATAGGAACGTAACCTACTACTCAGTGCGACATTCGTGCACCCGAATGCCAATAATGTCGGGGTCGAGGCCGAACTGCGATCTACACATCGTGACCATCTCTTGAAACCCCTTCGCGCTCGAGAGTCCTCGGGGCACACAGCTCAGATCCACGCTTGTACGGTCGGTATTCAGCGATGGCGGCGGGCCCCCGGCACGGGCTCCGGGCCGTCAACGAAACTGAGGCGTCTGTATGCGGACGTTGGCGGAGAAGCAAGTAGCCGTGTAGGTGGCACCGGACCATTGCCAGCATTTCGTGGTCGAAGCCCAGAAGTATCTGCCCCAACCTGCGGGCCTGGCAGCCCCGACTATTTCTGCCCGGCCGCATTTGCAACGCACTCAGCCTGTCCGTGCCGCGATCCTCCACGGCAGGCGGCCACGGACATCCCTGGAGAGAAGCATGCCCAAAGGATTCCTCGTAGGAGCCACCGTGCTAGCCCTGATCCTTTCGGGGTTGGCTCCGTCAGCCAGCTCCGAGACCGAACCACGGGCAGGAATGGCGGACCCTCCCCCCTCCGACCTTCCTCGGGCGGAGCTGCGAGGGCTCCTGGAGGACGTGCCGGGTGCGGCGGGCTACCGGTACGACACGAAAGACATCGCCGGACAAACAATGGACACGGTCAAGATCGTGCCCCGTCCGAGCGGTGGTTACCTGGCCTTCTACCACTCGTCGGTCGGTGGCTCTTTCCACGTCTCCGTCGCGACGTCCACCGACCTCGTCAACTGGACTTTCCGCAGGCAGTTCGGCGCCGGCTCCTCGCAACCAACGGTCGCGAGCGCGGGGAACGGGTTCGTGGTCGCCTGGGAGCAGGAGCCCTCGAACCATCTGGCGTTCCGCTACTTCCCCAGCGAGGAGGCACTCCTCACCGACGCGCCCGCACGGAGTTTCGACGCTCCTCTACGACTCTCGGCGTGTGCCGAAGGCACGCCGAACATCTACAGCGTCACTCTGGCGCCCGACATCGACCACTCAAGGATCGAAGTCGGTGGCCATTACTTCGCCAACTGCGCCGTCGACAGGCAGCAGAGGGGAGTGCTTACGAACTTTTCGACCTGGACCACCAGCCGGCAAGGGAACTACGACAACGCCCTCCTGCACTGGGGTGTCCGAGGAAACATCGGAGACAGAGACGTGCTCCGCTTCCGCGGGTTCCACTATGGTGTCGTCGAAGGGCAGTACGCCAAGGGCGACTTCCGGTCGTGGAGGACGTTCCTCTACGACTACCAAACCGGGAACGCCGACCGGACGTCGATCAGAACCCATGGCGGTAGCACAGCCTTCGCCAATCCGACGGCCACCGTTCTGAGGGCTCCGGGCGGCAGGCCGGCGGCGGTGTTCACGCTCTTCATCCCGAGCGAGGGTGCCGCGCCCCGCGAAGCGGGCTCGCTGATCTATTTCCACTACCTAAAATGACAACGCGGGATCGTGCTGGGGGCACCCGCGTGACTGTGTCGCGCAGCGGAAACACCATCAGAGTCGGTCAGCGGCAACGGGCCCTGGTCGCTCAGACCGGCCGGGTCCACTAATGTCGGGCCGGCGTGGAAGACCGGCGGGCATGACCGGAAGGAAGAGAACCAGGGCGGCCGTCACGATCACGAGCAGGTTCTGGTTGACGAATGGGACGAGCGACTGGGCGAGGTGGACACCGTCCCAGCGACTGAAGCTCACGACCCCGCGCACCGACGCGGCGAAGGTGAGCAGGAGAGCCACTGTTGCCGCGAGGCGCGCACGGTGCGTCCCCCGAATGCTCTTTTCCAGTAGTACGAGCATCGCAGGGACCAGCCAGTAGATGTGATGAGGCCAGGTGATCGGGCTGATGAGGCCGCCGATGAGACCAACCAGAGCGATTGCTGCGAGGGAGTTCCCTGACTGCTGGGCCCGGTACGCCCGAAACAGGCCGATTGCGAGAAGCGCCGCCACGGACACCAGCCAGATGCCCCGGTTGGCGGTCTCCGGTGCCGCGACACGGCTCATCAATCCCAGGATCGATTGATTGCCGGGATACTCTAGTCCGCCAACGCGAGCCGTGTCCCAAAATGCGGATGTCCAATACTCGCGGGACGTGCTCGGTGAAGCGAGGAATGCAAGTAGTGTGGCAATGGCTGTGGTGGCGGTGGCAACGGCGGCTGCTCGCCACTGTTTCGCGATGAGTAGGTACAGGATGAAGATACCTGGTATCAACTTGATCGCGGTTGCGATGCCGATGAAAGCGCCGGCTGCGCGCCAGCCGCGAGGAACGGCGTAGCAGATGTCGAAGAGCACCAGACAGACCAGGGGCATGTTGATCTGGCCGAGGGTCAGGGTTTCCCTCATCGGTTCGATGAGTAGCGTGAGCGGTGCTACAAGGCCCGTCAAGATCAATACGGAAGCCGCAGCACGTTCCTTGATGACGCCTGAGAGGTTCAGCAGGCAGTAGACGGCACCGTAGGCCGCAATTACCGACAGCACGGCGAAAGCGACGGCCACGCCCGTGAAGGGAACGAATGCCATTGGGCGCATCACGAAGGCCGCGAACGGGGTGTAGGTGAAGTACAGTCGGCCCTGCAAGCGGTCTGGCACGGAAAACTCGTACAGCCTGTTCCCGTTCGACCACCAGGTCATGGCGTCATGATAGATATGCAGGTCGAAAAAGTCGTGCCGGTTGCCGTACCATAGGTAGAACAAGATCACCGCCACGGCGGCCAACGAATCCAGCAACACCAGGCGAGCCAGAAGCCACCGCTTGTGAGATGTGGGCACTAGCGCGCTTCTCCGTTCGACGCCATTCGTCGATCACCGATGACGCTTCCGGTGGTCGATATCGCTGTGGTAACCAACCTGAGCCCAGGCGAGGTCACAGCATAGCGCACGTCTGCTCGAGCGACGTGCCGCGTGGCGGCCACGCTCATCGCCCGCGTCGGGGCCAAGCAGTGCGGGCGGCCAACGAGGTTCCGCTGACCGCCCACGATCACTCAACCTACTCGCAGGTGCCTACCCGGACGTGGTTCGAGTTCTTGTTCGCCACCCGGGTGCCATTCTTGTAAGCGCTGATCCGGGTGTAGAACTCGTAACACGCTTTCCCGTCCAGGCTCCCGGTGTACAGGTCCGGAGCACTCCACGTCAGGGAGCCCCGGTTGCTGCGACAGGCCTTCGTCTTGTCCGAGTATCCGCTCCCGTTCCGCTTCCCCATGATCACAATGCAGACGTTGGTGTAGTCGCCATTGTTCGTCATGCTGCCCGAGCCCTTGACGTATCGCCCATCGACGATGGTGTGGCCGATGTCGATCCTGGAGCCCGCAGCTTGTGCCGGAGAGGCGGCCAGGACGCCGCCGGCTGCAATTCCCGCTGCCCAGATAACTGCCACGACCTTCTTGAGGGGTTTCACGTGCCACTCTCCCATAACTGAAGGGGTGTCGAAGTTGGCGCTTCGGCACTTTCGCACCAGTGCCATATGAGCGCTCGCCGATGCTAACGCGTGCGACGGATCCTGTCTGCCCCGTGAATCTCAGGCGGGGCTACCCTCGAAGCCCGATACGGCGCGGGCTTCTGCGTTTGACCTGGGCATTGTCCCGTGCGCAGGAATTTGATTCCGTCCGGGACGGAGCGAAAGCCCCGGCAAAGCTCCGATGATCGCCTCACATCCACCAGAGTTCGGTCGGGGTACGGGCGAGTTGACGTGGCTGTGGGACAAGGAGAGCCGAGATCCCAAGGGCCTCAGGATCTGAGTGCGTGTTTGAGAAGGTCTGTTGTGGACGGCGTGGCGGCATGACATCCACCGCCAAGGCGGGCAGGGTGGCGCGGTGTCTGCTCGCCGTGGCTACCCCTCTGACCTGACGGGAGCCCAGTGGGCGCTGATCGAGCCGCTGTTGCCAGAGCCGAACACGGACGGCCGCCGGGAGAAGCACCCACGGCGGGAGACCGTCAACGCGATCTTGTACGTGGTGCGGTCCGGATGTCCGTGGCGCTACCTGCCCGCTGACTTGCCACCATGGCAGACGGTCTACTGGTACTCACCCGCTGGGAAGAAGCTGGGTGACGGAGAAACTGCTGGCCACGCTGCGGGTCCAAGGCGCGGGTGCAGCAGGGCCGGCAGCCGGAACCGACGGCGGGCATTATCGACTCGCAGACGGTGAAGGGCGCCGACACCGTCGGCCGGGGCAGTCGAGGCTATGACGCGGGCAAGAAGATCAATGGCCGCAAGCGGTTCGTCATCACCGACACCCTGGGTCTGCTGGTCACCGTGACGGTACTCGCTGCGAGCTGGCAGGACCGCGACGGTGCCAAGACCGCCCTGCTCAGCGCCTACATGACCACCCCAATTCGGCATGTCTTCGCCGACCAAGGCTTCACCGGCCGCTTGGTCGACTGGACCCGCGACACCCTGCGCACCACGCTCGAGATCGTCCGCAAACCCGCCGACCAGCGCGGCTTCGCGGTCCAACCCCGCCGCTGGGTCGTGGAACGCGTGCGCCGTGAGGCGCTGATTGATCGAGTGGAGGTGAGAGACCGCCACCGCCGCCCTGTCGCAGCAGGGTGGTGAAGCTGGGGGCAGCCTGATCCGGGAGGTGCCGGAGAGGGTGGCAAGCGGCCCCGACAACGCCGGGACGTGATCAGCACTGCCAGATGGCGCGGGTCCGGCAAGCGAGACGGAGAGGTATACGCGAGGAACCGGTGTCTGAAGCCTCCTAACGATCCCTACCAGCTCCAACCTGGCGGATATGGGCTGGGTGCGGTGCGTCCTGGTCCTCTTCTTTCGGGACCGGAACTTCCTGGACGTCTTTGTTCAGCGGTCAGGGAGGCCACGGTGAAGTGCTGCGGGGTAGCCGTGGCGATGCCGCGGGGGTATAGCCGGGTGCCTCCTTCGTCGAGCGATCAGTCAGTGAACACGGGAACTCTCCCGGCTCTGCCCGGCGGCGTCTCATCCGGAGACGACGCGTCGGGCTGGGTCCACCGTCGGCCGACCGGGTCGGGAGAGGGCGGAGCCGCCGTAGTACTCCGAGGCCGGGAGAGCCGGTCACATGGGGAAGGGCGGCAGCGAGATCGCATGGGAGGTGCTGCAATGCCCGAAGACACGGTGGTGGATACCACCGTCACGTGGCCGTCTCCGCAGGAGGCTGGGATACGGGTACGGGAGATGCAGACCAAGCTGCACCGTTGGGCGGCGGCCGACCTTGGTCGCCGGTTTGACGATGTCTACAACTTCGTCAGCGACCCGGCCACGCTGGTCGTGGCGTTGCAACGGGTCGCCGGGAATGCCGGAGCCCGCACTGCTGGCGTGGATGGCGTCACCGCTGTTCATGTGAGCATGGCCGGGCCTGAGGTGTTCCTGGACCATGTCCGTTCCCTGCTGAAGGCCGGCACGTTCCGGCCTCTGCCAGTACGGGAGAAGATGATCCCCAAGACGGGCGGGAAACTGCGCCGGCTGGGGATACCTACCATCACGGACCGTGTGGTCCAGGCGGCACTGAAGCTGGTCCTGGAGCCCATCTTCGAGGCGGACTTCCGGCCTTGCTCCTATGGGTTCCGGCCGAACCGGCGTGCGCACGACGCGATCGCCGAGATCCATCATCTGGCCACTGCCGGTTACCGGTGGGTGCTGGACGCGGACATCGAGGCGTGTTTCGACCGTATCAACCACCCGGCCCTGATGGACCGGGTGCGAGCACGGGTGAAGGACAAGCGGGTGCTCGCGTTGGTGAAGGCGTTCCTCAAAGCCGGGATCATGACCGAACTCGGCGAGCGGAACGAGACCACGTCCGGCACACCCCAAGGAGGGATCCTCTCACCACTGCTGGCCAACATTGCGTTGTCGGTGCTCGACGAGTTCTTCGCCGAGCAATGGGCGGCAGCGGGCACCGGCCAGCAGCGCAGGCAACGACGCGCCAAAGGACTGGCGACGTGGCAGTTGGTCCGCTACGCCGACGACTTCCTCGTCCTGGTCCACGGCAACCAGCAACACGTCGAGAACCTGCGAGACCAGGTGAGCACGGTCCTGGCGACGATGGGCCTGCGCCTATCGGAGTCCAAGACCAGGATCGCCCACCTTGCCGACGGGGTCGACTTCCTCGGCTTCCGCATCGTCTGGCAGCGGAAACGAGGAACGAGCAAGTGGCATGTCTACACGTTCATCGCCGACAAGCCGGTCCAGGCGCTGAAACGGAAGATCAAGTCACTGACCCGCCGGTTGTCGCACCTGAGCTACCGGGAAACGCTGGTGAGGATCAACTACATCCAGCGGGGATGGGCCAACTACTTCAAGCACGCGGTCGCCAAGCACACCTTCTCCCACCTGCAGAACTTCATCTGGTGGCGAGTGATCAACTGGGTGATGCGCCGCAACCGCATGACCTGGAGAGCCATCCAGCGATGGCTGCGCACCCCGCAAGGGTGGCGGCCGATCGCTTTCGACGGGGTCGAGTTGTTCAAAATGGCGAAGGTCCCCGTGACCCGCTACCGCTATCGCGGCAGCAAGATCCCGAACCCCTGGCAGTCCACACCGACAAGCCCTACCCCAACGGCATGACCTCGTGGAGAGCCCGGTGCGGTGAGAGTCGCACGCCGGGTTCGGCGGGCGGGTCCGGGAAACGGACCTGGAGCAATCCAGGCACCGCGCCCGGGCCCGACCCAACACCCTGGCCTGGCTCACCCTCTCCCGCCGGCTGGCCCGCGACTACGAACGCCACCCCGCCGTCTCCGAAGCCCTCGTCCGCTGGGCCGCCATCGCCGGCATGGCACGCCGCATCACCCGCGGCCAACCCACACGCCGTCAACCCCGCCGCACCTTCACCTGGACCTGATCAACCCCATCTCAAACACGCACTGAGCTTGTTCTTTAACCTCGGCGCCCGTGTGGGGCGCTGATCCTGTGTGGACTCGGCGTGTCATGGAGACGTAAACCGGCCACCACCTGATGATCCTTCACGTTCCCTGCAAGGACACGAAGAACAGAACAGGTGGTGGCCGTGGCCACGATTCTGGACTACCTGGGTGGCCTCGTGTTGCCCGACACGCCCACGCCCGACACGTCGGCGGACGGGTCGGCCGAGGATCCAGCAGCGAGGTTGGCCGGGTTTCGTCGGGACTTCTACCGGTGTCTGCCACGTCGGGCGGACGCGTTGTTCGAGCTCACCGACGCGCTGCTGTGCTCGGGAGGGCCGGTGACCAGCCTGGTCGACCTGTCGTTGGCCGCCGAGCACCGCCGTGGTCACGGCGCCCTGTACGACGCTTTGGGCGCCGGCGGGATCGATGTCGCCCGGCTGCGGGTGACCCTCGCAGGGTTGGCGCTGCCCCGCGCCACGGACGGGCGGATCATGCTCGCCGTTGACGTCAGCAACTGGCTGCGCCCGGACGCGGCCACCAGCCCGGATCGGTTGTTCTGCCACACCTACGGCCGCGGCAAAGGCTCCGCCCAGATGATCCCCGGCTGGCCGTACTCGTTCGTCGCCGCCTTGGAACCAGGCCGCACGTCGTGGACACAGGTACTCGACGCGGTGCGGCTGGGCCCGGCCGACGACGCCACCGCGGTCACCGCCGACCAGCTCCGGCAGCTGATCGACCGGCTGATCCGTGCCGGGCACTGGCGCCCCGGCGACCCCGACATCCTGATCGTCTGTGACACCGGCTACGACACCGCCCGGCTGGCCTGGGTGCTGTCCGACCTGCCCGTGCTCCTGGTCGGCCGGATCCGCTCGGACCGGGTCCTCCGGTTTCCCAAGCCGAGCAGGCAGCCGGGTGCCATCGGCCGTCCCCGCAAACACGGCGCCGAGTTCGCCTGCAACGACCCGGCCACCTGGCCCGCGCCGCAACACACCACCCTCACCCCGACCAGCCGCTACGGCACCGCGCAAGCCGACAGCTGGGACCAGCTGCACCCCAGGCTGACCCGCCGCACCTGCTGGATCGACCACGACGGTGACCTGCCGATCATCACCGGCACCCTGATCCGGCTACAGGTCGAGCACCTGCCCGGCGAGCGTGACCCCAAACCGGTGTGGCTGTGGTGCTCCGCCACCAACGCCACCACCGCCGATGTCGACCACTGGTGGCAGGCCTTCCTCCGCAGATTCGACCTCGAGCACACGTTTCGACTGTTCAAACAGACCCTGGGATGGACTCGGCCGAAGATCCGCACCACCGAAGCCGCTGACCGGTGGACCTGGCTGATCATCGCCGCCTACACTCAGCTACGCCTCGCGCGACCCCTCGTCGCGGACCTGCGTCGACCGTGGGAGCGGCCAACGGCACCTGACCGGCTCACTCCCGCCCGGGTCCGTCGGGGGTTTCGGAACTTGCGCCCGAAGACCACCCTGCCCGCAAGTGCGCCGAAACCCAGCAGACCAGGTCCTGGACGCCCGTACGGATCACGAAACCGTAGACCAGCACCCCGCCACGACGTCGGTAAAACCGTCAAGCGTGACCTGAGCATCACCGCACGTAAACAGCGCACAGGTTAAAGATCAAGCTGAGAGCGTGCATGTAGGTGCCCAGGAGGGCGGTCTTGGCGCCGTCGCGGTCCTGCCACGACGCGGCGAGCACGGTCACGGTGACCAGCAGGTTCAGGGGTGTCGGTGATGATGAACCGCTTCCGACCATTGATCTTCTTGCCCGCGTCGTAGCCCCGGCTGTCCCGGCCGACGGTGTCGGCGCCCTTCACCGTCTGGGAGTCGATGATCCCAGCCGACGGCTGCGGGGCGCGGCCCTGCTGCACCCGAGCCGTGACCCACAGCGTGGCCAGGAGCTTCTCCGTCACACCGGCTTCTTCCCACCTGGTGAAGTACCAGTACACCGTCTGCCACGGTGGCAGGTCAGCGGGCAGGTACCGCCACGGACACCCCGACCCCACCACATACAGGATCGCGTTGACGATCTTCCGCCGTGGGTGCTTCTCCCGCCGGCCCGTCCGTGTTCGGCTCGGGCAACAGCGGCTCGATCAGCGCCCACTGGATTCCAGCAACTACCCCTGCACGACGTCGAAAGGGCCATCGACACCATCCTCGACGCGCATCTGGCCGTCAATGCCGCCGGCTACGTCGCGATCGACCTCTACGACGGCTGCTTCCTCTACGACTTCCTCGCCCGCCGACTCCGCCTGATCGACCTCGACGAGTACCGTCCCGGGCCGTTCACTCTCGACACCGACCGCATCCCCGGATCCCGCCGGTACATGGCCCCCGAGGAATTCGTCCGTGGTGCCGTCATCGACCAGCGCACCACCGTCTACACCCTCGGCCGCACCATCCACCACCTCCTCGACTCCCCACACGGCTGGCGCGGCTCCCACCACCAACAACAGGTGGCCGTACGCGCCACCACCACGACACCCGCCGACCGACACCTCGACGTGGCAGCACTCGTCGCCGCCCCGCCGACGTACTCGGCGAGCCTCGCCTTCGGCGGGGGTGAGGCCGAGGGCTGACACCGCGTCGGTCACCGCCGTCGGCGCCGGCCGACGGGTCCCGGGCTGAGCGAGCACACATCATGATCTTCGATGATGTGCGCGGTGTGTGCTCTCCAGCGGATGCCAACCCGGGTGAACCGGTGCCAACGCGGGTCACCGCGGCCTACCGCCGGTCGCAAACCGGGGTTCGTGTGCTCCGCCTGTAGTCATGGGCTGGGACAACGGCGGTTCGGGGAACGTGGGTGAACGTGGGGCACTCCCTGCCACCCCAGGTGAACCCCAGGTCGCTAGACTGGGCGCTCGCGCCCTCGTAGCTCAGGGGATAGAGCATCGGTTTCCTAAACCGTGTGTCGCAGGTTCGAATCCTGCCGGGGGCACCAGGTCAGAGCCTTGATCGCGCCAGGCCCCTCGGGCAGCGTCGCCAGATGCTCGCGGAGCAGTTGGACGACGATCGCCAGCGCTTCCCCGATTCGCAGCCCGCCGTCGCCCTGGTAATGCGCTTCCAGATCAATCTGACGCTGCACGTTGCAGAGGGCCGGCGCAGAACATCAGCGCCAAGCTCACTCCCAGGAGCGCCAGCACGGGTAGTGGGCTGAAGCCGCTGCCGATTGCCATCACTGTCCCAAGTGCCAGTGCCTAGAGGATCAACCCCATTGATCCGCCAAGCATCAGTTGCCGCGCCGACTGTGGGTCTGGTCTCCCACGCCAATCACGATGCTTGATCCGCCAAGAGGTCAAGCCGAGCACCACCAGCAGGATCGGAATCACTACGCCGGCCCAACCGATCGCCGGCCACAGGAGCAGGCCGAGGAACCCGGACAGGGAGAACAGCGACAGGAACAAGAGAACGGGGGCGAGGGTCGCCACGTGGGACGAGAACCGAGGCTGATGGGGCTTCACGTCGTTGTGCACCCTGCTACGCATCTCCTGGTGCCAGCCCTGACGGTCATCATTGTCCGAGTGTCCGGCGTGCCGGTACCTTCCTCAACTCAGACGGCCGCCGCACAGCCATGCGTACAACGGGGTGCCAGGATCGCTACATGTCGCTGTGGGAGATCATCTGGCGCATCGGGCAACCGCTGCTGGTCGTCTGCTGCGCCGCAACCGCCGTATCCATCGCGGTCTCCGACCCGCCCGACAAATTCTCCCGGCCACGCGGCTGGCAGTGGGCGTGGTTGGGGGTATGGCTGCTGATGGCTGGTGAGGCGGCGTTCGGCGACGACCGACCGTGGTTCGAGCGTGCCTGGAAGGGCACCGCCGCGCTGCTCGTTGCCGTGGCCGCTGCAGTCGCGGCGTGGCGCCACTACCGGTGGCGGAGGAATTCCCGGCTTGCGGGTGGCTCCCCTCGGCCCATCACCCGGCCGCCTCGGTCGGACTCGTAGTTCACAAGTGATCTGGTGGGCCGGCTAGCCGGCCGGGCCGCGCGGCCACAGGTCCGCGCGATGTAGCGGAGCGCACGCCGGCCGCCTCGGCGAGCTGGCGTTGCGGTCGCCCGACCCACCAGCGTCCGAACCTACGTCAGGTTCGATTGACATGGCGGCCGGGCGGCGGCCCGCTCCCACGAGGAGAGCCGATGGCAGACGGGGTGGCAGGGGCGAGCGAGGTGCCCATCGGGCAATCACAATTCCCGCCACTCTGGCCACCGAGGCCAGGTGTCTGAGGTCAGGGCATCGAGCATGACGTGTTCCACCTGGTCCGGGGTTAGCTGGGGATGCTTCTGCGGGAGGCTGCTTCCCCGGCGGGCCGCGTACCACATCCGGTCACCGTCGCTCATCATGATGTCAGTCGGGGCACGTCCCTCGGCGACCACGCAGATCGATCCCCAAGGCCGATGGATGATCACCGTTTGGTTTCGCTCGTCATGGAGTTCGCGCAGCCACCGTACGACCGTATCCCGCTCGCCGAGGCCCACGGTGTCGCCGGTCACCACCTTCCGGAACAACCCTCGCCGCCTGGTCGTCAGACGCTCGACGACATCCATCGGTGCCGCATTCTCCTCGCCCATGTGCGCCCCTCACCTTCGCTTGCTGCAAAGCTAGGCCCTGAGCCCCTGGTCAAAGTGGTCGAGGGTAGTGGGCGGTCTACTCCCCATCCTCGTCGAGGCCGAACACATCGATCCGGACGGTTCGGGATGAGCGGTCGTCGAGCCACTGTGCGGTCAAGGCTTCGCCGCGATAGTGGAACCTGTTGTCGGCCCAGTCGGGCAGCTCGTCGTCGAGGTCGTCAACGTCGACGATGAAGTCGTCGAACACGCCGGCCTGCATCAGCACGAAACCGTGGACCTGCTCTTTCGCTTCGGACCAGGTCCGCCACCACAGACGCCCGCCTGGCTGCCACCAACACGTCTCCACGCGCAGGTACAGCGTCGCGACCGGCTCACCGTTGCGAACCAGACGCGCCGCACGCTCCCGGAAGGGATCGAGCCGCGGGTCACGCCGCGTCGGCCCGTTGGTCCGGCGATGCCATGACACGCGACCATGGTGCGTCACGGCAAAGCGTGTGCGAAATGATCAAGTGCAGACCAGTTCCCGCCGGGGTGAGCACCTCCACGGCGACCAGCCGGTGCGTCGGTAGGGTGATGGGATCCGCTACAGCTCCTCGGTCATGTGTTCCCGCTCCGGGTGAAACGTTCGATCGCCCAGCGGGTGCCCGGGCACGGAGATGCAGTTCTGTCCGGGGTGGCTGCCGCAGACCGGACAATCAAGCATCTCCGCCGCTTCCAGGCAAGGCTGCCCGCGACCGCGTCTCACCGCGCACACTGTCCGGCTGATGTCTTGTGCCGCCTGGTGCAGTTCCTCGTCACCATGCCGCACGGCACCTTCACGGACCCGTCTGATGGCGTCCCGGAAGATCGCCAACAGCTCCGCGTTCTCCTCGGCCACAGTCTCGAGACTAGATGCCCGGAGTCTCGCCCTTGGCCGATTCGCCAGCCATCCGTACAGCCGGAGCCGCTCGCGGAGGCCGTCCCGTCGGCGTGGGAGCCGAGAGTCAACGACGGTCAGCGTTGAGAGGCCGCCAGCGACCAGCCGGAGATCAGCCTCAGGTCGCCGGACCCGCGCAGCAGCGGATCGTCGATCACCGTTGGTCAGCCGGACAGGCGCTGCGCCCAGTACACCTGCCCGTCGGGCCCCAGGTAGGCCAGGGCCAGCAGGAGGTCCGACATCGCCACCGGAGCAGTGGCCACAAGCGTCTCCTGGTCCGGCGCCTCCAGATGCGGGAACCGCGCGACGAACGTCAGGGGCGACGCGGCCTCGTCGAACACGCCCACCCGGTTGCCGCTGCCACGCCATGTGCCGTCTCCGACCGGGACATCGCCAGCCCCGCGTAGCCAGGGGTAGCGCTCCGGGATCCGGTTCTCGGCGCCGTGGCTGCCGATGCTGAGCGCCTGCGGCCGAGGCGCGGACAGGCCGAACACCCCGGGGCGGCGGTCGTTCCGCTTGTCGATGAGGAAGATCGCGAACCAGCCGCCGTCGAGCGGCTTCGGCGGCGCCTGCCAGGAGACCCGTCCGAGCACCAGCTGGTCCCCGTCGTTGGCCGCCGGTGCGTGGACCTGTGCGCCGAGCGCCGCTTGGGCCTCCTGGTACGTGACGAACGTCAGTGACGATCGCAGGGCCAGTGCTTCCGGGCCGTACGGTGGGCGGTTGTGCCACCAGCGCCATCCGGCGAGCGCCGCGACGACCGCCACGACCGCCACGACCGCCACGACCGGCCGGCTCCTTCGCCACCTCATGTGGGACAGTGAAGCACCCGGCTGCTCGCCGGCCGGGCGGTCAGCGTGAGGTGGCTGACCGCGGGACCCCCTTGACCTCAACTGTGGTTGAGGTTGTCGGATCGGATCATGCACGCGATCCGGCTCCACGAATTCGGTCCCGCCGGGAACCTCGTCCTGGACGAGCTGCCTGACCTCACACCCGGCCCGGGCGAGGTGCGCATCGCCGTCGAGGCGAGCGGCGTACACCTGCTCGACACCGCGCTGCGGCGCGGCGAGGCCGGCGGCCCGCTTCCGCTGCCCGAGCTGCCCACCGTCCCGGGCCGTGAGGTCGCCGGGATCGTCGACGCCCTCGGGCCCGGCGTCGACGACGACTGGTCGGGCCGGCGGGTCGTGGCCCACCTCGGCATGGTCCCCGGCGGGTACGCCGAGCAGGCGGTGACCGCTGTGGGGGCGCTGTTCCCCGTACCCGAGGGGCTGAGCTTCGCCGAGGCGGTGGCCGCGGTCGGCACGGGCCGCACCGCCCTCGGCATCGTCGAGCTGGAACGGCCGGCGGCGGGCGACGTGGTCCTCGTTCCGTCGGCCGCCGGCGGTGTCGGGTGGCTGCTGGCGCAGGCCGCGCGGCACGCCGGGGCGACGGTGGTGGCGGCCGCGCGGGGCGCGGAGCGTACGGCGGCGCTGGACGGCCTCGGCGCGCACCTCGTGGTGGACTACGGGCGCCCGGACTGGGCGGACCGGGTACGCGAGCGGTTCGGCGGCGTGACCCTGGTGTACGACGGGGTCGGCGGCCCGGTCGGTCGGAGCGCCCTCGAACTGCTGGACCCGGGCGGCCGGTTCATGATGTTCGGCTGGTCGGCCGGTAAGGCGACGCGGGTGGAGACCGCCGACCTGATCGGGCGCGGCCTCACCGTCGGGTGGCTCGGGCAGCGGATGCGCGCCCTGCCGGGCGGTATCCCGGGCCTCGCCGCCCGATCGCTGGAGCTGGCCGGTCGTGGCTGGTGGCGGCCGCTGGTCACGACGTACCCCCTGGCCGACGCGGCCCGGGCGCACGCCGACCTGGAGGGACGCCGCGCGCTCGGCAAGGTGGTCCTGACCGGGTCGCGGTAGGACGATGGTGTTGTTAAGAGGGGCCCCTTGTACAACGCGAGGCGTTAACAAGGGGCCCTTCCTTACGCCCGCTACGGCGCGCGTAGGTTGCCGGGGGGCAAGGATGTAACGAATTTGCTTCGAAAGGCGCTGCGCGCGCTCGCCGCGCGGAGTCCCGTGCGGCGGGAATAGGCTCCGACGTAACGACGGCGCGGCACATATTGCCGGAGACCGTCACAGGTGCGGAGGTCGGACGCGATCGAGGGGGCGCGTCCGACGTCGGTACGCACGCTGCGGAGGGGTCGGCGCACGCGCTGGTCCAGCTCTTGGACACAGGGACGCGGCGGGCGGCCGACGGGACCATCGCCGGCCGCCCGCCGCGCGTCCAGTTCGGACCGCCGCGGCTCAGCCCGACGTGAGCTGCGCGGCCCGGCTGATCACGTGGTCGATGAGGCCGTACTCGCGGGCCTGGTCGGCGGTGAACCACCGGTCCCGGTCCCAGTCCTGCTGGATCTCGTCCACGCTGTGCCCGCTGTGCCGGGCGATCAGCTCCTGCATGGTCCGCTTCACGTGCAGCATGTTCTGCGCCTGGATGGTGATGTCGGCCGCGGTGCCGCCCATGCCACCGGATGGCTGGTGCATCATGATCCGCGCGTGCGGCAGCGCGTACCGCTTGCCCGCCGTCCCCGCGCAGAGCAGGAACTGGCCCATCGAGCCGGCCATGCCCAGCGCCAGCGTGGCCACATCGTTGCGGACGAACCGCATCGTGTCGTACACCGCCATTCCCGCGCTCACCGAGCCGCCCGGCGAGTTGATGTAGAGGTTGATGTCCCGGTCCGGGTCCTCGGCGGCCAACAGCAGGATCTGCGCGCAGATGCGGTTGGCCGACTCGTCGGTCACCTCGGTGCCGAGGAAGACGATCCGTTCCTTCAGCAGCCGCTCGAACACCTGGTCGCCGAAACCCCGCTGCCCGTCGTCCAACATCCTGATCATCACGTGCGACCTCCACCGTGCCGGCGGGCGACCGCACCGCCCGGGGGACCGGCGCTTCCAGCCTGCGCGGGCCGGTGGTCGGGCTCCGAGCGTTTCTGCCGGCGGCAGATCGGCTCAGGGCAGAAGCGGCCGGTCGTTGCCCGGCCGCGCCCGGACGTCGGCGCCGGCGTTATCGCGCGGAGAGCCGGCGCCGGCCCGTGCGGGCCCGCCGTCGCGCCAGGATCCTGGCGGTACGCGCACCGGGGCGACCGGCCGGCGCGGAGGGGATCAACCGGACCCGCAGCCCGGACGCGGTGAGCGGGGTGCCGGCCCAGCCCGCCGGACCGCCGGTGCGGTCGGATCCGATCGTTCCCGGGGTGCCGGCGACGTGGAGCAGCCGCTCGGGCGCCCTCGCCGGGAGGGGGAGGCTCACGCCACCGGCCGTCACCGGACGGGCCGCGTACGCCGTCGGGCCGTCGGCGTGGAAACCGATCCGCACGCGCGGGCCGGCGGACTCGGCCCGCGAGAGCGGCACCCGGTCGAAGCGGGCCGGCGCGGACCCCACCGGCTCGTGCCGTTCCACGCGACGCAGATCGTCGCGGGCCTCCTCCAGCAGGTCGGACAGGCGGATGCCCAGCGCCCGGCAGATCGCCGCGAGCACCTCGGACGACGCCTCCTTGCGCCCGCGCTCGATCTCCGACAGGTACGGCATCGAGACCCCGGCGGCCTGGGCCACGTCGCGCAGCGTGCGGCCCTGCCGCTGGCGCAGCCGGCGCAGCACGCCGCCGATCACTCGTCGCAGCAAGGACATGCTCCGCCTCGCTCTCGCGGTCGTCGTCCGGGGACACTCCCATCATGCCCGGCCGGCCGCCGTCACGGCGTCCCACCGCCCCGGCGTGCGGATCACCGCTCACCCGATATGTTGTGGGCGTGCAGGCGACAGCGGAGTCCGGGCAGGGCGAACGGTGATCCATTTTCCCGCGCAACGGCGCGATCCGCTGAGCGCGCTGAGCCTGCGGCTGGCCGGTGCCCTGGGGCTCATCCTCACCACCGTCGCGGTTGTCTGGTTCGACCGGGACGGGTACCGGGACGTCAACGAGGACGGTCTGACCCTCCTCGACTGCTTCTACTACGTGGTGGTCTCCCTCTCCACCACCGGGTACGGCGACATCACCCCGGTCAGCCCGTCCGCCCGGCTGGTCAACGTCCTCTACATCACCCCCGCCCGGGTGATCTTCCTGATCATCCTGGTCGGCACCACCCTGGAAGTCCTGACCGAGCAGTACCGGACCGGCCGTCGCCTGTCGCGGTGGAGGAGAACCGTGAAGGACCACGTCATCATCTGCGGCTACGGCACCAAGGGCCGCAGCGCGGTCTCCGCGCTGCTGGAGAACGGGTTCGACAAGTCCCGGATCGTCGTGGTCGAGCGCAGCGGTGGCGCGCTCCGGCAGGCCACGGCGGCCGGCCTGGTGGCGATCGAGGGGTCGGCGACCCGCTCGGCGACCCTGAACGAGGCGCACGTCCGTACGGCCAAGGCGGTGATCATCGCGACCGACAGCGACGACGCGTCGGTCCTGGTGGCGCTGACCGTCCGGCAGTTGACCGCCGGCCAGGTACGGATCATCGCGGCCGCCCGGGAGGCGGAGAACGCCCCGCTGCTGAAGCAGAGCGGCGCGCACCACGTGATCGTGTCGTCGGCGACCGCCGGGCGCCTGCTGGGCCTGTCCACGTCGGCGCCGCCGCTGATCGACGTCGTGGAGGACCTGCTCACGCCGGGCCAGGGCATGGCGCTCGCGATGCGGTCGGCCGAACGGCACGAGGTCGGCAAGTCTCCGCGCGAGCTGGACACCCTGGTCATCGCCCTGGTCCGGCGGGGCAAGGTGGTCACCCTGGCCGATCGGGCGGGCGCGGTGATCGAGACCGGTGACATGCTGGTGCACGTCCGCGACGACCGCCCGACGTCGGCCACGCCGGTCCCGTGACTCAGCGGTCGGCGTCGTCCTTGAGTGCGTCGGCGCAGGTGCCGGCTGCCCCGGTGGCGCGCTTGAGCAGGTCGTAGAGCGTCTCCCGCTCGGCCGGCGCCAGCCCGCTCAGCACCTCGGCCTCCGCCGTGGCCAGGGCGCATTCCGCCTCGCCGAGGCGTTCCGCGCCGGTCGGGGTCAATACCACGGCGTGCCGGCGTCGGTCGTCGAGACAGCGTCGCCGCTCGACCAGGCCGACCGCCTCCAGTTCGTTGAGCAGCCCGACGAGGTTCGTGCCGTCCATCTCCAGGGTGCCGGCGAGGGCCTGCTGCGTGCTGCCGCCGCTGTCCCGGAGCACGGTGAGGGCCACCAGGTGGCGCGGCCGCAGGCCGAGCGGGGCCAGCACCGACTCCGACCGGAGCCGCATCCGCCGGGCCAGGTGCTCGAGCAGCGCACCACACCGGTGCTTCGACTGGTCGAATGCTGTCCCTGGCATGTGACCGAGTTTACCCGGGTCACCGAACATCCCTCTGCTATAAATGGTTTGCGTTACACAAACCATCTGTGGAGGATAAGCAATGCCGCACCTGCTGCACATCGACTCCAGCATCCGGGGTGAGCACTCCGTCAGCCGGCGGCTCACCGCCCGCGCCGTCGCCGCCTGGCGTGCCGCCCACCCGGACGGCACGGTCACCTACCGCGACCTCGGTAAGGAGCCGCTGCCGCACCTCGACGAGGCGGGCGGCATGGCCCGGATGGTGCCGGCGGACCAGCACACGCCGGAGCAACGCAAGTCCTGGGAGCTGACCGAGGAACTGGTCAGCGAGGTGAAGCGGGCGCACACCGTCCTGCTCGGCCTCCCGCTCTACAACTACGGCGCGCCGAGCAGCGTGAAGACCTGGGTCGACCACCTCATCGCGCCCGGCCTGGCGTTCGACCCGGCCACCGGCACCGGCCTGCTCGGTGACCGCGAGTTCATCGTGCTGACCACCCGTGGCGGCGGCTACGGCGCGGGTACCCCGCGGGAGGGCTGGGACCACGCCGAGCCCTGGCTGCCGCACGGCATCTCGCGCACCGGCCTGGAGCCGCGGTTCATCGCCGCCGAGCTCACGCTCGCCCCGCAGATGCCGGCCATGGCCGAGCTGATCCCGCTGCACGAGCAGAGCCTCGCGGCGGCCGAGCGTGCCATCGACGAGCTGTGGGCGTCCGCCTCGGCCGCGGCCTGACGCCCCGGACACGACGAGAGGGCGGGCCGTTCCCCCGGAACGGCCCGCCCTCCCGCGTGTCAGTGCGTACGCGTCAGACGATCGTCCAGGTGTCGCCGCTGCCCAGGAGGCCGGCGAGCTGCTGCTCCGGCGTCTCGGTGACCTTCGCCCGCGCGGCGTCGAGCTGGCCCTGCACCACGCTGTCGTACGACGGGCGCCCGACCGAGCGGAACACGCCGATCGGGGTGTTCCGCAGGTCCAGGCCGGGCAGCCGGGACAGCGCGAACGCGTACGCCGGGTCGGTGACCGTGGCGTCGTGCACCACGATCTCCTCGGCCGGGGTGGCCGCCGTCTCGCGCACCTCGAGGCCGAAGCCGCCGGGCGGGTGGACGACGCAGAACTGCCCGTCCTTGCCGAACGTGATCGGCTGGCCGTGCTCCAGCCGGATCAGGTAGTCGTCCCGGGTGGCCGGCTCCTTGAGCTGGTCGAAGGCGCCGTCGTTGAAGATGTTGCAGTTCTGGTAGATCTCCACGAACGCGGAGCCCTGGTGCTCGGCGGCGGCCCGCAGCACCGACTGGAGGTGCTTGCGGTCGGAGTCGATCGTGCGGGCGACGAAGGTCGCCTCCGCGCCGAGCGCCAGCGAGAGCGGGTTGAACGGGGCATCGGCCGAGCCGACCGGCGTCGACTTGGTGATCTTGCCGACCTCGGACGTCGGCGAGTACTGCCCCTTCGTCAGGCCGTAGATCCGGTTGTTGAACAGCAGGATCTTGAGGTTGACGTTGCGGCGCAGGGCGTGGATCAGGTGGTTGCCGCCGATCGACAGCGCGTCGCCGTCCCCGGTCACCACCCAGACCGACAGGTCGGGACGCGTCGCGGACAGGCCGGTGGCGATCGCCGGCGCGCGGCCGTGGATCGAGTGCATGCCGTACGTGTTCATGTAGTACGGGAAGCGCGACGAGCAGCCGATCCCGGAGACGAAGACGATCCGCTCGCGGGGGATGTTCAGCTCCGGCATGAAGCCCTGCACGGCCGCGAGGATCGCGTAGTCACCGCAGCCGGGGCACCAGCGCACCTCCTGGTCGGACTTGAAGTCCTTCGCGGTGAGCTTGAGGGCGACGGGCTCAGACATTCTTCAGGACCTCTTCCAGCGTCGTCTCCAGCTCGTTGGCCGTGAACGGCAGGCCGCGCACCTGGTTGTAGCCGATCGCGTCGACCAGGTACCTGGCGCGGATCACGTGCGCGAGCTGGCCGAGATTCATCTCGGGGATGACCACCCGGTCGTAGGAGCGCAGCACCTCGCCGAGGTTCGCCGGCATCGGGGCGAGGTGGCGCAGGTGCGCCTGCGCGATCGAGTGACCCCGCTGGCGCAGACCCCGGCAGGCCGCACCGATCGGGCCGTACGTCGAGCCCCAGCCGAGCACGAGCACCCGGGCGTCGCCGTCCGGGTCCTCGACCTCGACGTCCGGCACCGGGATCGTCTCGATCCGCGCGGCCCGGGTGCGCACCATGAAGTCGTGGTTCGCCGGGTCGTACGAGATGTCGCCGGTCCGGTCGGCCTTCTCCAGGCCGCCGATCCGGTGCTCCAGGCCCGGAGTGCCGGGGATGGCCCACGGTCGGGCCAGGGTCTCCGGGTCGCGCAGGTACGGCAGGAACGTGCTGCCGTCCTCGCCGTTGGGTCGCGTGGCGAACTCGACCCGCAGGTCCGGCAGCGCCTCGACGTCGGGCAGCAGCCACGGCTCGGAGCCGTTGGCGACGTAGTTGTCCGACAGCAGGATCACCGGGGTGCGGTAGGTCAGCGCGATCCGGGCCGCCTCCAGCGCCGCGTAGAAGCAGTCCGCGGGGGACTTCGGCGCGATCACCGCGACCGGGGCCTCACCGTGCCGGCCGTAGAGCGCCATGTTGAGGTCGGCCTGCTCGGTCTTGGTGGGCATACCGGTCGACGGCCCGGCCCGCTGCACGTCGACGATGAGCAGCGGCAGCTCCAGGGCCACGGCGAGGGAGATCGTCTCGCTCTTCAGCGCCACGCCCGGGCCGCTGGTGGTGGTGACGCCGAGCGCCCCACCGTACGAGGCGCCCAGCGCCGCGCCGACCGCGGCGATCTCGTCCTCGGCCTGCATGGTCAGCACGCCGAACCGCTTGTGCTTGCTCAGCTCGTGCAGGATGTCCGACGCCGGCGTGATCGGGTACGCCCCGAGGAACACCGGCAGCCCGGAGCGGACGCCGGCGGCCACCAGCCCGAGCGACAGCGCCATGTTGCCGGTGATGTTCCGGTAGGTGCCCGGCTGCATCTTCGCCGGCTTGACCTCGTACCGGACCGCGAAGTCCTCGGTGGTCTCGCCGAAGTTCCAGCCGGCCTTGAACGCGGCGACGTTGGCGGCGACGAGCTCCGGCCGAGCCGCGAACTTGCGCTCCAGGAAGCGCAGCGTCGACTCGTACGGCCGGGAGTACATCCAGCTCAGCAGGCCGAGCGCGAACATGTTCTTGGCGCGCTCGGCGTCCTTCTTGGACACCTCGTGCTCGGCGAGGGCGCCGACGGTCATCGAGGTCAGCGCCACCGGGTGGACCACGTACCCGGCGAGCGAGTCGTCATCGAGCGGGCTCGTCTGGTAGCCGACCTTGGACAGGTTGCGCTTGGTGAACTCGTCGGTGTTGACGATGATGTCCGCCCCGCGCGGCAGGTCGGAAAGGTTGGCCTTGAGGGCCGCCGGGTTCATCGCCACCAGCACGTTCGGCGCGTCGCCCGGAGTCAGGATGTCGTAGTCGGCGAAGTGCACCTGGAAACTCGACACGCCCGGGAGGGTGCCGGCGGGTGCGCGGATCTCGGCCGGGAAGTTGGGCAACGTGGAGATGTCGTTGCCGAGCTGGGCCGTTTCCGAGGTGAACCGGTCACCGGTCAGCTGCATGCCGTCGCCGGAGTCGCCGGCGAACCGGATGACCACCCGGTCCAGTTGACGGATCTGCTTGGTCACGCCTGCACCTCGCTTCGGTCGGCGCGGTCACCCGGGCCGCCAAACCTGATCATGACCTCGCCCTGCCCGGCCACGTGACCTCCTCGGCGCACCGCCGTACCCCACCGTCGTGGTTGTCCGGCCCGCTGTCGTTTCTCACTTGAGAGCCTACGTCGGATCACCTCGTCAACCTCTCGAGAGGTCCGCCGACTGGGACCGGGAAAGGCGTGCTTTCGGCCGGATTGGTGTCGTATTGCCCCGCACGCCGTAATCCAGATCACCGGCGCCGGGCGGTGCCTGACGCCGCCACCTGGACAGGTGGCGGGCCGTGCCGCGGAGATCGCGCGACGTCTGACCTCTTCAGGGTTGCCGTTTCCGTCCCAAGACCCGGCGGTCCGGTCATGCGCCATGGTGACATCCGCGCGGTCTGGGCGCGGCGTCCGGTTCCGGCTGGGCGGGCTGGTGCCTGCGTCCGGTTTCGGGCCCTTTGCGCGGTGGTCGGGGGCGCTCTGGTCGTGGAATGGGTGGGTGGGTCGGGTCGTTGTACATGCCATGACCGCGGGTGCTCCGGCGCCTGGTCGGGATCCCTGAGCCGCCCCCAGGTGGGTTGGCGGTCGGCCGGAATGGTCCGGGGTCCGGGTTGGTTACATCCCCTGGTCGCCCGAGCAGCAGGCCGGGTTGATCCTGTCGGACCCCCTCGAGCACCCCCTGCCGGGCTGGTCCACCTTTCCCGAGCGCGTGCCGGCATCCCCCCTTTTCGCCGGTCGTGTTTCCCCCGATCGAAAGGGTTTGATCATCATGCGTAGCAACCTTCTGCGGAGCACTGTTCTGACCGCTGCCGGGCTGGCGTTCACCGGTGGTGCCGTCGCGGGGCCGGTCACCGGTGCCCTCGCCGCGGACAAGCCGGGCGCTCAGGTCGAGCGCAAGGCCGAGCGCAAGGGTGAGAAGAAGCGTGAGCTGGACGTGCGCTACGAGGCGCAGGACACGTTCTTCTACTGCGGTCCGGCGGCGGCCCGTAACGCCCTGTCGGTGCAGGGCAAGGACATCGATCAGCACGACATGGCCGAGCGGATGGGCACCACCGAGGCCGGCACCGACTCGATCAACGACATCACGCCGGTGCTGAACAAGGAGACCGGCCGCGATGTCTACCGCAGTGTCGAGATCTCCGGCCGTAAGGCCGACGCCGAGCAGACCGACAAGCTGCGTGACGATGTGATCCGTAGCGTCGACGACGGTCGGGCGCTGGTGGCCAACATCGCCGGTACCGCCATCGACACCGGCGGTGGGGTGCACTCCTTCGAGGGCGGCCACTACATCAGCGTGGTGGGCTACCGCGACGGCGGCGAGCAGGTGAAGATCGCCGACTCGGCCAACCCGGACACCGCCTCGTACTGGATGACCACCGAGGCCCTGGCCGACTGGATCGCCACCCGCGGCTACGCCACCTCCTGACCCACACACGACAAGGGCCGGCCCCCACCCGGGGGCCGGCCCTTGCGTCGTCATCCCCCGACGCCTACTCCCGCCCGACGGGCGGCACCGGACCGGTGACCGGCTCGGCCATCCGACGCCGCAGCGAGGTGGTCGCGAGAGCGAGGGCCGCCACCACGAGCAGGCTGGAGACGGCGATCAGGATCATGGCGGTGCGCTGCACCGAGTTCATCCCGTCGGTGGTGTCGTCCGACGCGCTGACGGCCCGGACGCCCTGGGAATGCTCCGGCCCGGGCGGTGACGCCACCGGCGTGGCCAGGGCCGCGGCGGCGACGATCCGGAAACTCAACCGGACCTGCCGGGCCTTGCCGCTGCGCGGGTCGAGCTCCCCGACGACCGCGCCGGCGAGCGGCGCGTCCCGCTGGGCCTCAGGCGTGGCCGTCACCGGCAGCCGCAGGTCGGACGTGCGGCCGGCGCGGACGATGCCGACGGTGCACCGCGTGCGGGTGGGGTCGACGGCGACGCAGCCGGGCGGCTGCGTCGGCACGGTCACCCCGGCCGGGAGGACCACCTCCACGCGCCCGCTGGCATCCACCGAACCGGTGTTGCCGAGCCGCACCTGGAGTGCACTCGCCGCGCCGCTCATGTCGAAGGCGACCTCGTCCGCCTCCAACTTGATGCCGGCGGCCGGCGGGCCGGACGGGAAGAGGACGGCGAAGCCCTGGTTGTCGCTCACCGGCGCGGCACCCGGCGCGGTAGCCGTGACCTGCACCGAACCGCTCAGCGGCATCCGCCGCCAGGCGTCCCGGCTCACCCGCAGCCGCAGGTCGGTGCTGAACCGGGAGCCCGGCGCGCTGGTCCACGCGCCGCACTGGTGCCCACCGCCGCCCGTGGCGGCACAGCCCGCCGTGCCGGCGTCGGTGATCCCGGCCGGCAGGGTGTACGCGAGGCCGATCCGCTCGGAGACGCCGCCGGTGTTGGTGATGGTGACCCGGAGGGTCGTCACGGTGGATCGGGCGTTCCAGTACGCGGACGTGAGAACGACGTCGCCGGTGCTGACGGTCACGCCGAGCGGCGCGGCCTCGCCCGGCGGGGTGGGCTTGACCGGCGGGGGCGGGGGTGGCGGAGCCGCGGTCGTCGGGGCGGCCGTGGTCGGCGCGGTGGTGGCCGGGGCGGGATCCGGTGGCCGGGTGGTGGTCGGCGCGGGGTCGCCGGTCGGGGCGGTCGACGTCGGCTCCGCCGTCGTGGGCGGCGGGCTGGTCGGCACCGGGCCGGTCGAGGTCGGGTCGCCGGTCGGCGTCTCCCCGCCCGGCTCGGTCGCACCTTCACCGGGCTCGGTCGGCTCGGTGGTCGCGACGGCGACGCGGTCGAGGACCGGGGCAGCGGTGGCCCACCCCGGCATCGCGGCGACCGTCAGCGCGACCGCCAACGAGGCGGCCAGCCGGTACGCCGTACGCGGGTCGCGCGCGCGGCGTCCGGCGGATTGGTCCACGCGGGCCATCAGTCCTCCGTGAGGATCAGTGAAGAGTCAATACTCGGTAATCGTTGCCTGGAGGCACTAGTCCCACGGGGAAACAAATCCGTAACGTGTTCGGTGCGGGTCCCTGGGCGGACCGGTAGGCTGACCCACCGTGACCGGTTACCTGGGCTCGTACGCGACGCTCGGGCTGCTGCTCCTCGCCAGCCTCATCTTTTTTGTTACTGCGTTCTCAGCCAATCGGGTGTTACGTCCTGCCCGTCCGGCCGAGCCGGCGGGCAAGCGGGCCACCTATGAGTGCGGGCTGGACCCGGTCGGCGCCGACTGGGCGCAGGTGCAGATCCGTTACTACGTGTACGCGTACCTCTACGTGTTGTTCGCCGTGGAGGCCGTGTTCCTCTTCCCCTGGGCGGTCGTGTTCGACCGGCCCGGGTTCGGCCTGGTCACCGTCGTCGAGATGGCGGTGTTCGTGGCGGTGCTGGCGCTGGGCATCCTCTACGCCTGGCGGAAGAACATCCTGCGCTGGACCTGACGCCGGCCCGTCCGGGCGGCCGGCGTGGGTGTGGCGCCGGGCGGCTGTCAGGCCAGCCCGCGCCGCGTCAGCGTCGGCGGGCGGTCCCCCCGGATCGACGCCACCATGTCGAGGACGCGGCGCGTCGGCCGGACCTGATGGGCGCGGAACACCCGGGCGCCCAGCCAGGCCGAGATCGCGGTGGCGGCGAGCGTCCCCTCCAGCCGCTCGGCGACCGGCAGGTCCAGCGTCTCGCCCACGAAGTCCTTGTTCGACAGGGCGACCAGCAGCGGCCAGCCCGTGTCGGTCAGCTCGTCCAGCCGGCGGGTGATCTCCAGCGAGTGACGGGTGTTCTTGCCGAAGTCGTGCGCGGGGTCGATGAGGATGCCGTCCCGCCGCACCCCCAGCGTGACCGCGCGCTCGGCGAGCCCGGTCACCGTCGCGACCACGTCGGCCACCACGTCGTCGAAGGCGGCCCGGTGCGGCCGGGTCCGCGGCGTCAGCCCGCCCGCGTGGGAGCAGACCAGTCCCGCGCCGGTCTCGGCCGCGACCCGGGCCAGCGCCGGGTCGGCGCCCGACCACGTGTCGTTCAGCAGGTCCGCGCCCGCGGCGACCGCCTCCACCGCCACCTCCGCGCGCCAGGTGTCGATCGAGATCACCACGTCGGGGAAGGCGGCTCGCACGGCGGCGATGGTGTCGACGGTACGGCGGATCTCCTCCGTCGCGTCCACCTCGGCGCCCGGGCCGGCCTTGACCCCGCCGATGTCGATGATGTCGGCGCCGTCGGCGACCGCACGCTCGACCGCGCGCAGCGCGCTGTCCAGGGCGAAGGTCGCCCCCCGGTCGAAGAACGAGTCCGGTGTGCGGTTGACGATCGCCATGACCACCAGGTCACCGGGGCCGAACGTCCGCCCGCCGAGCCGAAGCGCGCCCGCCATCCCGCCTCCCGAGGATCTTCGCCGCCGGCCGTCCGGCCGACCACGACGCTAGCCGGTGCCCGGCCGGCCACGACGCTAGCCGGTGCCCGGGCGGGCCGGACCGACCGGTCGCCCTCGTCGCCGCAGGTGAGGAGTCGCTGGGGTGGTGGGGTCGCCCCGGTCCGTTCGACATGCCACGATCTGTGCATGGGTCAGGTTCTGCTCCTGCTGGTCGTGGCGCTGACCGTCGCGGCGGTCGTGTTCGGGGTGACGGTGCTGGTCACCGGTCGGGATCCGGGCCTCGCGCCGGCCGAGCCGGACGGGAAGGCCGTCCCCCTGCCCGGCACCCGCCCGCTGCGCGAGTCCGACATCGGGGAGGTCCGGTTCGACACGGCCCTGCGCGGGTACCGGATGGCCCAGGTCGACCAGGCGATGCGCCGGGCGGCGTACGACATCGGCTACAAGTCGGAGTTGATCGGCGTGCTGGAGGCGGAGGTCGCGGCGTTGCGCGAGGGGCGCACCGCCGAGGCCGACGCGCTGCGCAGCGCCCGTGAGAAGGCGGCCGGCGCGCAGCCGGCGCCGCCCGACGCCGCGGCTCTCCCGCCCGCCGACCCGGCCGACCGCACCGGCGCTCCGGCCGCCGCGGCGGTGGCCGGCGCCAACGGCGCCGCCCCGCCGCCCGGCGGTGGGTCCGGGCCGGACGCCGACGCGGCCGGTACGGGCCAGCTCGGCGAGCACGGCCCGGTGGTGCGCTCGGAGTCGGCGTGAGAGCCGAGGACGGCGCGGAGAACCTTCGCGAGGCGGCGCAACCCGGCGCCGCCGAGGTCACCGCCACCGTGATCGTCAGGGCGCCCGCGGAACGGGTCTTCGCGGCCCTGACCGCCTGGGAACGCCAGTCGGACTGGATCCCGTTCACCCGGGTGCGGGTGGTCGAGGGCGACGGGGGCGAGGGCAGCCTGGTGGAGGCGGTCACCGCGGTCGGGCCGGCCGCGCTCCGCGACGAGATGCGGGTGGTCCGGGTGGACGCGCCGTACGAGGTCGGCGTGGTGCACTGCGGGAAGCTGCTGCGGGGCCCGGGCGTGCTGCGCTGCACGCCGCTGGCCGGGGACCGGACGCAGGTCGTCTGGCACGAGTGGTTCCACCTGCCCGGCGGTGCCGCCGGACGGGTCGTCTGGCCGCTGCTGTGGCCCGGGTCGAAGGTCGGCCTCACCCAGGCGCTGAAGCGCTTCGGCCGGATGGTCGAGCAGGGCCGCCTCCCCTGACCATCGAGATCCGCCGCGCCCCGCCGTCCGTCAACCGTGTCCCGGCGGCCGGACCGCCGCGCAGCCGGCGCACTCCCGCCCGGCCCCCTTTGCTCTGCTTCAACGGGCGCAACGGTCTCGCGCCGAAATCATTGCGTGGGTTGAAGCAGAGCAAAGGCGGCGACCGGGTGGTCAGCGGGTCGTCGCGGGCGCGGGCGGCGTGGCCGACGCCGGTGCGGTGACCGCCGGGTCCTGCGCCGCGACCGCCGGCTCCGGCTGCCAGCCGGGCGTACCGAACAGGTGCCCCGCCCGGTTCCGCCAACTCGTCGCCGCGCGCACGTCACGGGCGATCGCGGCGTACTCGTGGAAGGCCACCCGAACCGGGTTGTAGGTGGCGATGTTCTTGGTGAGCCCGTAGACGCACCGCTCCCGCTCCGGCGCGAACGTGCCGAACAGCCGGTCCCAGACGATCAGGATGCCGCCGAAGTTGCGGTCCAGGTAGCCGCCCTGGGAGGCGTGGTGGACCCGATGGTGCGACGGGGTGTTGAAGACGAACTCGTACCAGCGGGGCAGCCGGTCGATCCGTTCGGTGTGGATCCAGAACTGGTAGAGCAGGTTGAGCGAACCGCAGAACGCCAGCACGGCCGGGTGGACGCCGGCGAGGATCAGCGGGATGTAGAAGACCCAACTGGTGAGGCCCGTCCAGGGCTGGCGCAGCGCGGTGGAGAGGTTGAACCGCTGCGACGAGTGGTGCACCACGTGCGACGCCCACAGGATGCGGATGACGTGATGCCCCCGGTGCGACCAGTAGTAGCAGAAGTCCTGACCCAGCAGGATCAGCGGCCAGGTCCACCACATCTCGGCGAGCCGCAGCGGGGTGAGCGTGTAGAGCAGCGCGTACGCGGCGGCGACCGGAACCTTCCAGAGCAGGTCGGTGAAGACGCTGCCCAGCCCCATGGCGAGGCTGGTGGCCGTGTCGGCGGCGCCGTAGCCCACCTCGTCGTCGTCGCGGTGGATCAGGTACGAGATCCGCTCCAGCACGATGAGCAGCAGGAAGGCCGGGATCGACCAGGTGATGACGTCCGGGAAATCCTTCATCTCGGCGGCCTCCCCGTGCCGTTCCTGTGCCGACCGTCACAGCTACCGCTTGGTAACGAGCACCATAGGCAGCGGGCGGGCCGCCAGGCAATGGGTGCGTCGGTGGGCTGCCCTAGCGTTGACGCGTGACTGACCTGGTGATCGGCGCCGACGGGCTGCCGCGCTGCGCCTGGGGGGCGAGCACCCCCGACTACGCCGTCTACCACGACACCGAGTGGGGCCGGCCGGTGCGCGGCGACGACGCGCTCTACGAGCGGATGACGTTGGAGGCGTTCCAGTCGGGCCTGTCCTGGCTCACCATCCTGCGGAAGCGTCCGGCGTTCCGGCAGGCCTTCGACGGGTTCCGGATCGAGTCGGTGGCCGCCTTCACCGAGGCGGACGTCGCCCGCCTCCTCGCCGACGCGGGCATCGTCCGCAACCGCGCCAAGATCGAGGCGGCGGTCGCCAACGCGCGCGCCGCGCTGGACCTGCCGGACGGGCTCTCCGCCCTGCTGTGGTCCTTCGTCCCGCCGCCCCGGTCGGCACGCCCGACCTCGTTCGCCGAGGTTCCGGCGCTGACCGCCGAATCCACCGCGATGGCCAAGGCGCTCAAGAAGCGGGGCTTCCGCTTCGTCGGCCCGACCACGGCGTACGCGCTGATGCAGGCCACCGGCATGGTGGACGACCATCTCGCCGGCTGCCACGTGTCCGCTCCGGAGGCGACGTGATGGGATGGGGAGCATGACGACCGACGCCGCGTACCGGACCGACCGGACGACCCACGCCGACGGCACGGGCACCTGGGCCGTGCTGCTGCCGCCCGACCGGTACGAGGCCGAGCGGCTCGTCCACCACGACACCCTGGAACTCACCGGGCTCGACGACGAGCCCCGGCCCCGCCTCGGCGACCGGATCGCGGTGCTCGCCGACGAGCCGCTCCGGCTGGTCGCGCTGGGCCGGGTCACCGACGCCGGCGACCGTCGCCCGGAGGTGCCGGAGGACCCGCTGTCCGACCGCGTCGGGCCGCGGCTCGTGGTCGCGTACACCCGGCGGGCCTTCGACGGGCCGGTGCTCGTCGACGCGCTGGAGCTGGCCGGGCCGCTCACCGCGCTGGCCCCGGCCGCCTTCCGGGACCTGGCCGACCGGCTCGGCCCGCCCCCGCCACGGCGCACCTGGCTGGTCAGCCTGGACCTGCCGATCGAGGCCGCGTCGCCGGCGGAGGCGGTCGGGCTGTTCTGGTCGTACGTGCAGGAGTTGGGCCCCCGCGAACTGCCCGCGTTCGTCTCGCCGTCCGGCGACGAGCTGGCGATGCAGGCGTTCGTCCTCGGCGAGGAGGCCAACCAGGACCCGGAGGAGGACGACTGACCGGAGGGCCGCCCCTGACCGGAGCGGTTCGCGTCAGTGGCCCTCGAAGACCGGCTTCTGCTTGTTGACGAACGCCATGGTGGCCGAGCGGTGGTCGGCGGTGGCCCCGCAGATCGACTGCGCCTGCGCCTCGGCGGCGAGGGCGTCGGCGAGGGTGCCCGCGTCGGCGATGGAGAGCTGCCGCTTGATGGCCCCGTACGCGACCGTCGGGCCGGCGGCGAGCCGGGCAGCCAGCTCCTGGGCGGTCGGCAGCACCTCCTCGTCGTCGGCGACCAGCCGGTTGAGCAGGCCCAGCTGGCAGGCCGCCTCGGCGCGGACCGGCTCGGCGAGCATCAGCAGCTCGACGGCCTTGGCGTGACCGACCAGCCGCGGCAGCGTCCAGGACGCGCCGGTGTCGGCGGCGAGCCCGACCTTGGCGAACGCCATCAGGAAGCTGGTCGAGGGCCCGCCGATGCGGATGTCGGCGAGGAAGGCCAGCGAGGCGCCCGCGCCGGCGGCCATGCCCCGCACGGCGGCGACGACCGGCTTGGGCAGGTTCGCCAGCCGGGCGGCGATCGGGTTGTAGTGCGCCCGGACGGTGTCGAGCGGGTTGCCCTCGGTCGACTCCAGGGTCTTCACGTGCTCGCGCAGGTCCTGACCGGCGGAGAACGAGCCGCCCGCCCCGGCCAGCACCACCGCCCGGCAGGTCCGGTCGCTCTCCAGCTCGGCGAGGGTGTCCCGCAGGGCCTCCTTGAGCGCCACGTCGAGCGCGTTCATGGCCGTCGGCCGGTTCAGCGTCAGGGTGACGACGGCGTCGGTGCGGTCGACGAGCAGCGGCTCGGTCACGGTGTCAACGACCCTTCTGTCGGGCGATGCGGTTGCCGGCGTCGAGGCAGTGCTCGACGTACCGGTCGGCGGCCGGCCGCAGCCGGGCCGCGTGCCGGTCGAAGAAGCTGGCCGCCGCGGTGCCCGGCCAACGCTCGGGGAGCAGTGCTGGCGGCAGCTGCGGGTCCCGGAACAGGAAGGTACGCCACGCGTGCACGAGCCGGAACCGGGCCGCGTACGCCTCCTCGTCGGGGCTGCGGACGGTGACGCCGGACAGCAGCGGCCGCTGCTCGGCGACGAACTGCTCGTACGCCCGGCCGATCTCGGCCAGGTCCCACGCCCGGCGGACGACACCCATTGCTCCCGGTGTGCCGGCGGAGTGGGCGGCGGTGAACCGCTCGTAGCGCACCCCCGCCTCCTCCAGCAGCAGGTCCACGTCCTCGCCGGGACGGGTCGCCACCCAGGTGCACTCGTCGAGGGTGCCGTAGCCGAGGAAGCTCAGGTTGGCGGCGAGGCGTTGCCGCTCGCGCCGGGAGGCCGGCGCCTCCAGGACGAGCAGGTCGAACCGCCCGTCCCAGGTGATCCGGCCGGTGCGGTAGATGCGCGCCGCCGCCTCGTCGAGCCGGCGGGCGGCTTTTGGTGTGATGGCGTAGCCCGGCCCGGAGGCCATCCGGAGCGGCTCCAGCCATCCCTGGCGCACCATGCGCGAGACCGCCGTCCGCACCGCGGGCGGCGCGATGCCGAGCGGCGCCAGCAGCTTGACCAGGGCGGCGACCGGCGCCCGGCCGCCCCGGGGCCGGAGGTAGTCACCGTACAGGTCGAAGAGTGCCGACCGTGCCTGCATGACCGCACATTGTGACAGGCCTTCTCAAGATAAGCTAGATGCTGTTACATCAATGCTGCCTCGGTTTGGGTCCGGCGGTGTTCATCAGGGAAAATCGTTGGTCGACACCTCCGCACAGGTTGCGGATGGTCGTGGCGAAGTGGCTGTGGGGCAACCCACCGACCCTGGTTCAGGTCTGAGGGGAGACAACATGGCGGCGATGAAGCCGCGGACGGGCGACGGTCCGCTGGAAGTCACCAAGGAGGGCCGGGGCATCGTCATGCGGGTCCCGCTGGAGGGCGGTGGCCGGCTCGTCGTCGAGATGACTCCCGACGAGGCCAACGCGCTCGGTGACGCGCTGAAGGCGGCCGCCGGCTGATCAAGGAGCGGTTTGGGCGGCGTCCGCCGCCCGGACGGTTCGTCATACCCTGAGCCACCGGCCCGGCCGGTGGCTCAGGGTTTCACCGGCGTGGGGCGCCCGGGTCACTCCCGCTCCGCGCGATCTCAGTCCTGGAGGTACGGTCCCGCGTGCTCGCCATCCGTCTGGTCGCCGAGCCTGAGCGCCTCGACACGCTCGTCCTGCCCCTTTGTCCGGGCGGGGAGGGGGCGGGCGACGACGCACCGGCCGTGCCCGTACCGACCGCGGTGACGCTGCCCGACGGCGTCGCCGACGAGGCCGCCGCGCTGGCCCCGGCCGCCCGCTCCACCGGCCGCGCCGGTGAGGTCCGCACCCAGTTCCGCCCGGGGCGGACCCCCGGCGTGCTGGTCCTGCTCGGGATCGGTGACGGCGAGGAGGGAAGCTGGCGGCGGGCCGGCGCCGCGCTGGTCCGCGCCGTCGCGGATGAGACGCACGTCACGATCGCGCTGCCGCCGGACGCGTCGCCGGCCGCCGTCCGGGGCATCTACGAGGGGCTGCTACTGGCGTCGTACCGGTTCCGGCTGACCGACGCCGGCGGTGTGCCCGCGCTCACCGGGGTCGACCTGCTGGTGGCCGACCCGGACCGCTACGCCGCCGTGGTCGAGACGGCCCGGACCACCGCCCGGCTGACCCGGTGGGCCCGCGACCTGACCAACACCCCGTCGTCGGTGAAGAACCCCGAGTGGTTCGCCGGACAGGTGGCCGCCCACGCCGCCGGGGCGCCGGACCTGCACCTGCGGGTACGCGAGCCGGCCGAACTGGCCGCCGAGGGCTTCGGCGGCATTCTCGCCGTGGGCGGCGGCTCGGCCCACGGCCCGCGCCTGGTCGAGTTGGACTGGCGGCCGGCCGACGCCCGCACCCACGTGGTGCTGGTCGGCAAGGGCATCACCTTCGACACCGGCGGCATCTCGATCAAGCCGGTGCCGGCGATGAAGCTGATGCGCAAGGACATGGCCGGGGCGGCCGCGGTGGTGGCGGCCACCGTCGGCGCCGCGGCGCTGCGGCTGCCGGTGCGGGTCACCGCGCTCGCGCCGTTGGCCGAGAACATGGTCAGCGGCTCGGCGTTCCGGCCGGGCGACATCGTCCACCACTACGGCGGCCTGACCAGCGAGACCACCAACTCCGACGCCGAGGGACGACTGGTCCTCGCCGACGCCCTCGCGTACGCGGTCCGTGAGCTGCGACCGGACGTGCTGGTCGACCTGGCCACGCTGACCGGGGCGAACGCGGTGGCGCTCGGCAAGCGGACCGGCGCCCTCTACAGCGAGAACGACCGGCTCGCCGGCGACGTGCTGGCGGCGGTCGAGGCGGCCGGCGAGGCGGCGTGGCGGATGCCGCTGCCCGCCGACTACGTCGAGTACCTGGGCAGCGACCTCGCCGACCTGTACAGTGCGCCGAACCAGGGCGCCGGGTCGGTGGTGGCGGCCCTGTACCTGCGCGAGTTCACCGGCGAGCTGCGCGACCGGTGGGTGCACGTGGACATGTCCGCGCCGTCCTGGGCGGACGGCGACGACGCGGAGCTGACCAGGGGCGCGACCGGTTGGGGCGTACGCTCGCTGCTGCGCTGGCTGGACACGCTGCGCTGAGCCGCCCGACGGCGCCGACCGGCCCCGGACCGACGGGGGCCGGGCCGACGCCGGACGGGCTGTCGTGCCGGGCCGGCGGCGGCGCGCTCAGCAGCGCACGGCGGCGAGCAGGCCGTGGCCGACCGGCAGCAGGGCGGGGATCCAGTGCTCCGACTCGCGGATCGCCTTGACCGTCTCCCGGATCGTCACCGTCTCCACGTCCCGGGCCGCCGGGTCGCCGATCCGGCCGCCGGCCAGCGTGCCGTTGAGCGCGAGCACCCCGCCCGGGCGCAGCAGCCGCTGGGCGGCGTCCACGCAGGCGGCGAAGCCGGTCGACTCGGCGTCGACGAAGACCAGGTCGTACGCCCCGTCGGCGAGGCGGGGGAGGACATCCAGCGCCCGGCCGGTAATGATCCGCGTCCGGCCGGCGGGGAAGCCGGCCTCGGCGAAGATCCGGCGGGCGATCCGCTGATGCTCCACCTCGACGTCGATGGTGGTGAGCACGCCGTCGGGGCGCATTCCGCGCAGCAGCCAGAGGCCGCTGACGCCGGTTCCGGTGCCGATCTCCACGACCGCGCGCGCGTTCCCCGCGGCGGCCAGCAGCCGCAGCGCCGCGCCGGCGCCGGGCGTCACCGCGTCGAGGCCGACCTCACGGGCGAGACTGCGGGCCGTGCGGAGCACGAGATCCTCGGTCACGTACGACTCGGCGAACTGCAGGGCCTGAGCCGTCGACGGACCGGAACCGGCGACCGTGGCGATGGGACACCTCCGGGCGGCACATGTGGTACGGGTCGAGTGGGCACTGTGAGCCTAGATGTGACACGTGACGGGCGCAGCCGGGCGTCCCGGCATCGACGATCACGCGCGGCAACCGCTGACCCCACTCACGGCATCCGTGTAATCCTGGAAGCGGCGTCCGTCCGATCGGACGGGGCGGCCCGAGGGCCGCGTGGACGGGCCCGGGGACGAGTGGGAGGCAACGACGTGACCGACGGCTGGGACTGGCGCCAGCCCGGGACGAGCCCCGGACCGGCGGGCCCGCCACCGCCCGCGCACCCGCCGGCGGTGTCGCCGCCGGGCGGTACCGGTGGCACGGCCTCACCCTGGTGGTCCGACGCGCTCGCCGACCCGTGGCGTGACCCGGCGGCGCCCGCGGCGGTGGTGGTGCCCGCGGCGCCGGCCGCCGCCGGCGAGCCGGAGCCGGTGACCGACCCGGACGCCCCCGGTCGGCCGGCGCTGCGGCACCTGCTCCTCATCCCGCTGATCACCGCCCTGCTCGCGGGCGCGCTGGGCGGTGCCCTCGGGTACGCGTTCGCCGTTCGCGGCGGCGGTGGCGCGGGGTCCGTGCTCGGTGCCGGCCCGGTGCAACCGCCGGAGTTGGCGCAGCGGAAGCCGGAGTCGCTGGCCGGGGTGGCGGAACGGGTCCTGCCGAGCGTGGTCACGGTCCGCGTGGCCAGTCTCGGCGGGACGAGCGAGGGCTCCGGGTTCATCGTCAGCGCCGACGGCCACGTGATCACCAACGACCACGTGGTGGCGGGTGCGACCGGCCGGGCCTCCGTGGTCTTCAACGACGGCAGCACGGCCCCGGCCACCGTCGTCGGGCAGGACCCGGAATCCGACATCGCGGTCATCAAGGTCGCCAGGAGCGGCCTGCGGCCGGTGGAGTTCGGCGACTCCGACGCGCTTGCCGTGGGCGACCCGGTGCTCGCCATCGGCTCGCCGCTCTCGCTGGCCAACACGGTCACCGCGGGCATCATCAGTGCCCTCGACCGCACCATGCAGGCGGGTGAGCCGGGCGGCCCGACCCGCTACTACGCGGCGATCCAGACCGACGCGGCGGTCAACCACGGCAACTCCGGCGGTCCACTGATCGACGGCGCCGGCCGGGTGATCGGCGTCAACTCCACGATCAAGTCACTTGTCGCGGACGGGCAGGAGGCGGGCAACATCGGGCTCGCCTTCGCCATTCCCATCAACCAGGCCAAACGGATCACCCAGGACATCATCGGCACCGGCAAGGCCCGGCGTACGGTGATCGGCGCCCAGGTCGGTGGCCCCGGCCTGGGCGCGAATGCCGGCGTACGGCTGAACTCGGTGGAGCCGTCCGGCCCCGCGGCGGGCGCCGGGCTGAAGGCCGGCGACGTGATCCTCAAGCTCAACGGGCGTCCGATGACCGAGCCCACCGACCTGATCGCCCTGGTCCGCAAGTTCGCGCCTGGATCCGTGGTGACCGTCGAGTACCGTCGGGGCACGTCCCAGCAGAACGCCTCGGTGACGCTCGCCGCAGACGTGAAGTGACGCCCGCACCCCCTCCCCGGGTGGCCTACGACGTGCGTAGGCTTGCGGTGACGCCGAGAGGAGGCCCGCGCAGTGTTCGACAACCTGAACTGGTGGGAGATCGGTGCGCTGCTGCTCCTGGCGCTGCTGATCTTCGGTGATCGGCTGCCCGCCGTCATCAACGACGGTCTCCGGATGGTGCGCAACCTCCGCCGGATGGCGACCAGCGCCACCAGCGACCTGAGCCGCGAGCTGGGCACCGACATCCAGCTGGAGGACCTGCACCCCAAGGCGTTCATCCGCAAGCACCTGCTCAGCGAGGAGGACGAGGCGGCCATCCGGAAGCCGTTGCAGGGTGTCTACGACAACCTGCGCGCCGACGTCACCGGCGTGCACAACGAGCTGAAGGACGTGGCCGCCGCCGCGGACGTGCGGTCGAACGGGAGCCGGCCGACCACGGCCACCGGCAGCACCCCCACCGCCCCGGCCCCCCGCGTCAGCTACGACGACGCGACCTGACCGCCGCCGTACCCGGCCGCGCCGCAAGATCGACTCGACCTACCGCACATCGCGGCGTCCCGGCACCGGGACACCGCGATTCACCGCACCTCGAATTCGCTCGGTAAGCCCGCGCCGGTCGGCCGTCAGCGGCCGGCGGGCTTGAGGCCCAGCGGCTTGCCGAGCAGGGACTCCCGCCGGACGGCGAGCCGGTCGGCGACCTGTCCCAGGGCCCTGGCGGCCGGCGACTCCGGCTCGGCCAGCACGATCGGGGTGCCCTCGTCACCGGCCTCGCGGACCCGCGTGTCGAGCGGAATCTGACCCAGCAGCGGCACCTGTGCGCCGATCGTCCGGGTCAGCGACTCGGCGACGGTCTGGCCGCCGCCCGCCCCGAAGACCTCCATCCGGGAACCGTCCGGCAGCTCCAGCCACGACATGTTCTCGATGACGCCGACGATCCGCTGGTGGGTCTGCAGCGCGATCGCGCCGGCCCGCTCCGCCACCTCGGCGGCGGCGGCCTGCGGCGTGGTGACCACCAGGATCTCCGAGTTGGGCAGCAGTTGGGCCAGGGAGATGGCCACGTCGCCGGTGCCCGGCGGCAGGTCGAGCAGGAGCACGTCCAGGTCGCCCCAGTACACGTCGGCGAGGAACTGCTGCAACGCCCGGTGCAGCATCGGGCCGCGCCAGACGACGGCGGCGTTGCCGGCGGTGAACATGCCGATCGAGATGACCTTCACGCCGTGCGACTCCGGCGGCATGATCATGTCCTCGACGCGGGTGGGGCGGCCGTCGGCGCCGAGCATCCGGGGCACCGAGTGGCCGTAGATGTCGGCGTCGACCACGCCGACGGAGAGCCCGCGGGCGGCCAGCGCCGCCGCCAGGTTGACCGTCACGCTGGACTTGCCGACGCCGCCCTTGCCGCTGGCGACCGCGTATACCCGGGTGCGGGACCCCGGCTGGGCGAACGGGATCACCGGCTCCTCGCTGGCGGCACCGCCGCGCAGCGTCGCCTGGAGCTCCTTGCGCTGCTCCGGGCTCATCACGCCGAACTCGATCTCCACGCCGGCGACGCCCGGCACCGCGCCCACGGCGGCGGTGATGTCGGTGCGCAGCTTGTCCTTCAGCGGGCAACCGGCCACGGTGAGCAGCAGCTCGACCCGGACGACACCGTCGTCCCCGACCGTGGCGGAGCGGACCATGCCCAGCTCGGTGATGGGCCGGCGGATCTCCGGGTCGTTGACGGTGGCCAGGGCGGCCTGGATCGCGTCGGAGACGGTGCTGACGGGTGCTGACATGCCCGCAATGCTACGTCGGCGGAAATCCGCCACCGCCGCTGACGGGGGCCGGTGTGAGCGATTCGATGGCCGGCGGTGTCTGGACGGGATCCGGCGGAAATGCGACGATCCGAGGCGAACGCCGCTCGCCTGGCCCCTTGAGGCAAGCGGCGTTCAACGCGTCTCCGGGCGGCCGTCGCGGGCGTAGTCGGTGTCCCGGTCGTCCCGGGGCTCGTCCAGCCCGTCCCCGCCGCCCGGCCGCCCCCGCCGCTGCCGGCGCTCGGCGGCGTCGTCCAACTCCTCGGCGAGCCGGGCCAGCTCCGAGCGGAGGAAGTCCCGGGTGGCGACCTCGCCCATCGCGTTGCGCAGCGCGGCGATCTCCCGGGCCAGGTACTCGGTGTCCGCCTTCTGCGCCGTCGCCCGGCGTCGGTCCTCCTCCAACGCCAGCCGGTCCCGGTCCGTCTGCCGGTTCTGCGCCAGCAGGATCAGCGGCGCCGCGTAGCTGGCCTGCAACGACAGCATCAGGGTCAGGAACGTGAAGGTGTACGGGTCGAAGCGCAGGTTCGCCGGCGCGAGGGTGTTCCAGGCGAACCACGCCATGATGACCAGCGTCATGTAGACGATGAAGTTCGCCGTACCCATGCCCCGGGCGATCCCCTCCGACCAGCGGCCGAAGGCCTCCGGGTCGAAGCGGGGCAGGGACACCCGCCGGGGTTCGCGGGGTTGGTCCAGCCGCTGCGGCCGTCGCTGCTCAACCATCCGTGCCGTCCGGTGCCTCGTCGTCGGCGGCGGCCGGGCCGGCGGGAACGGCGTCCCGCTCCCGCCAGTCCGGGGGCAGCAGGTGATCGAGCACGTCGTCGACGGTGACCGCGCCCACCAGCCGGTTGTTCCGGTCGATCACCGGCATGGCCACCAGGTCGTACGTGGCCATCCGGCGGGTGATCTCAGGCAGCGGGGTGGTCGGGCGCAGCGGGTCGATGTCGTTGACCACCACGCCGCCCAGCATGTCCGCGGGTGGCTCGCGCAGCAGCCGCTGGAAATGGACCATCCCGAGGTAACGGCCGGTCGGCGTGGTCATCGGCGCCCGGGCCACGAAGACCTGGGCGGCCACGGCGGGGGAGAGTTGGGGCTCCCGGACCCGGGCCAGCGCCTCGGCGACCGTGGCGTCCGGCGGCAGGATCACCGGTTCCGAGGTCATCACGCTGCCCGCCGTGCCCGGCGTGTACTTGAGCAGCTGCCGCACCGGGTCGGCCTCGTCCGGCTCCATCAGGTCGAGCAGCACGTCCTGTTCCGGCGGCGGCAGCTCGCCCAGCAGGTCGGCGGCGTCGTCCGGGTCCATCAGCTCCAGCACGTCAGCGGCGCGCTCCCGGTTCAGCGCGGCCAGGATCTCCACCTGGTCGTGCTCCGGCAACTCGCTCAGCACATCGGCGAGACGCGCGTCGTCCAACGCCGCCGCGACCTCGTTGCGCCGCGCGTCGGGCAGGTCCTGCAGGGCGTTGGCCAGGTCGGCCGGGCGCATGTCCTCCAGTACGGCCAGCAGGTTGGCGGTGCCCCGGGTGTCCGCGATCCCGCTCAACCCGCGGACCCGGTCCCACTCGACCTGGTGCAGGTGACCCCGGCGGGAGAGCCGGCCGGTCTGCTCCCGTACCGCGACCCGGGTGAGCGACCACTCGCCGCGGGTCGACTCCATCGCCACGTCCACCACCGTGCCCGCCTGCCCGCCCGGGTCGATCTGCACCCGGCGGTCCAGCAGTTCCTGGAGCACGAGCAGCTCGTTGGGGCGCTTCTCGAAGCGACGCAGGTTGAGCGTGCCGCTGCCCAGCACCACGGCGTCGGCGTCGATCGAGGTGATCCGGTTGATGGAGAGGAAGATCCGCCGGCGCATCGGCATCTCGGCGACCAGACCGACGACCTCCGGCGGACGCTTCGTGGGCCGCAGCCGGGCCACCGCGTCACGTACGCGGCCGACCTGGTCGCCGTTGGGGTCGTAGACGGCGACGCCGGCGAGGCGGGCGATGTAGACCCGGGTCGGCGAGCTCACGCGCACCAGCCTAGGGCCTGTCCTGGCGTCCCGGTCCGGCGCGGCCGGGCTGGAACGTCGATACCGGCCGGCAGCGCCTAGTGTTTATCACCATGTCGACCCTGGCCTACGAGATCGTGGACGTGTTCACGGACCGCCCCTTCGCCGGCAACCCGCTGGCGGTGGTGTTCGGTGCCGACGGGCTGGCCACCGAGCAGATGCAGGCGCTCGCACTCGAGTTCAACCTCTCCGAGACCGTGTTCGTGCTCCCGCCCACCCAGGCCGGCGCCACCTACCGGGCGCGGATCTTCACGCCCGTCGACGAGTTGCCGTTCGCCGGGCATCCGAGCGTCGGAGCGGCGGTCACCGCGAGCCGGCGGGGGCTGTTCGGCGCCGGCCCGGTCCTGCAGGAGTGCGGGGCCGGCGTCCTGCCGATCGAGGTCACCGCGACGGGCGCGACGCTGACCGGCGGCATGCCCACCCTCGGCCCCGAACTGGACCCGGACCCGCTGCTGGAGATGGCCGGGCTCACCGCGGACGACCACGTCGGCCCGGCGCCCCGGGTGGCCGGCTGCGGCCTCGAGTTCCCGTACCTCCCGGTGCGTGCGGACGCGGTGGCCCGCGCGCGGGTCAACGCGGCGGCGGCGCAGCGGTACGGGGTGGAGCACGTCAGCGTCTTCTCCTGGGACGCCGACTCGCAAACCGCCCACGCGCGGGTCTTCGTTCCCGGGCTGGGCGTGCCGGAGGATCCGGCCACCGGCTCCGCCGCCCTCGGGCTCGGGGTGTGGCTCGTGGCGAGCGGGCTGCTCCCCGGGGAGGGCCGGTCGAGCTACGCCGTACGCCAGGGCGTCGAGCTCAACCGCCCGTCGTCGCTGGCCTGCACGGTGACCGCGGCCGGGGGCACCGCGGTCGGCGCCACCGTCTCGGGTCAGGTGATGCCGGTGGCCCGCGGCGAGATCCTGGTCCCACCCTTCATCGGCTGACCCGCGCTGAGGTGCAAGGAAGGGCCCCTTCTTAGAGGGCGCGCAAATAGGTCGGCGGGGATGAGCCGGGTAGGAGGTGGGCACAGGCGTCAGTGATCATGAAGGTTCCTACGCCTAGTGATCACTGGAACGCCTGTGCCCGCTGTCCCATCATGGCTGAGCGACCCCTTGTGGGACCAGTTCGCCGCGCTGCTGCCACCCCGCCCCGCTACCGATCCCACCCATCCGTTGGGCTGTCACCGCCGGCGGGTCGCCGACCGGATCGTGTTCGACAAGTTGCTGCAGGTGCTGCGGTTCGGCTGCTCCTACCAGGGCATCGCCGACTCGACCTGCTCGGCCACCACGATCCGCAACCGCCGTGACGAGTGGATCCGCCTGGGCGTGTTCGCCCAGCTCAAGACGATCGCGCTGAACGCCTACGACCGTCTCGTCGGGCTGCTGCTGGACGACCTTGCCGTCGATGGGTGCATCACCAAGGCGCCCGGCGGTGGCGAGGTCGCTGGCCGTTCACCGGTCGACCGCGGCAAGCAAGGCATGAAACGTTCGGTCATGGTCGACGCCCGCGGCATCCCACTGGGCCGCGTCCTGGCCGGCGCCAACCGCCACGACTCCCCGCTGCTGGAATCCACCCTGGACCGGCTCGACGACCTCGGCCCGCTGCCCGGCACCATCACCGTGCACCTGGACGCCGGGTACGACTCCCAGAAGACCCGCGACCTGCTCACCGCCCGCAGGCTGACCGGCGAGATCGCCCGCAAGGGCGTCAAAGCCCCGGTCCAGGCCACCCAGCGGTGGCACGTCGAGCGCACGAACGCCTGGCACAACGCCTTCAACCGGCTACAACGCTGCTACGAACGCAAAGAAGACGTGATCAACGCCTACTTCGACCTTGCCGACGCCGTCATCACCATCCGTAGCCTCATCCGTCAGGCGTGGATCCTGTACCGGTGGGACACCCGCCCCACCCGCCGACCATGAAACCCACCTATCTGCGCGACCTCTTAACGCCTGCGGTAGGGAAAGGGTCCCTTGTTAACGCCGCCTGGCCGCGCGAGCCGGGTACGCGTACGGGAGGATGCGGGAGTGACGGACGCAGAGCGGACCACCACGCCCCTCGTCGACGAGGCGACGAAGAAGGCCGCTGTGGCCTGGGTCGCCGTGCCCGGCGGCCCGGCCCTCGCCCTCTGGTGCTTCCCCCTGGAGGGGGCGCTGTTGGTGGTGAGCGGGCCGGGCGAGCAGTCCGCGCCGGGGCTCGCCGACGCCACCCACGCGCAGGTCACCCTGCGGGGCGACCACGGCGGCCGGATCGTCACCTGGACGGCCGACGTGTCCCGGGTGGCCCCGGGCAGCGAGGACTGGGAGACTGTCGCGCCGTTGGTCGCGGCGAAGCGGCTGAACGCGCCCGGCCCGACCGCCGACCTCGTGGCGCGCTGGGCGGCCGACGGCTGCGCCCTCAACCGGCTGACGCCCGCCGGCGAGCCGTTGGCCGGCGCCGCGCTGCCCGCCGACTCGCTGGCCGAGGTGCCGCGCGAGGCGCCGGTTGTCCGGGCCACCCGCAAGCCGTTCCGCCTGCACCGGGTCCGGCGCCGCTGAGCGGTTGCGCCGTTAACAGGGTTCCCTTCCACTACCGCAGGCGTTAAGAAGGGGCCCTTCCTTTCACCCGCGACGTGTCGCGGCGGTGGGTGCTGGCTCGTCAACCAGGTTCACCACCTCGGTTAGGGAGAGCAGCTCGGGGCCGGTCCAGGCGTCGTCGCGGTTGAACGCCATGTGGCCCGCGAGGTCGGGGGCGACCAGGCGGACGGCGGTCAGCCCGGCTCGCTCCGCCCCGGTCAGCTCCTGGCTGCCGCCGTCGCCGACGTACAGGCACTCGGCCGGTGCCACGCCGAGCCGGCGGCACGCCGTCCGGTACAGCTCCGGGGCCGGCTTGCAGCGGCCGACCTGTACGGAGAAGACGCGGACGTCGAGCAGCGGGTCGATCGGCAGGTGCGGCAGGAAGGCCGGCAGCTCGTGGGTGCAGTCGCTGACCAGCCCGGTCCGCACACCCCGCCGGCGCAGCGCGGCCAGGGTCGGCACCGCCTCCTCACGGAGCCGGGTGTCGGCCCGGACGGCGTCGTGCCGGGCGGCCACCGCCGACCGCACCGCCGTGTCGGAGGGGCGGACACCGGCCTGCTCGCAGACCCAGCGCAGGGTGGCCTCGGCGGTGCCCAGGCGGCCGGTGGCGCGCTGGTAGTAGGTGCGGTCGAGCACGTCGACGAGGACGTCGGGCGGGCATCCGAGCAGGTCGGCGGTCGTCCGGTGTGCCGCGCCGCGCTGCACCGAACGGGTCAGCGTGCCGAAGAAGTCGAACAGCACCGCCTGGAACATGGGCATGGGGGAGGGCCTCCGGGCGGTCGAGGGGGGGGTCGCCGACGGACGGCCTGGATCGTAACCGGGCGCTGACCGTCGGTTGTTACCGAAGTTGTGTGACTATTTCTCCCCGTGTCCTCCGCACCGCACCGCCCGGCACCGGACCCGCTGACGTTCGGGGCGCTCGCGCTCGCCGTGGTGGCCGTGTCGTCGTCCGCGCCCCTGGTCGCCTTCGCGGCCGCGCCGGCCCTCGCGATCGCCTTCTGGCGCAACCTGCTCTCGACGGCCCTACTCGGTCCGGTCGCACTGGTGCGGCGGCGGGCGGAGTTTCGGGCGTTGACCGCGCGTGGCGGCCGGCGCGAGGGCTGGTACTGCGTACTCTCCGGTGTCGCGCTCGCCGCGCACTTCGCCACGTGGATGCCGAGCGCGCAGCTCACCTCGGTCGCGGCGGCCACCACGCTGGTCGCGACCCAGCCCGTCTGGCAGGGACTGATCGCCCGGGCGCAGGGGCGCCGGCTGCCGGTGACGGTGTGGATCGGCATCGGTGTGTCGGTCGCCGGCGCCGCCCTGGCCACCGGGGCGGACTTCGCCGTGTCCGGCCCCGCCTTCGCCGGTGACCTGCTCGCCGTGACGGGCGGCATGTTCGCGGCGGTCTACACCGCGCTCGGCGAGCGCGCCCGTACGGCGGTGAGCACCACCACGTACACGACCATCTGCTACGGGGTGTGTGCGGCGTTGCTGCTGGTGGTGTGTCTGGTCGGCGGCGTGCCGGTGACCGGCTTCGACGCCACCACCTGGCTCGTCGTGCTGGCCCTGGTGGCCGGCGCCCAACTGCTCGGGCACTCGATGTTCAACTACGCCCTGCGCCGGGTGTCGGCGACCACGGTCAGCGTGCTGATCCTGCTGGAGGCCCCCGGGGCCGCGCTCATCGGCTGGGTGTGGCTGGATCAGCTGCCGCGTACCCTCGCGCTGCCCGGCCTGGCCCTGCTCCTGGCCGGGGTCGCGGTGGTGATCCTCGGTGGGGCCCGGACCCGCCGCATCCGGGCCACCTCGGCCGCGCCCACCGTCCCCGCGGACGCCGCTCCCGTACCGGACTGACGTCCGTCCGGCGGCGCCGTTCCCGCCGCTTCGGCTGCCCGGCTCGGCCCGTCCGTGACGGTGCGCGGGTCGCGAGCCACCTCACCGGTTGCGGTCAGACCTCCTCGACCTCGAGGACCCGGGTCGTCGGGGCGGCGTCGCCGAGGGCGGCCCGCAGCGCGAGCCGCTCCGGGTCGGCCAGGGCGGACTCGTAGCCCGCCCGCGTGTCGAACCGGATGACGTGCACCTCGGTACGCCCGTCACCGGTGCGCAGCCGGCGCTCCACCCGCCCGCCGTGCCGCCCCAGCAGGCCGAGCACCCGGTCCTCGTACGCCCGGCCTTCCTCGACCGCGCCGGGGGGCAGCTCCACCAGCGCGACCAGGCGCACCGCGGCGGCCGGGTCGGTCACCAGCGACTTCCAGAAGTGGTGGTCGACGTTCCCGCCGGGGATGCCCTCGCGGCGCCCGGTGTCCAGGTAGCCGTGCCGGCGGTAGAACTCCGGCGCCTGGAACGAGAACGACGACACCGACATCTGGGTGCAGCCGCGCCGGCGGGCCTCCTCCTCGGCGGCGCGCAGCAGCCGGCCGCCCCAGCCCTCGCTCCGGCGGTCCTCGCGGACCCAGACCATGTTGATCCCGGCGCAGTCGCCCCAGCTCCAGCCGGTCAACCCGGCGACCAGTTCACCGTCGGCGTCGGTCACCCGGACCGACATGTCGGTCTCGTCCGCCGCCCCGGTCGCCCGGTTGTTGAACGCGGTCAGTTCCGCGCTGAGCCGCTCCTCCAGCTCCTTGTCCGCACCGAGCACCTGGATCGTGTCGCTCCCCGGGAAAGTCATGCGGCGGAGCATCGCAGCGCCGGCGCGACGCGGCAACCCGCCAAGGCCTGTCGCGCCGGTCATCTGTCGGCTCGCGGCGGGCCCGGACGACGCCCGGGGGAGCTGGAGCTTCGTCCGGGTACAACACCGGGCTGGGACGTCGGGCCGCCTACTCGCCGACGCCGACAGCCTTGGCGCTGGCCGTCCAGAGCCGGGCGGCGAGCTGCGGGTCGGCCGCCTTGGGTAGCGGGCGGCGCAGCCGGCGGTCCATGTAGTACGCGCCGCTGCGCAGCCGGTCCGGGTCCTGGTTGGCGAGCCAGACCAGGGTCTCCGCGCCCTTCTCCGGGCTGCGGAACGGCAGCAGGCGCATGCCGAGCGCGACCATCCGGCTGTCGTTGCCGAACCGCGTCCGCACCACGCCCGGGTGGAAGCAGTACGCCGGGATGTCCGGCCAGCGCCGTGCCGCTTCGGCGGTGAAGAGGATGTTGGCCTGCTTGCTGGTGCCGTAGGCGTTCATCGGGCGGTAGCGGCGCAGCGGCCGGTTGAGATCGTCGGGGTCGAGCGAGCCGCTGCGGTGCGCGCCCGAGGCGGTGACGACGATCCGGCCGACCCGGTCGCGCAGGAGGTTCGTCAGCAGGAACGGCGCGAGGTGGTTCGCCTGGATCGACAGTTCGTACCCGTCGACGGTGGTGATCGGCTGGAGCACGATCGCCCCGGCGTTGTTCGCCAGGACGTCGATGCGGTCGTACGCGGCGCGCAGCCGTTCGGCCAGCCCTCGCACGTCGTCGAGGACCGCGAAGTCGGCCCGGAACAGCTCGGGACGCTCGCCGGCGGCGTCCCGCACCTGCTCGGCGGCGGCTTGGAGGCGGGCGGGGTCGCGCCCGACGAGCACCACCTGGTCGCCCCGGGCGGCCAGGTCGACGGCGGCTGCGAGGCCGATGCCGGAGCTCGCCCCGGTCACCACCACCAGCCGACGCCCAGTGAGATCTTCCACAGGTCCATTCACCCCGGTCACGGCACGAGGTTACCGTGGCGTCACAACGCCCTTTGGGATCGTTAAGTTCTCGGAATCTCACGTTCAGGTGGCGTCGGCGTGCCCGCCGCACGCTGGAAGGAGCGCATCCATGGCCGCAGTCGGTCGCCCCCGCCGGTCCTGCCTCGCGGTACCGGGTTCCAGCGTCAAGATGCTGGGCAAGGCTCAGGGCCTCCCCGCTGACCAGGTCTTCCTGGACCTGGAGGACGCGGTCGCCCCGCTCGCGAAGCCGGACGCCCGCAAGAACATCGTCGCCGCGCTCAACGAGGGCGACTGGGCCGGAAAGACCCGCGTGGTCCGGGTGAACGACCTGACCACGCCGTGGACGTACCGGGACGTCATCGACATCGTCGAGGGCGCCGGCGCCAACCTCGACTGCATCATGCTGCCCAAGGTGCAGAACGCCGCCCAGGTGCAGTGGCTGGACATGACCCTCACCCAGTTGGAGAAGACGCTCGGCCTCGAGGTCGGCCGGATCGGCATCGAGGCGCAGATCGAGAATGCGGCCGGTCTGGTGAACGTCGACGCGATCGCCGCCGCGTCGCCCCGGGTGGAGACCATCATCTTCGGCCCCGCCGACTTCATGGCCTCGATCAACATGAAGTCGCTGGTGGTGGGCGCGCTGATCCCGGACTACCCGGGCGACCCCTACCACTACATCCTGATGCGCATCCTGATGGCCGCCCGCATGCACGACAAGCAGGCCATCGACGGCCCGTTCCTGCAGATCCGGGACGTCGACGCCTTCCGTGAGGTGGCCAAGCGCTCGGCCGCGCTGGGCTTCGACGGCAAGTGGGTGCTGCACCCGGGCCAGATCGACGCGGCCAACGACGTCTACTCGCCGGCCCAGGCCGACTACGACCACGCGGAGCTCATCCTCGACGCGTACGAGCACTACACCTCGGAGGCGGGCGGCAGGCTCGGCGCGGTGATGCTCGGCGACGAGATGATCGACGAGGCGTCCCGCAAGATGGCGCTGGTGATCGCGGCGAAGGGCCGAGCGGCCGGGATGAGCCGCACCTCGACGTTCACCCCGCCCTCGGAGTAGTCGCTTCCGTCCGCGTGCCGCCCCGGTGTCCACCGGGGCGGCACGCTGCTTTCCGTGCCGCTCAGAAGCTGCTACCGCTGCTGCCGCCCTCGGAGGCGATGGCAAAGATGATCACCACCACGTAGAAGGCGATCAGCAGCACCAGGAGACCGGTCAGGATCCAGCCGACGATGATGGCGGCCTTCGCCATGCCCTCGCCGCCCTCGCCGGTCTGCCGGATCTGCTTGCGCGCCACGTGGCCGAGGATGGCCCCGATCGGCGCGGTGATGCAGGACGCGATACCCACGAGCGACAGCACCAGCGCCACGATGGCCATGGTGTTCGTCCGTTGTGGCGGGTAGCCGTAGCCGGGGTGCGCCGGCGGCGGGTAACCGCCGGGGGCGTACGGGCCCGGCGCGGGCTGGCCCGAGGTCTGCTTGACGCCCGCGTACGGGTCGCCGGGCATGCCCGGGTACGGGTTAGTCGGCGCGTACGGGTCGCCGCCGGTCGGCTGGGTGGGAATGGGCTGACCGCTCACCGGGAGGGTCGGGTCGGCCGGAGGCGTCGGCTGCTGACCGGACCACGCCGGGTCCTGCCAGCCGCCGGACGGCGGGGGATAGCTCATCGTCTGCTCTCCATCGAGGTGCGGGTGAGCCGTCAGAGTAATCAGCCGGACGCAAATGCGAGGACGCCGCCACCGGGTGCCGCGTTGCCCGGACCCCGGTGACCGGGCAGGATCCTGGCATGGCGATTGACGCGAGAGCCGGCAGCCGACCGAGACGGGACGCGAGCCGTCCCGGCCTGGCCCGCCGCAGCCGGCTGGCGACCGGCCCAGCCGACCACGACGAGCCGGCTGCCCTGCCGGAGCCGGTCACGATGCGGCTCGACGGCAAGGTCGCGCTGGTCACCGGGGCCGGCAGCCCGGACGGCATCGGGTACGCGACCGCCCGTCGCCTCGCCGACCTGGGCGCCCGGGTCGCCATCGTCTCCACCACGCGGCGGATCCACGAGCGGGCCGGCGAGCTGGGGGTCACCGGCTTCGTCGCGGACCTCACCGACGAGTCGGAGGTCGGTGCGCTGGCGGACGCCGTCGCCGAGCAGCTCGGTGACGTGGAGGTGCTGGTCAACAACGCGGGCCTGGCCAGCCGGGCGAGCCCGGAGGTGCTGCGGCCGGTCGCCCAGCTCAGCTACGACGAGTGGCGGGGCGAGATCGACCGCAACCTCACCACGGCCTTCCTGTGCAGCCGGGCGTTCATCGGCGGGATGGCGGAGCGGGGCTGGGGCCGGATCGTCAACCTGGCGGCGACGGCCGGGCCGGTCAACGCCCTGCCGACCGAGGCCGCGTACGCGGCGGCGAAGGCCGGTGTCGTCGGGCTGACCCGGGCGCTGGCGATGGAGATGATCGCCGACGGGGTGACCGTGAACGCCGTCGCCCCCGGCACCATCCACACCGCCGCGTCGACGATGGCGGAGATCAAGCAGGGCCTGGGCACTCCGGTCGGCCGTCCCGGCACGCCGGACGAGGTGGCGGCGGCGATCGCCTTCCTCTGCTCGCCGGCTGCCTCGTACATCACCGGCCAGATGCTGGTGGTGGACGGCGGCAACAGCGTCCGCGAGGCGCAGTTCCGCTGACCGTGCCGGAGCCGTCGTCGGCGCGGCCCGCCCAGCCGGCCGGGCCGCAGCCCGATGGCGGCTCCGGCGTCAGTACGTCATCCCGTCGTTGCCGGCGATGGCGAACAGCGCGATCCATCCGCAGCAGACGAGCACGCCGAGCCCGGTGAAGATGTAGCTGAGGATGAGCCCCCAGGTGGCCAGCTGGTCGCCCTCCTCGCCGCTGGTGCTGATCTGCCGCTTCGCCAGGTGGCCGAGCACGATTCCGGCGGGCGCGAACACGAAGGCGAACACCAGCGAGAGAACGGCCAGGACGTTCATCCCCCGGCCCCCGCCGGGGGGCGGCCCGTAGCCGCCGTGTGGCGCGCCCCACTGCTGCCCGTACGGCTGGCCGCCCGGAGGAGGCCCGTAGGACGGTGGCGGCTGGTAGGGGTCGTACCCGGGTGGCGGTGGCGGTGGGGGCGGCTGGTTGGGGTCGTACCCCTGGGGCGACTCCGGGCCCGGCGCGGGCTGCTCCCAGGGCGACGGCGGCCGGTCGGGATCCGGGGGCGGCGGTTGGCTCACGGTCTCCTCCTCCTGCCGGATCACGTCCCTATTGCCGGACGCTACCCCGAGCGGTGAACCTTTTCACAGCGGTTGTGTGGACTGGTCACCTTGGCGGCGCCGCCCGCGCGGCCGATACTGACCCAGCGTTCAGTTACCCATGAGTAATGCGCCGATCCCCCCGGAGGCTGAGATGGCCCGACTCGCCCAGACACCCGGCCTGACCGACGTGCAGCGGTCGATCCTGGAAACCGTCCGGGAGTTCGCGGACAAGGAGATCATCCCGCACGCCCAGCGGCTGGAGCACGCCGACGAGTACCCGACCGACATCCTCGACGGGATGCGGGAGATGGGCCTGTTCGGCCTGACCATCGACGAGGAGTACGGCGGCCTGGGCGAGTCCCTGCTCACCTACGCCCTGGTGGTCGAGGAGCTGTCGCGGGGCTGGATGTCGATCTCCGGCATCGTCAACACCCACTTCATCGTGGCGTACCTGATCTCCCAGCACGGCTCGGCGGAGCAGAAGGCCCGGCTGCTGCCGAAGATGGCGACCGGCGAGGTGCGCGGCGCCTTCTCGATGTCCGAGCCGGAGTGCGGCTCCGACGTCTCCGCGATCAAGTCGAAGGCGGTCCGCCAGGGCGACAACTTCGTCATCAACGGCCAGAAGATGTGGCTGACCAACGGGGCGTACTCCTCGGTGGTGGCCACGCTGGTCAAGACCGACACCGGGGCCGACTCGGTCTACGGCAACATGAGCACCTTCCTGCTGGAGAAGGAGCCGGGCTTCGGCGAGACCGCCCCCGGCCTCACCATCCCCGGCAAGATCGACAAGATGGGCTACAAGGGCGTCGAGACCACCGAGATGGTGCTCGACGGCGTGACCGTTCCCGGCTCCGCCGTGCTCGGCGGGGAGGAGAAGGTCGGCCGCGGCTTCTACCAGATGATGGACGGCATCGAGGTCGGCCGGGTCAACGTGGCCGCCCGCGCCTGCGGCATCTCGATCCGGGCGTTCGAGCTGGCCGTCGCGTACGCCCAGCAGCGCCGCACCTTCGGCCAGCCCCTCGCGAAGCACCAGGCGGTCGCGTTCAAGCTCGCCGAGATGGGTACGAAGATCGAGGCGGCGCACGCGCTCATGGTCAACGCCGCCCGGCTCAAGGACGCCGGCCAGCGCAACGACGTCGAGGCCGGCATGGCCAAGCTGCTCGCCTCCGAGTACTGCGCCGAGGTGGTGCAGGAGGCGTTCCGCATCCACGGCGGCTACGGCTACTCCAAGGAGTACGAGATCGAGCGCCTGATGCGGGAGGCGCCGTTCCTGCTCATCGGCGAGGGCACCTCGGAGATCCAGAAGACCATCATCTCCCGCGGCCTCCTGAAGGAGTACAAGCTCTGAGGTGAAAGGAAGGGCCCCTTCTCAACGCCTCCGGTAGAGGAGGGGTCCCTTCTTAACGCGGCGGCTGACGGTTCAGGCCGGCGGCGGCGCGTTCCACGACCAGGCAGCGGTCCTCGACGTAGTCGACGCCGGCCTCCTCCGCGACCCGGCGCGCCTCCGGGCTCACGATGCCGAGCTGCAACCAGACCGCCGGGACGCCGATCGCCACCGCCTCCCGGACGACCTCCACCGCGTCCTCGGCCGGCCGGAACACGTCCACCAGGTCGACCGGGTGCGGGATGTCGGCCAGCGAACGGTAGACCCGCTCGCCGAACAACTCGTCAGCCGTCGGGTTGACCGGGATGATGCGCCAGCCGTACCGCTGCATCTGTAACGGGACGCTGTGCGCGGCCTTGCGCGGGTCGCGGGACGCGCCCACGACGGCGATCACGGCGGAGTCGGCGAGGATCTGCTGAGGAGAGCGCACCCGCCGACTCTAACTCCGACGGTCAGGACGCGCCGCCGAGCGCACGACGCAGCCGCGCGTACTCCTCCGGCGTCCCGATCGCCGCGCGGTGTTCGGGGTGGCGCAGGTAATGGTTGATCGCGGCGGCCAGGTGCGGTGGTGCCACGTCGAGGTCGCGCAGCCACACCCGCTCCTCGGCCCGCCGACGGCGGCGTCGGGTCGCCTGCTCGGGGCGGGCGAGGGGCAGGCGGAGCTCGCTGTCGTGCTCCGTCGCCGGCGGCGGCCCGAGGGGGTCCAGCGCCGACCAGGGTACGACCATGGCGCGCTGCGGCCCGTCGGAGGCGACGCCGTCGGGGGTGATCCGGAGCATCGGGAGCCGTGTCCATTGCCGGTGCCCGAACACGGCGATGGCGGCCACCGAGCCCAGCAGGAACATCCACCCGAAGGCGTCCCGCTCCCACCGGCTGCCGTACCAGGCGAGTTGAAAGGGCAGCCACGCGAGGAACACGGACACGAACGTCACCGCACCGCGCGGCGGCGCGTAGAACGCGGACCGGTCGGGTGCCTGTCGTAGCCCGGCCCGGCTCGGCCGACGGAAGAATCCGTAGTAGGCGAACAGCGCGGCCAGCGGGGCGGCCGTCGGCAGGAGCCGGGCCGGGTCGTCCTTCCACAACAGGCAGAGAAGCCCGAGGAGGGCGCCGAGGATCACGGCGCCCGTGGCGGCGCGGCGCTGTCGCCGCAGGGCGGCGTCGATGATCTCCCGCACGCCGGCAGCGTAGCGGCGGTCCGCTACCAGGAGGCGGCCAGTGCTCCGCGCTTCAGGGCGGGGGGTGTAGGCCCGGGTGGGGAGGGTCGTCAAGGCTCGGGCCGTGCCTTAGACCGGTGGCTTCTCGATCTGCTCGGCCGCGGGCACGGGGACGAGTGCGGCGATCCGGCGGCCGTTGCGGGTCACATAGACGATGCGGCCGTGCACGGCGACGTCGTTCAGCATGTCAGCCAGGTTCTGTCGAAGGTCGCTCGCGCGGACCTCGGTCGTGTCGCTCATGACCAGCGATCGTACTCCGCTGTACTCTGCTGTACGTGCAGCTGCGGCTTCGATACAACTACCGCGTCTACCCGGCGCTCGGGCAACAGGAAGCGTTGGCGAGGGCGTTCGGGTGCGCGCGGGTGGCGTTCAACGACGGGCTGCGCGCACGTCAGGAGGCCCGAAAGAACGGTGAGCCGTACCTGTCGGACGGCGAGCTGTCGAAGCGGGTCATCACCGAGGCCAAGCGCACCCCCGAGCGGGCGTGGCTGGGTGAGGTGTCGGCGGTGGTGTTGCAGCAAGCTATGGCGGATCTGAACAGCGCGTACCGCAACTTCTTCAACTCGGTCATGGGCAAGCGCAAGGGCCGCAAGGTGGCTGCGCCACGGTTCCGCTCCCGAAAGGACAACCGGCAGGCCATCCGCTTCACCCGTAACGCCCGGTTCGCGGTGCTCGACAACGGCCGCCTTCGGTTGCCGAAGATCGGCGACGTACCGGTCCGCTGGTCGCGCAACCTCCCGGCCGAACCGTCGTCCGTGACAGTGATCCGGGATGCGGCGGGCCGGTACTTTGCGTCGTTCGTTGTGCAGACCGCCGAGGACGAGACATTGCCGTCAAACGAGGCGGAGGTCGGTATCGACCTGGGCCTGACGCACTTCGCGGTGCTGTCGGACGGCACGAAGATCGCCGCACCGAAGTTCCTGCGCCGCGCGGCCCGCAAGCTGCGCCGGTTGCAGCAAGACCTGTCCCGCAAGCAGCGGGGTAGCAACAACCGTCAGAAAGGCTGTCGTCAAGGTGGCGAAGGCACATGCGAAGGTGGCCGACACCCGGCGGGACTGGCAGCACAAGCTGTCCACGGCGATCATCCGCGACAACCAAGCGGTGTACGTCGAGGACCTGTGCGTGGCCGGTCTCGGCCGGACCCGACTCGCCAAGTCGGTACACGATGCGGGCTGGGCCCGCTTCATCGCCATGCTGGAGTACAAGGCCACCCGGTACAGGCGCACCTTCGCCCGGGTGGACCGGTTCTTCCCGTCCCACCCGCATGTGCTCCGACTGCGGCCGGATCACCGATAAGTTGGATCTGTCGACCCGGTCGTGGGACTGCACGTGCGGAGCGGCCCACGACCGAGACGTCAACGCGGCCATGAACGTGCTCGCGGCGGGACGCGCCGAGAGCCTAAACGACCGTGGAGCGCGGGTCAGACCATCAGCGATGGTGGCACCGCGCGGCGAAGCGGTAATCCACCCGGACGCCGCGTGTTCCACGCGCAGCGTGGAGGGAATCTCGGTCCTTTAGGGCAGAGAGAACGTCAAAGCAGCGACAGTTGCTCGGGTGCCGGCGGCGGTGCCGGGTCGGGACGTTGGCGGTTGTCGCCGCGTTCGCCCCGGTGCAGGCCGTGCCGGCGTGCCGCGATCCGCACCCGGGCGGTGAGTTCCCGCTGGTACGACTGCGGGGCGTACGCGCCGGACCGGAAGAGCTCCCGGTAGCGGGGCACCAGGTGGGGGAACTCGCGGCCGAGCCAGCGCGCATACCACTCCCGGGCGCCGGGGCGCAGGTGCAGCGCCAGCGGCGTCACGCTGGCGGCGCCGGCGGCGGCGATCGCCGACACGGTCGCGTCGATCGACTCGTCGTCGTCGCTGAGCCCGGGGAGGATCGGCGCCATCAGCACCCCGACGGCGAAGCCGGCGTCGGTGAGCCGGCGGACCGCGTCCAGCCGGCGGCGGGGGCTCGGCGTGCCCGGCTCGACCGCCCGCCACAGGCGTTCGTCGACGAAGCCGACCGAGTACGAGATGCCGACCCGGGTCACCTCGGCGGCCTGGCGCAGCAGGGACAGGTCGCGCAGGATCAGGGTGCCCTTGGTGAGGATCGAGAACGGGTTGGCGAAGTCCCGCAGGGCGCCGATGATCTGCGGCATGAGCTGGTAGCGGCCCTCGGCGCGCTGGTAGCAGTCCACGTTGGTGCCCATCGCGACGTGCGCGCCGCGCCAGCGCGGCGCGGCCAGCTCGCGACGGACCAGCTCACCCGCGTTGACCTTGACGATCACCTTGCGGTCGAAGTCCGCGCCCGCGTCCAGGTCGAGGTAGGTGTGGGTGTTGCGGGCGAAGCAGTTGTGGCTGACCACCCCGTTGGCGATGAAGTCCCCGGTGCCGGTGGTGATGTCGAACAGGGGCAACTCCACACCGAGCGGCTCGACGGCGGTCACGCGCGGCGCCGTGACGCGGGGCACCGGCGCCCCCTCGACCAGACGGCCCGACGAGGCCCCCGTCAGGTGCAGGAACCGCAGGCGCTCGCGGAGCCCGCCGGTCAACCGGAGCTGGCGGGGCCCACCGGGAAGGTTGTGGTCCTCCCGGACGAACGTGAAGCCGAAGTGCTCGAGAGCCGCGGTGACGTCGTGGAACAGGTCGCCGTCCGGCAGGCCGATGCGCAGCGCGCCGCTGTTGGACCGGCCGGCCCGGTCGTACGCCCCGGCCAGCAGCCCCAGGAGCCACTCGTCGGTCGGCGCGTCCGGCTTCTCGGCCCGGTCACCGGCTCGGCCCGGAGGAGGTGGCCGGCCGGCCGACGTCGCATGGTGGTGCCCGCGGTCGTGGTCCGCCGAGTCCTTGTGGCCCTCGGCGAACGAGCCGGTGCCGAGCAGCCGCTCGCCCGGGACCAGCCGCCGCCGGCGACCCGCGCCCGGGGCGACGTACCGCCAGCCCTCGTCGGAGAGGAACCGGTGGTCGCCGCTCGCCACCAGGGTCGTGCCGTCGTCGAGCGTCAACCGGTACGCCGGCTTGACGGTGGACCACTTGGCGCGCACGGTCGTGACGACGTAGCGGCGACGCCCGCCCCGGCGCTCGGTGCCGAAGATCCGGTCGCCGATCTCCACGTCGCGAAGCTGCCGCTGCCGGCCGTCGGCCATGAGGATCGGGGTGTCGCCCGACACGCAGTAGACACACGCGTGGCTGCAGCCACGGTACGGGTTGATCGTCCACTCGAAGGGAACGCGGGAGGCGCCGGGCACTCGATTGATGATCGACTTGGCCCGCACCTCGTAGAAGGTCATGCCGGCGAAACCGGGCGTGTCGAAGGTGCGGGCGACCGCGCCGGGCAGCGCCAGCGGCAGGGGTGGCGTCGCTGGCGCTGGCCCGTCGGGACGCCCCTCGTCCGGGGGAGCGGAGAGGTTGTCCCAGCGCATGCCCTATTCGAACACGTGTACGAGCCGTACGCAAGGACCGCCGGTCAGTCGGAGAGCCCGGTGCAGGCTGCGCCGTCGATCGTGCAGGCCGTCGGCAACGAGCTGACGGAGGAGCCGCTCACCCGGAACGACACACGTAGGGAGCCCTGGCCGGGCACCTGCCCGCCGGGTCCGTCCGGTACGAACGTCCAGTTCGCGCCGTCGCGGCTCGCCCGCGCGCCCTCGACGGCCGTGACGTGGAGCGACTCCTCCGGCAGCGTGATCACCAGCGTCCAGCCCGGCACCGGACCGCTGCCCGGGTTGCCGATCGTCACCGCGGCCCGGTAGCTGAGCAGGGCGGTGTCCGTGACGGCGAACGCCGCGGTCAGCGCGACGGGTGCCGGGGGAGCGGCCGGCGCCGAGGACGGCGCCGGCGTGGCCGAAGGGCTGGCCGGTGGCGGCGTGCGGGAGGGGCCGCTCCAGGTCGGTGCCGGCCGGGTCGAGGCGGGGCTCGCCCTCCGCCCGGGCGTCCCGGCCGGCGGCGGCTCGACGACGGTCACGTCCGGCGGTGGGTCGAGCGCCACCGGCGCCAGTCGCTCCGGCGCGCGCAGCACCAGGACGACCGACACCACCGTCGCCGCCATGACGCCCAGCGCCGCGCCGACGGCGACCCACCCGGCACGGGAGCCGTCCCGGCCGCCCAGGGCGCGCGCGACGGATCCGGCCGTGGCCATGAGCCAGTCGAGAATGATGATGGCCACGGTCCGCCGTGGCTCGCGCGGTGATGCCGGCAAGTCCTTACCCTTCAGTTCTCCGCCGGAGGCGTCCCACCCACCCGGGCCGGCTCCGTCGTCGTCCGCGGTCACAGGGAGCGAAGTCCGGCGAGCAGCGCGGTGAGCAGTTCCATGGACGGCCGTTCGCCGGGCGAGGACGGTTCCCGCGTCTCGACCAGGCCGGCCTCCACCAGGTCACCGAGCAGTACCCGGACGGCGCCGACCGGCAGGTCGAGCGCCGCGCCCACCTCCGCCACCGAGAGGGGCTGCCGGCAGCGCCGCAGGATCTCCCGGTGTTCCGGGAAGAGCCCGCCCGGCACGACCGCACCGGGCCGGGTCACGACCAGGGCGATCAGATCGAACCGTCCCACCGGCGCGGTCCGGCCGCGGGTCACCGTGTACGGGCGCGCGACCGGCCCGGCGTCGTCGTCGTACCACGCCTCCTCACGGTCTCCGGAGTGGTCCACCGGTCTCTCCGTTCGTGGCCGCGGGAGCCGGCGCGACGTACGCCGGGTTGGTCGGTCCGCCCGCCGTCGCGGCGGGGATCTCGACGGTCGCGGGCCCGGCCGACGGCTGCTCGGACGGCTGGACCCGACCCGGCGGCTGGTCCGGCGCGCCGACCCGGTCGGCCGGGCGCGGTACGCGTCCGTTCGACCCGGCGGGTGCGCCGACCAGCGTCACCAGGGACGCGGGGAGGCCTACGACGGCCTCGGTGCCCCCGCGTCGGCCGGGGCGCAGGGAGATCGTGGCGCCGCAGCGGGCGGCGAGGCGGGCGGCGGCGTACAGACCCGCCCGTCCGGGTGGGACGTCCGGCGGGGGATCGGCCAGCAGGCCCTCCAGTTCCGCCCGCAGCTCGGGCGGCAGGCCCGGCCCGTCGTCGGCGACGACGACCTGGCAACCCGGGCCGGCGGGGACGCCGGTGACCCGTACCGTGGTGTTCGCGGGCGAGAAGGCGAGGGCGTTCTCGATCAGTTCGGCCAGCAGGTGCACGACGTCGGTGGCGGCCGGTCCCGCCAGTTCCCACGGCCAGTGCGGCGCGACCAGCACCCGCTCGTAGTCGGGCACCTCGGCCATCGCGCCCCGCGCCACGTCCAGCAGCGGCACCGGCCGCCGCCACCGCCGGGCCGGCGTCCCACCGGCCAGGGTGACCAGCTTCTCCACGTTCCGCCGGATCCGGGTCGCGAGGTGGTCCAGGCGGAAGAGGTCGGCCGAGTCCTCCGGGGCGCGATCACGTCGCTCCATCTCGTCGAGCAGGTCGAGCTGCGCCCGCAGGAGGGCCTGGTTGCGCCGGGTGAGCTGGAGGAACAGCTCCCCGGGGGCCGCGGCCACGCCGGACGCGGGCCGGGTCAGCGGGCGTACGGCCCGGGCCCAGCCCCAGAGCACGCCGAGCACGGTGATCAGCCCGAGCCCCACCACGGCACCGGCCCACCCGAGCGCGACGGCGGCGTCCACGCCGGCCCGCTCGACGCTGCGCCGGGCCGTGCTCCGCGCCAGCTCGTCGAGCCCGCCGAGAGCCGGCTCGACGCCGGACCGCCAGGCCTCCTCGGTGGGCGGCGCGCCGGCACCGGTCAGCCGGTCCTCCGCCAGCAGTAGGCCGAGGAACCGCGGGCTCTCCACCAGCCGCCGGTAGTCGTCCCGCCCGTCGGCGGGAAGGTGTGCGGCCGCCTCGGCGCGGGCGTGCCGCTGGACGGCCACGAGCCCGGCCAGGTGCCGGCGGTCCTCGGGGGAGAGCCCGCCGGCCAGCGCGCCGGTGAGCACGGCGTCCTGCCGGGCGAGCAGTTCGCGGGCACGGGCCAGGGCGACCACGGCACGGGTCTCGGCCGCCAGGTTGCTGTCCCGCGTGCTCCACACCGGCCCGTAGACCGCGAACGCGGCGTCGACCAGTCCGTCGTAGCCGGCGGCCGCGTCGGCCCACCGGACCCGTCCGGCATCGATCCGGGACCGGAGGTCGGCCAGGTCGCGCAGCCGGCCGGCGAGGTCGCCGGCCCGGTCCCGGGCCTCGCCGCCGCCGAGCAGCCGGAGGCTGAGCGTGTCCCGACCGGTCTCCACCCCGGTGACCGCCCGGTCCGTGCCGGCGCGGACGTCGGCGAGGGTGACCGGTGGCTCGCCACGGGCGATCGCGCCGACGGTGAGCCGGCGCTCGGCCTGCAGGGCGAGGATCAGCCGGTCGGCCGGCTGCCCGAGGCCCCCGGCGAGGGCCCGGACCCGGAGCATGTCGGCGGTGTCCCGGCTGGTCAGGTAGGCGGCGTACGACCAGAGGACGAGCAGCACGGCCGCCAGGGCGAGCAGGCGCGTACGGATCGCGCGGTCCTGGGTCGGGCTCATCGCGTCCTCCGCTCCGGCCAGAACCCGGCGCCGGCGCTGCTCGACCGGTCCGCCACGGCGGTCCGCAGCAGAGCCAGCAGTTCGGCGCGGCTCGCGCAGTTCAGCCGGGACCGCATCCGGGCCACGTGATGCTCCACGGTCTTGGCCGAGATGAAGAGCCGGTCCCCGATCTCGCGGTAGGTCAACCCGGCGACCACGAGCTCCGCCACCTCCTGTTCGCGTTCGCTGAGGCGGTGCCGCGGGCCGGCGGTGCCGCCCTCCGCGTCCGTCCCGCCACCCGTCGCCGACGGCTGCCCGCCCCGCTGGGTGGGCGGCCGTTCCTGGAACATCCGGGCGCAGTCCAGCAGCGTCGTCATCGCCCTCCGGTCGGCGGTGCGGATCGCCGCCTGGCCGGCCAGCCGGGCGGCGTCCCAGCGGAGTCCCACGTCGTGCAACCCGCGGGCGGCCGCCTCCACGCGCACCGGGTCGACCGACCCGCGCAGCACCTCGACCCAGCTCGCCCCGGCGGCGGCGACCACCGCCGCGTACCGGCTGCGGTCAGCCGTGGCGAGCAGCGCGGCGACGTGCTCGTCGGCGACCGCGGGCTGGTCGGCGAGGATCGCCGCGTGCAGCCCGCTCCAGTGCAGCGGTGTGCTCCACAGTGGCGGCTCACCCAGCCGGCCGAGCAGCTCGCGGGCCTCCCGCAGGTACGGCTCCAGCCGGGGCAGGTCCCCGAGCCGGGCGGCGACCACGGCCAGCTCGCCGAGGGGCAGGAGGGTGAACAGGTCGACCGGGTGCCGGACGACCGCCTCCAGCGCGCGTCCCCAGCCCCGCTGGAGGCCGGCGAGGTCGCTGTTGCGCCGCGCGACGCCCAGTTCCAGGGCGGTGGCGAAGAGTAGATCCCTCGACTCCAGGACCCGACCGGCCCCGATCTCGGCCAGCGCGCCGCCGGCGGCGACCGTACGGCCCCGGAGCATCGCGATCCACGCCTGCAGGAGCCGGTGCCGGGGGACCATCAGGGGCCCACCGACGCCGCTGGCCACCGCACGGTGCAGGACGCCCTCCGCGATGTCCAGCTCACCGCAGTGCATCCCGGTCAACGCCGCGAGTGCCGCCGGGCTGTCCGGCAGGAGGACCGCCCGGCCGTCCGGTTCCAGCAGCGCGGCGGCCTGCACGAGCGTGGAGAGGGCGGCGGTGGGCGGGCCGTCGACGCTGGCGCGTACCCCCTCGGCCAGCAACCGGGCGGCGCTGCCGTGCAGGGTGGGTGGCGCGCCGGTGTCGCCGGACGTCGGCGCGTCGGCGTCGGGGTGCCCGGTGGCCAGCGCGCCGACGGCGGCGAACGCGGCCGACGGCGGGCTCCCCGACCAGCGGTACAGCTCGACGCTGCGGCGCGCCTGGCCCCGGTGGGCCAGCGCGGTGGCGGCGACCAGCGCCGCCTCCGCGCGCTCGGTGGGGGCGGCGGTCGCCAGCAGCCGGTCGGCCAGCCGGAGGGCGGCGTCGAGGTCGCCGGCGAGGGCGGCGGCGAGCGCCTGCCGGGCGGCGGCGGGATGCCCGGCCGCCGTGGCCGACGCGTACAGCTCGGCGGCGAGGGCGGGCTCCCCGGCGAGGGCCTCCTCCGCTGCGGCGATCAGCACCGGCGCCGGGCACGCCGCCGTGCCGCCGGCGGGGGCGATGGCGCGGACCAGGGGAAGCAGCGGGCCGCCCCGCGCGAGCTGCGACTCGGCCAGGCGGCGCCACACCGCCGCCCGGTCGGCGGTGGGGGAGAGCGCGACGACCGCCCGCCGGACGAGGGGCGTGATCTGCTGGTCCGCGCCGAGGAGCCCGGCGGCCACGGTCTCGGCGACCAGCTCGTCCACCGCATCCGGCCCACGGTCGAGCAGGTCGCCCAGCAGGTCCACCGGCAGGGTGACGCCCGCGGCGAGAGCCAGCAGGAGCCGGCGGGCGTCGGCGCTCACGCCGGCCAGGTCGGGGCCGAGTTCCAGGAGGACGGACCGCGGCGGCTGGCTGGGGACGTCCGGTCCCCGCTCCCCGTCGGCCAGGGCGCGGCGCAGCCGCACCACGTCCCGCGGCACACCCCCGGTCTGCCGGTGCACGAAGTCGGCGAGGTCGGGCCGCCGGTCCAGCCCGGGCTCGACGCCGAGGCAGGCGGCGGTCTGGTCCGGCGTGAACGGCAGGAGCGGAGCCGCCGGCCGTCGGAGCGTGCCGGTGAGCCGGAGCAGCTCGGCGCGGCGCGGCCAGGGCCGGTGGGCGACCACCAGGCGGTGGCCCGCGACGGCGAGGTCCCGCAGCCGGTGCACCCGGGGCGCGTCGAGGAGGTGGGCGTCGTCGATCAGGAGCATCGCCTCCGGCTCGACCGGGGTGTCCGCGTCGGGCACGGACGTCAGCACCGGGAGACCGGCCTGCCGGTGGATCCGGGCCAGTTCCTGGAGGAGGAAGGTCTTGCCGTGGCCGGCCGGGGCGCTCAGCGCGAGCGCCAGCGGCCCGTCGGGATCCGCGGTGACCGTCTCGAGCAGGGCGTGCGGGGCGGTGCCCGGGACCGGCCGCGAGGGGCGGGTGCTGCTCATGATCATCATGGTCATCCTTCGCGTCCGCGTGCCCTGATCCGGGTGAGCCGGGACGCCTTCGGCAGGTCCAGCGGGGCGGTCCGGACCGGGGGGCGCGGTGGTGGTTCGTCCGGCACCGCCGGGTGGCGGTCATCGCGCCGGGGTCCGACGTCCTCGGCGGCGTACCGGGTGGCGGCGGGAGGGGTCTCCCGTGGCGTGGGGGGCCGCGGCGACGGCGAGATCACCTGACACGCGGCGAGTGCCGCCCCGACGGCGGTCGTGTGGTGGGGATCCGGTTCCACCTCGACCGGGATCCCGAGGGCGGCGGTGAGCAGGTCGGCGATCAGCGGGACCCGGGCGGAGCCCCCGGCTAGCAGGACACCGTCGAGCTGGGCCGGGGTCGGTCCGGCGGAGTGGACGGCGTGGAGCAGCAGGTCGACCGTCGCCCGGACGGCCGGCCGGATCATGGTCTCGAACTGCGGGCGGGTCACCGGCACCCGGCGGGTGCCGCCGGGTAGGGCCAGCAGCACGTCCACCTCGTCGCCCAGGCTGAGGCCACGCCTGGCCAGTTCGCACTGCGGCAGCAGGGTACGCAGGACCACCGGCGCGTCGAGCGGGTCGACGGCGGCGAGGTCCCGGGCGAGCACGGTCCGTACGTGCTCGGCGAGCGCCTCGTCGAAGTCGACGCCGCCGACCGTGTCCAGCGCCTGCGGGCGGCCGAACGTCTCGTACGTGCCGTACGGCGTCCGCCGCACCAGCGCCGCTTCGAACGTCTCGCCGCCGAGGGCGTAGACGGCGGCCGTCCCGTCCACGACGCCGCGGGCGGCGTGGCTCTCCGCCACGGTCACCGCGCGGGGCAGCAACGTCACGTGGTGCAGGCCGACCTCCCGCAGCGCCCACTGCAGCAGGTCCCGTCGGTGCGGGCCCCAGCTCGACGGGTGGCTGAACACCAGCGCCTCCGCGGGCCCGCCCTCCGCGCCGGCCACCTGGTCGACCACCCACGCCGCGAGCGCGGCGGTCAGCGTGTGCGGGGGCCACGCCTCGCCGCCGAGGAGCAGGGGCACCTCGTCGCCGACCCGGCGCAGGAAACACCGTGCGGTGCGGCCGGGGTCCGGCGGGTCGGGTTCACCGACGGTGAGCGTTCCGTCGACCGACACGTGCAGCACCGACGGCACGGTCGTCGACCTGCCGTCCAGGACGACCGTCTCCGGGCGGGCCCACGTCGCGCCCTGCCGCCGGGCGACCGCGGCGACTGTGTTCGTGTTTCCGATGTCTATCCCCAGGACGTACGACATTCGCTTCTTTCCGGCGCGAGCTGGCCCGGCCGACAGCGACGGTGCCCGTGCACCGGACGGCCCACCCCGGTGACCTCCCGGGGGCTCCTACGTTCGTACCAGAGATCACTCCGGCGTCGAGACCCTAACTCTGGCCGTCCCGGATCCCCCATTCCCCCTAACGGAGGAGCGTCGGCGCCCCCCGCGCCGCGGGCCCGGTTGCGGGCCGGTCCCCGATGTGCCACGCCGGCTTCCGTCCATATCGTCGCTGCCGGCGAACGATCGCTGGACCGCTACGTCGAGGAGAACGGGCCCATGGACTCGCACCAGACCCTGCACGATTTCGTACTCAACCTGCTCACCGACCCCGACGCCCGGGCGGCCTTCGACCTGGACCCGGAGGGTGCGCTGCAGGCTGCGGGCCTCACCGACATCACCGCCGCCGACGTCCAGGACGTGGTGCCGCTGGTGGTGGACTACGCCCCGGTGCAGGGTCTGGTGCCGCTCGCGATGACGACCGAGCAGCTCGGGGTCGACCCGCTGGTGACCGACGCGACCGACGTGGTCGGCCAGTTGCAGGCCGTGACGCAGCAGATCAGCGTCGGCACCTCGTACAACGGCGTGGACGTCAAGGCGGGTGTCCTCGGCGCCATCGCGGTCGACCCGGCCACCGTGTCCGCCGGCGTGAACGTGCTGCCCGGGATCGGCCTGGGCGTGGGGCCGACCGGCCTCACCACCGACCTGACCGGCGTGCACGACGTGACGCACACCCTGGACGCCGACGTCGTCGGCGCCGTGGACACCGTCGCGGACCCGGTCGTCGGGGACGCCACGGGCACCGTGGGCGGCGTCGACGGCACTCTCGGCACCGCCGAGTACGGGCAGTACGGCGACGGGCTGCTCGGCGGCGACCTGGGCGTCCTTCCCGGCACCCAGGCGCAGATCGACGGCGTCGTCGGGTCGCTCGGCGTCGACGACACCCTGGAGGGGCTCGGCGTGGACCGCGCCGTGTCCGGCGTGGTGTCGTCGGTCGACGTTCCGTCCACCGTGGGCGGTGTCGCACAGCCGGTGGACGGTGTCCTGTTTGGGGCCACCGGCACCGTGGGTGGCGTGACCGACGGTGTCGGCCTGAACCTGCGGAGTGACGGGGACGCGACCGGCGGCGCGAGCGCCTCCGGCAACGGCGGCCTGCTGGACATCACCGGTGGGCTGCTCTGACCGCACCTCGCGGGAGGGGAACGGAGGGCCGGGTCACCCATCCCGGCCCGGCCCTCCACCCGGCCCTATCCGATCCCTCTTGATAATTACGTTTAAATCAGCACACTTGTTGCGTGGTCGCGGGGATCTGGCTGGACATCCTGGACGAGATCGGCCGTACGTGTCAGGCGTACGGCCGGGGTGACCTGCTCCAGACGGTGCGCCGGAAGCGGGTCCAGTTGCTGGATCCGACGCTTCGCGTGCTGGTCGTCGGTGAGCCGAAGCAGGGCAAGAGCCAACTCGTCAACGCCATCGTCAACGCTCCGGTGTGCCCCGTCGGCGACGGTGCCACGACCGTCCTGCCGACCATGGTGGGGTACGCGGAGGCGCCGGTGGCGACGGTGGTCGAGGATCCCGCCCCCGTGCGGCCGGCGGTCGGTCCCGTACCGGCGAACGCCGAGCGGACGCCGGTGCCGCTGGACCGGATCGCCGCCGGGGTTGCCGGCACGTTCGGCCGGCACGCCGGAAGCGGGCCCGCGCACGTCGAGATCGGACTGCCGCGCGCCCTGCTCAAGGCGGGACTGGTGCTGGTGGACACGCCCGGCACCGACGAGGTGACCGCGATCGGCGCGGGCGTCCCGGCTGCCACGCTGGCCCGGGCCGACACCGTGCTCCTGGTCTCCGACTCGACCCGGGAGCTGTCCGTCGCCGAACTCAACATGCTGCTGCACGTCACCCGGTCGCATCCGAACGTGGTGGTGATCCAGACCCGGACGGATCTGGTGCCGGACTGGCGTGCCGTCGCCGAGCGGAACCGGAAGCACCTGGCGGAGGCCGGCGTCCCGGCGCCGCTGATCCCCGTCTCGGCCGCGTTGCGCCTGCGGGCCGCCGCCACCGACGACCACGCCCTCAACGCCGAGTCCGGCTTTCCGGCGCTGATCGCCCGGCTGCGACGGGACCTGGCCGGCAAGCCGGACCCGCTGGCCCGCGCGGCGGTCGGCCTGACCGCGCGTACGGTCCTGGAACAGCTCGCCGCGCCGCTGCGCGCGGAACTGGAGAGCCGGGAGGCCGAGAAGGACACCGGGCCGATCTCCCGGCTGCACGCCGCCCAGCGTGAGGTGGACGAGCTGCGCCGGTGCTCCACGCGATGGCAGAACACGCTCGCCGACGAGATGACCGATCTCATCTCCGACCTCGAGTACGACCTGCGTGACCGCACCCGCGAAATCCTGCGTACGGTCGACGAGGCGTTCGACTCCGCCGACCCCCTGACCGCCTGGGACACCTTCCAGGAGTGGCTGGACCGCAGCCTCGTCGAGGCGGCGGAGTCGAACCGGGAGTGGCTCGTCCAGCGCTGCGACTGGGTCGCCCGCCGCGTGGCGGCCCACTTCGCCCGGTACGGCCACGACGTTCTGCCGCCCTGGTCCGCCGTGGTGCCGGAGCACCTCGCGGAACGGCTCCCCGAGATGGAGCGTCCCCGGGTCGACCGGTTCACCGCCACCCAGAAGGTCATGACGGGGATGAAGGGCTCGTACGGCGGCCTGCTGATGTTCGGCCTGGCGTTGACGCTGGCCGGGATGCCGATGATCAACCCGGTTTCGATCGGCGCCGGTGCGCTGTTCGGTGGCAAGAGCATCCACGACGAGAGCCGGCAACTGCTCCGCCGCCGCCAGTCCACCGTCAAGGCCGCCGTGCAGCGGCACGTCGACGACTTCTTCGTCCGCGCCACCCGGGACCGCCGCGACACCGCCCGCCAGGTGCAGCGGATGCTGCGGGACCACTTCGCCGTCCTGACCGAGGAGCTCCAGGAGGGAATCATCCGCTCGCTTCGGAGCGCCAAGGCGGCGGCCGACACCGACGCGGCGGCCCGCGACCAGCGGCAGCGCGAGATCCGGCTGAAGATCACCCGGCTGGCCGCGCTCTACGAGCAGGCCCAGCAGCTCGCCGTGGGGCGGCCGGCCTCCGTACCACTGGAAAACCTGACGTGACGGCCGCGACCACCCTGGTGGAGGAGGTGTGGGGTCTCCTGCACCGCGCGCTCCAGCTCTACCGGGACGACCCCCGGGCAACCGGCCGCCTGCGCGGCGAGCTGGCCCGGTTGGAGCAGCCGTTGCGGGTGGCGATCGCCGGGCCGTGGCGGTCCGGCCGGTCCACGCTCCTCAACGCGATCATGGGCGAGGAGGTCGCGCCCGTCGAGGGAGCGGACGGCGACACCTTCTTCACCTGGTACGAGGACGGCGACCGCCCGCGCGCCACCGCGTACCCGACCGGCCATCCGCCGCGGGACCTGACCGTCGTCAAGTCCGCGACCGGGATGCGGGTGGACCTGGTCGGCTGGCGGGCGGGGGAGCTGCGGGACATCGTGGTCCGCTGGCCCACCCGGGCGCTGCGGCAGCTCACCCTGATCGACACGCCGCCGGTAACCGGTCCGGACGAGCACGGTCGGGCGACGGTGCTGGACCGGGTGCTGCGCGACGCCGACGCGGTGCTCTACCTGACCCGCGACGGGCGCGCCTCCGACCTGCGCGTGCTGACCGCCGCCCGGGAGAGCGCCACCGGGCAGGTCGCCCCGGTGAACATGATGCTGGTGCTGTCCCGTGCCGACGAGGTCGGCGGCGGACGCGTCGACGCGTTGCTGACCGCCCGCCAGCTGGCCCGGCGGATGCACCGGGACCCGGCGGTCGGGGCGCTGTCCCTGACCGTGCTGGCCTGCAGCGGTCTGGTCGGGCTGGCCGGGCGGCTGCTCACCGGGTCCGAGTTCGCCGCGCTGGCGGAGTTGGCCCGCGTTCCACGGCCCGAGCTGGAGGCGTACCTGCTCTCCGCCGAGCGGTTCCTCCGCGGGGAGCCGCCGGCACGCGTGGACGCCGCGCAGCGCGCCGCGCTGCTGGACCGCTTGGGGCTCTTCGGGGTCCGGCTGGCGACGACCCTGGTACGTACGGGTTGCGACAGCCGGACCAAGCTGTCCGGGGAGCTGATCCGGCGTAGCGGCCTGACCGAGCTGCGGGAGTCCGTGAGCCGGCTCTTCATCGACCGGCAGGAGACGCTGAAGGCGCGCTCGGCGCTGGTCGGGCTGGAGGAGGTGCTGCGGGACGAGCCGGGTCCCGGTACCGCTGAGCTGCTCGGCTCGACCGAGCGGATTCTCGCCGGGGCGCACGAGTTCCAGGAGTTGCGCCTGCTCGCGGCGCTGCGCGGCGCCGGGCTCGGCTTCGACACGGAACTGGCCGCGGAGGCGCGTCGGCTGGTGGGCGGCGACGGAGTCGGGCTGGCCGCCCGGCTCGGCTTCGAGCACGACGCACCGGCCCACCAGCTCTGGCAGGCCGCGGCCGACGCGCAGTGGCGATGGCGGGACCGGGCGGAGGATCCGCTGCTCCGCCTGCCGCAGCGGCGTGGCGCCGAGGTCGTCGTACGGAGCTGCGAGGGGATGTTGGCGACCCTGGCCGCCGGCGGCCGGTGATCCTCGCCTGGCGTGACGAGGAACGGCCGGGCCCATGCGGGCCCGGCCGTCGTCGGTGCGTGGATCAGTGCTTGTGCTCGGCGAGCTTCTTGCGGACGTCGTCCATGTCGAGCCCCTCGACCTGCTCGATCAGGTTCTCCAGGGCCGACTCGGGGAGCGCACCCGGCTGCGCGAAGACGATGACGCCGTCGCGGATCGCCATGATGGTCGGGATGGACCGGATGTCGAACTTCGCGGCCAGCTCCTGCTGGGCCTCGGTGTCGACCTTCCCGAAGACGAGGTCGGGGTGCTTGTCCGAGGAGCGCTCGTAGACCGGGGCGAACCGCTTGCAGGGGCCGCACCAGTCGGCCCAGAAGTCGACCAGCACGATGCCGTCGCGGCTGGTCACCTCGTCGAAGTTTGCCGTGGTCAGCTCAACGGTTGCCATGGGAATCTCTCCGATCACCGCGGAATAGCTACGTCTGGTGGAACCAGGGCGTACCTCGTCGAATTCCCGGTCCAGAGGGGCTGAAACGGCTCGGGAAGGCGCGGGCGGGGTGGATCACCATCATCGACCGCCGTCGGTGGCGGGTGAGTGTGCGTAGCGCAAGTGCATGCCGCACTTGCGTGACGAGGGGTAATGGGAGCGTTTCCATGGAGATCGCGGCCGGTGGCTGTTACGAATCGGTAACTTGAGGCCTGACATGCTGGTACCCAGCGCCAGAGATCGCTCCCACAACTGATCTCGATGACCGAGAGTAGTGTTACAAAAGGATAAATGTGATCCCCGTCTCTGTCCGTTGGATGGTCGGGTGGGGCAGAATCTCTCGCATCAGAGCGTGGGCGGCGGGTGCCGGGGAGGGCCCCGCCGCTCATTGCGTCTCCCCCCAGGTCGCCGCCGTGTGACATTTCCCGGCCGCCACCGCCCCGCTCCTCGCCTTAACACCCGATAAGGCATGCTGTGCCGAACTCCATCGCCGCCCGTCGAAGGGGACAAGGATGCAGTTCGGCCGCTACTACGAGGAGTTCGAGGTCGGCGCGGTCTACCGGCACTGGCCGGGCAAGACGGTCACCGAGTACGACGACCACCTCTTCTGCCTGCTCACCATGAACCACCACCCGCTGCACATGGACGCCCACTACGCCGAGACGTCCAGCCAGTTCAAGCGGAACGTGGTGGTGGGCAATTACATCTACTCGCTCCTCCTCGGCATGTCGGTCCCGGACGTCAGCGGCAAGGCGATCGCGAACCTGGAGATCGAGTCCCTGCGCCACGTGGCCCCCACGTTCCACGGCGACACGATCTACGGCGAGACCACCGTGCTGGACAAGCGGGAGTCGTCCTCCAAGCCGGACCGCGGCGTGGTGGCCGTGGAGACCCGCGGCTACAACCAGGACGGCACGCTGGTGTGCGTCTTCCGGCGCAAGGTCATGGTGCCGAAGAAGGAGTACGCCGCGGCCGCGGTACCCGAGGGCGTCGACCCGGAGCGGCCGAGCTTCCCCGAGCCGCGCTGAGACAGGCGGCCGAGCTTCCCCGAGCCGTGCTGAGACAGGCGTACCGGGTCGGGCCGGGCGCGTGACGCCGCCCGGCCCGGCGGCCTATTCCGGCGTTTGCGCATGGAAGGGGCCCTGTCCGGTGAACCGGGGCATATGCTGACGCCGGAGGTCCCCATGAGCCACTCCGTCGCCGGAGAGCCGTCCTCTGCCGGCCGTCGTGCCGTACCGCTGACCACCGCCGTCTACTCCACCGCCGAGTGGGAGCTGCTCACCACCCTGCCCGGCCGCGTCGTGGTAGCCGCCGCCGCCCCGGGCCCGGGGCGCCCCGGACGCGGGGTCACCGCCGGGCTGGCCGGGCTCGACGCCGTCGCGGCCGGTCGGGCGTTCGACAGCGACCTGGTCCGTGCCGTGGTGGCCGCGATCTACGCCCGCCACGACGGCGCGTCGCCGTCGGCCGGCCGGTTCGCCGACCTGGGGTCCTTGTCGACGGCGCCGCCCGGGGCGACGACGCAGGCCCTGGTGGACCTGCTGGCCGCCGCCCGGGCCGCGGCCCGGGTGCTCCAGCGGCGCGCCGACCCGGCCGACTCGGCCGCGTACCGCCAGTGGGTGCAGTCGGTCGCGGCCCGCGTGTGCCGGGCGGAGCCGGGCGGGGACCGCTTCCCCGGTGCCGCCGACCGCCGGTTCCTCGACCGGCTCGGCGACGCGCTGGGCCTGCGCTGACCCGTCCCGGCGGTGGTCGTAACGTCTTATGACCGTGACCGGTGAACAGCTCGACGTCGGTGTGGGCCCGTGGGAGGGCGACCCGCCGGACGACCCGCGGTACGACCCGGAACTGCTCGCCACCGGCGACCGGCGCAACGTGGTCGACCGGTACCGCTACTGGCGGCGGGAGGCGGTGGTGGCGGACCTCGACCGGCGCCGGCACGACTTCCATGTGGCGATCGAGAACTGGCAGCACGACCTCAACATCGGCACGGTGGTCCGCAACGCCAACGCGTTCCTCGCCGCCGAGGTCCACATCGTCGGCCGGCGCCGGTGGAACCGGCGGGGCGCGATGGTGACCGACCGCTACCAGCACGTACGGCACCACGAGACGATCGAGGACTTCGTGGCCTGGGCGGCCGGCGAGGGGCTGCCCGTGGTGGGCATCGACAACCTGCCCGGATCCCGGCCACTGGAGACCACGACGCTGCCCCGGCGCTGCGTACTGCTGTTCGGCCAGGAGGGGCCGGGTCTCTCCGACGCCGCCCGCGCAGCCTGTGACGAGCTCTTCTCGATCGCCCAGTACGGCTCTACCCGGTCGATCAACGCCGGCGTGGCCAGCGGCATCGCCATGCACGCCTGGGTCCGCGCGTACGGCGGACCGCCGCCAGCCTGAGCGGTCGGCACCAGGTGAACGGAAATGCCCGCTCCGCTTGACGGGGTCGCTCCACGGGGTGACCGTGGGGTGGTGAGCGTCGCGGTGAGTTGTCCCCGGTGCGGCGGCGAGGTCCGGCCGCCGGACCTCATGCACTCCGAGTCGCGATGCCTCCTGTGCGGGCCGGTCCCGCCGCTGCACGTGCCGGAGCACATCGGGGCGGAGATCGTCGCCAGCGTCGTCGACCGCGTCACCGCCGCCGCCGACCCGCCGCAACGGCCGGCGGTCCCGCTCTGGTGCCCGTGGCCGCTGCCACCGGGATGGACGATGACCGGTGTGGCGTACGCCGGTGACGACCGGACCGGGGTGCGCGCCACGGCGATCGCCTGCGCCGGGCCCGAGCCGCTCGGCGGCGGCCCGGCGGACCTGGTCTTCGTGGCCGAGGAGCCGGGCGTCGGGCTGGGGACACGCTTCGCCGGCATCACCGGGCCCGACCCGGGTCCGCAGCTCGCGGAGGCGCTGACCGATCCGGGGCCGGGGCATCCGGAGCACCACGGCCAGGCCAGGATCCGGGTGGGCGGCCACCCCACTCCACTGTGGCTGGTGAGCTCGCCGACAGATCGAAGCGCGTACGCCGGCGAAGCTCGGGGAATGTGGCTGCATGCGATAGCCTGGCCGGCGAGTGCGGGTCATCTGCTCGCCGAGGACGTCATCCTGTGCGACCTCACCGAGTGGATGCCACCCGAACTCGTCTACGGCGCACCATCTCCGTATCTGCACGGGAAGGCTTGACAAGTCACCCGGAATGTCGGAGAACGGACGCAGGAATAACTGTACGACACGACGCTGATACTCTGAGTGCCGCTTCGGTAGACGGACCCGGCGCCGCGCGAGAGGATGGCCCGCCATGGTCAAGAAGGTCCTCACCTGGGCTGGTATCGCATTCTTGATCTTCTTCATCGCCTACCGGCCAAACTCCGCCGCCGACGTCTTCAAGTCCCTGGGCGGCGGCATCGTGGACATCGCCCAGGGGTTCGGCGACTTCTTCACCAACCTCGTCGCCTAGCCGTCGATGGGCAGCCCCTCCGGTCCCCCCTTCGACCCCGACGACCCAGACCGGGAGCGCCGGGAGCGAGACACGGAGCCCATCCCCCGCATCGGCCCGGACGACGGGCCGGGCTACGGCTCCGGTCCGGGCCTGTCCGACGGCCCTTCCCTTTCGGACGACGCCGGCTTCGGTGACGGTCCGGGCTACGCGGGTGAGGGGCGGTCGGGCCGGGCGTGGATCCGTGATCCCGAAGCCGGCTACCAGCCGCCCCAGATCTCCGAGGACGAGCTGGCCGGTCTGCGGGCGGACGCGGCCGGCATGGCACCGCGCCGGGTGCTGCCCCTGGAGGACGAGCCGAGTTCCCTCGTCGCCCGCTACCTGTTCCCCACCGAGCGGTACCGGGGCGAGTGGAAGCGGCACTGGATCCACCTCGCGACGCCGCTGCTCATCGGCATCGCCGCCACCTTCGTGCTCGGCTACCTCTCCGGCTTCCTCGCCGGGCAGGACGTGGGCGCCCTCACCACCGTCGCGGTGCTGCTCTGGTTCGCGGTGATGGGCTGGGTGGCGTGGAAGGTCGCCGACTGGTGGTACGACCGCTTCATCCTGACCAACAAGCGGGTGATGGTGGTCAACGGCATCATCACCCGGCGGGTGGCCATGATGCCCCTGGTCCGGGTCACCGACATGAAGTACGAGCAGACGCCGGCCGGGCGTGCGCTCAACTACGGCACGTTCGTGCTGGAGTCCGCCGGCCAGGAGCAGGCGCTGCGCGAGATCAAGAACCTGCCCAACCCGAACGAGCTCTACCTGCGTGTCGTCGAGGAGATGTACGAGCCGCAGGCGGTCGAGGCGCGGCTGGGCAAGGAAGCGGACGAGGCCAAGGCCGACGACGGCGCCTGAAAGTTTTTGTCCGAACATCGGATCAACGGCACACCATTTTCCGTGGGAGCCTGCCAGGCAGGACGGGGTACGGAGGTGGACGGTGGCGAGCAGGGACCCGCGGGAGGAGGAGTTCCGCGAGTTCGTCGCGGCCCGCTCGGGCGCGCTGCTGCGGACCGCGTACCTGCTCGCCGGTGACTGGGCCACCGCGGAGGATTTGCTCCAGACCGCGCTGACCAAGACGTACCTGGCCTGGAAGCGGCTGGGCGGGATCGAGGCCGTCGAACCGTACGCCCGGCGCGTGATGATCAACACCTCGACCAGCTGGTGGCGGCGGCGGTGGCACGGTGAACGCCCGACCGATGTGCTGCCCGAGCGGGCCGGGGTCGACGAGATCGAGCGGCAGCTTGACCGGGACCTGCTCTGGCGGCACCTGAGCGCCCTCCCGGCCCGGCAGCGCGCGGTGCTGGTGCTGCGGTTCTACGAGGACATGTCCGAGGCCCAGACCGCCGCCCTGCTCGACATCTCGCCCGGCACGGTCAAGAGCCAGACCTCCCGTGCCCTGACGACCCTGCGGCGGCGGATGGGAGTCGACGCCGCCGACCTTCCCGCCGAGCCGGCGTCGCTGCGGCAGCGGTCCACCCGTACCCCGGCACCTGTCGGCGTGCCGGCCCCGCGCACCGGCGTGCCGGCCCCGCGCACCGGCGTGCCGGCCCCGCGCACCGGCGTGCCGGCCCCGCGCACCGGCGTGCCGGCCCGTCCGGTCGACGAGCGGCCGGGTGAGCCGACGGTCATCGGCGGGACAGCACCCGTCCCGCCAGCGGTGACCGAGGAGCCGCCGGTGCCGGTGGGAGCACCGACCGGCCGCCGTGCGGGCGCCGGCGCGCCGCGCACGGAGGACCGGTGAGCGCAGCCCGTCCTCGTGACAACCGGACCGCGCCCCCGGCGCGTCCAACAGGCGTGACGCGGGACGAGCTGGAGCAGGCGGTGCGGGAGACCCTCACCCGGCAGGTCGCCGAGCCGCGCCTGCTCGGCGCTGACCACGCCGACGTCGCCATCCGGCGGGCCCGGCGGGCGCAGCGCCGCCGCACGGCCGTCGGCCTCGCCCTCGCCGCGGTCACCACGGTGACCGCCAGCGCGGGGCTGACGCAGCTCGCCCGCGATCCCTCCGTCCCCGGTCCCGCCGTCGTCGTCCTGGGTGATCCCGAGGACTCCGGGCGGTCCGCCCCGACCCCCGCGCTCCCGCTCCCCGCCCCGGCCGAGCCGGCGGCGGTCGACCTGATCGTCGACGACGTGCTCGTCACGACCGCCGCGCGGCAGGTGAGGCTGACCGGGGTGGGAGCCGTCGAGCGTGCCCAACGCTCGCCCGACGCCGGGTGGCTGCTCGTCGGGACCCCGACGCCGGCCGGCCGCTCGCTGTGGGTCGTGCGGCCGAACGGGGTCGCGCAGGTGCTGCTGGCCGGCGCGGCCGAGATCGCGCTGTCCCGGGACGCGCGCCTGGTCGCCTGGCGGGAGGGCGGCGAGCTGGTCAAGGGAAGCATCGTCAACAACCAGGTCATGACCGTGGCCCGGCACTCCCTGCCGGCCGGGGCGGCGCCGGTCGGCTTCGTCGGCGACGAGGTCCTGCTGCGGCTGCACGCGCAGCGCGGCGGCCACGGCGTCTGGGACCCGGTGACCGGCGAGACGACGACGGAGGCCGGCGCGGGCGCGCGCCACATCTACGGCGTACGCCCGGACGGGCTGGTCGTCGGGCAGGTTCTCGCCGGTACGCCCGGCCGCCCCTGTCTCGCGCTGCTCGACCCGGCCAGGGCGCTGACCGTGGTGCGAAGCGGCTGCGGTCCCGCGCTCGCCGGCGACGGCCGTGGCACGGTGTCCCCCGACGGGCGCTGGTTGCTGGTGAACGGCGAGGCCACCGCCCTCCTGGTGGACCTGGACCGGATGGAAGGCGCGCCGGTGACCCGTCCGGCCGGGCCGCCCCTGACCGGGCCCGCCGTCTGGACAGCGGACGTGGCCGTCCACGTGGTCGACGGCAACCGCCTCGCCCGGGTCGATCCCGAGCCGGTCCTGGCCGGGCAGGCGGTGCCGACCCAACCGCTGGCCGGCGTACCCGCCGACGTCCGTCCGCTGCCGGTCGCCGGCATCGGCTTCTGAGCGGACCGATCCGCTCGCCCGGTAGCTTCAGGCGATGAGCACGCGGATCGACCTGCACGCCCACTCCACCGCCAGCGACGGCACCCTCACCCCCGCCGAGCTGGTCCGCGCGGCGGCGGACGCCGGCCTCGACGTGCTCGCGATCACCGACCACGACACCACCGCCGGCTGGGAGCCCGCCGTCCGCGCGCTGCCGCCCGGGCTGCGCCTGGTTCGCGGCGCGGAGCTGTCCTGCCGGTGGTACGGCGAGGAGCCCGCCGTGCCGCTGCACCTGCTCGCGTACCTCTTCGACCCGGACCACCCGGACCTGGTCGCGGAGCTGGCCCGGGTACGCCTCGCCCGGGAGGAGCGCGGCGAGCGGATCGTCCGCCTGCTCCAGGCCGACGGCATCGAGGTGAGCTGGTCCGAGATTCTCGCCGGGGCGGGCGGCGGGACGGTCGGCCGGCCGCACATCGCCCAGGCGCTCATCCGGGCCGGGCTGGTCGCGACCACGACCGAGGCGTTCGGCCCGGACTGGTTGGGCGAGCGGTACCGGCTGCCGAAGGAGGACATCGAGGTCTTCGACGCGGTCCGGCTGGTGCTCGCGGCCGGGGGCGTCCCGGTCTTCGCCCACCCGCGCGCCACCCGGCGGGGACGGATCGTGCCCGACGAGCTGATCGCGGATCTCGCCGCGGCCGGACTGGTGGGGCTGGAGGCCGACCACGAGGACCACTCGCCGGCGGAGCGGGCGCACGTCCGCGCCCTCGCCGCCGAGCTGGGCCTGCTGGTCACCGGATCGTCGGACTTCCACGGCAGCCACAAGACGGTCCGGCTGGGCGCGTTCACCACCGACGTCGAGGCGTACGAGCGGATCGCCGCCGCCGGAGTGACGGCGGTCGCTTCCGGCTGATCCGCGTTTCCGCTCCGGACGGCGCGGCTAGGTTGGTCGGGTGGATCTCAAGCTCTTCGGCGAGGTCTTCGTGACCCTGCTGGTGATCGTCGACCCGCCGGGCATGATGCCCATCTTCCTCGCGCTGACCGGGCCGCTGCCGGCCCGGGACCGGAACCGGGCGGCCTGGCAGGCCGTGGCGCTGGCGCTCGGCGTGATCGTGATCTTCGCGGTGGCCGGACAGACCCTGCTCGACTACCTGCACGTGGACCTGCCCGCGCTCCAGGCCGCCGGCGGCCTGCTGCTCGTGCTCGTCGCCCTGGAGCTGCTGACCGGCAAGGCGGACGACCCCAGCCAGCAGGTCACCTCCAACATCGCCCTGGTGCCGCTGGGCACCCCGCTCCTCGCCGGCCCCGGCGCGATCGTGGCCACGATGCTCTTCGTCCAGCAGGCCGAGGGCACGGCCGACCACACCGCCATCGCGGCCGCCATCGTCGCGGTGATGCTCGCGGTCTGGGTGGTGCTGCGCTTCTCCGGCGGAATTGTCAAGATCCTGCGCCCCGGCGGCATCGAGGTGCTGACCCGCATCGCCGGCCTGCTGCTGGCCGCGATCGCGGTGCAGCTCATCGCCGACGCGGTGGCCGCGTTCGTCAGCCAGTACACGACCATGGCCTGATCCTGTCGGGGCGGGGTGGCAGGATCGCGGTGTGCGACGACCCGGCCGACCTTCCACCTCCCCGCCGCGCCCCCGGGGCGCCGAGCCCGAGCAGCTCGGCTTCGAGGGCATGCCCGAGCGGCTGTTCGTCTGCACGCCCAGCAAGCTCGGGGCGTACGCCGACTGTCCCCGGCGCTACCGCTACTCCTACGTGGACCGGCCGGCCCCGCCGAAGGGGCCACCCTGGGCGCACAACTCGCTCGGCGCCAGTGTCCACACCGCACTGAAGAACTGGTACGCGCTGCCCGCCGAGCGCCGCCACCCGGAGGTGCTGGCCACGCTGCTCAAGGGCACCTGGGTCCGCGACGGCTACCGGGACGACGAGCAGGAACGGGCCGCCTACCGACGGGCGCTGGGCTGGCTCGAGGCGTACGTGGCGACGCTCGACCCCGACACCGACCCGATCGGTGTGGAACGGGTGGTCGCCGTGAAGACCGGCGTGCTGGCGTTCAACGGCCGCGCCGACCGCATCGACTCCCGCCCGGGGCCGGCCGGCCCGGAGCTGGTCATCGTGGACTACAAGACCGGCCGCGCCGGGCTGGACGCCGACGACGCGCGCGGCTCGCAGGCGCTGGCGCTCTACGCGTACGCGGCCGAGCGGACCTTCCGCCGCCCCTGCCACCGGGTGGAGCTGCACCACCTGCCGACCGGCACGGTCGCCGCGCACGAGCACACCACGGAGTCGCTCGCCCGGCAGGTCGGCCGCGCCGAGGAGACCGCCCGGGACATCATGGCCGCCGAGCGTGCGGTGGCCGACGGCGGCGACCCGGACGAGGCCTTCCCCACCACGCCGGGGCCGCGCTGCGGCTGGTGCGACTACCGACGCACCTGCCCGGTCGGGGCGGAGACGCCGGGCAAGGACCCCTGGGCCGCCGTCGAGAGCGGCGTCGGCCAGTCCTGACGCCCCGCCGCGGGTCGGGGCGCCGTCAACGGCGGGGCCTGTCGCGGGTCACGGCGAAGTGCGGTGTCCCGGCTTCGGGAAGCCCGCGGTCTGCCGCATCCCGAGTCGGGGACGTGCCGAGCCGGCCGTCCCCGTGCTCGCGACCCCGTCCGGCCGGCCCAGGCCGCCCCGGACCGGGCAGCGGATCAGCCCGGCAGCGGTGCGCCGGCCAGCCGGGCGGCCCGCTCCCTGGCGGCCTGCGGCATCGGCCCCTCCCGCCACCGGCGGGGCACCGCCGCCAACGCCAGCCGCAGCGCGCGTACGGTCAGGTCGGCGGAGAGCGCGGTGGTCGGCAGGCCCAGCCCGCCGTACATCCGCCGGGCCCAGGCCGGCAACAGCGCGAGCGCCGTCCCGGCGATGCCGAGGTACGCCCAGCGGGGCGGCCCCAGGGTGAGCCCGAGCCGGGCCGGCAGGCTGAGCTTCCACGGCAGCGGCGGGGCGGTGAGGAACAAGGCGGTCTCGGCCGCCTCGCGGGTCATCCGCAGCTCGGGCCGGACCGTGCGGTAATACGCGGCCACCTCGGCCGCCGTCCCCGGAACGGTCTCCGGGGCAAGCCCCACCAGGGCGGCCGCCCGCCGCTGCTCGGTGTAGTACCCGTCGATCTCCCCGGCGCTCAACGGCACCCCGGCCCGGCGTGCGGTGTCGAGGAACGACTCCACCTCGGTGACGTGCACCCACCGCAGCAGGTCGGGGTCGTCGATCCGGAACTCCTCACCGGTCAGCGGGTCGGTGGCGCGCATCCGGTCGTGCAGTCGGCGCAGCCGCCGCCCGGCCTCCTCCGCCTCGGCGGTCGTGCCGTAGATCGTGGTCCCCACGTAGGTGGCGGTGCGGACCAGGCGGCCCCAGGCGTCCGAGCGGTAGTTGCTGTTCTGCGCCACCCCGGCCATCGCCCTCGGGTGCAGGGCCTGCAGGTAGAGCGAGCGCAGGCCGGCGACGATCAGGACCGGCTCCTCGTGCACCTTCCAGGTGACCGAACCCGGGCCGAAGAGGCCTACGTCGTCGGAGTCCACGGATCAAGAGTGCCACGACCGGGAGCGCCCGGCCGGGCGTGCGGTCACTCGTCCGCGGAGCGCCGGGCCTGGCAGGAGGGGCAGAGACCCCAGAAGGTCACTTCCGCCTCGTCCACCTCGAAGCCGTGGGCGGTGTGCGGGTCGAGGCAGGGGGCGCTGCCGACGGTGCAGTCGACGTCGGCGATCTCGCCGCAGCCCCGGCAGACCACGTGGTGGTGGTTGTCGCCGACGCGCGCCTCGTAGCGGGCGGGGCTGCCGGCGGGCTCGATCCGGCGGGACAGCCCGGCCCGGGACAGCGCACCCAGCACGTCGTACACCGCCTGGGTGGAGACGGAGTCGAGGCGCTCCCGGACCCGCCGGGTGATCTCGTCCACCTCCAGGTGGCCGCCGGCGGCGAGCACGTCGAGGACGGCGAGGCGCGGCCGGGTGACCCGAAGGCCCTTCGACCGGAGCAGCTCCTCACCAGCGGACATGTGCCAATGACAGCACGCGGCAGGTGAGTCGACAACCGAGCCCGGAGCCGGGTGGCCCCGACCACAGCCGGGAAGTTTCCGGAAACACTGTGAACCGGTCGGACGAGGCGCGCGTGTAGCCCCGGTGAGAGTCCTGGGCGGGCGGACCGGTGCACCGTAGGCTGGCGTCCCGCGATCGCTCCCTGCCGGAGGTGCCGATGTTCAAGGAGATCCTGGGTCTACCGGCGCATGCGCTGGTGGTGCACGCGGTGGTCGTGTTCGTACCCCTGCTCGCGCTGCTGTCGATCGCGTACGTGGCGCTGCCCCGGTTCCGGTCCCGCATCGACTGGGCGATCGTGCTGCTGGCGGTGGCGGCGCCGATCACCGCGTGGGTGGCGGTGCAATCCGGCGAGGAGTTGACCGACGTGTTCGTGGCCCGCGGGCTCCAGGGGCCGATCGTCGACCAGATCTTCGAGCACTCCCGGTACGGCGACCTCACGTTCCGGTACGTGCTGCCGCTGGCCATCGCCGCCGTCGTGCTGCTCGTGGTGACCAGCGGCCACCCGCGCGTCCCGAAACTACCGTTCTGGGTGACGCCGGCGCTGTCGGTGGTGGTGGTCGTGCTGGCCGGCGCGAGCCTCGTGTACGTCTACCTCACCGGGCACAGCGGCGCCGAGGCCGTCTGGGGCAACACGCTCTGACGCCCCTCGCACCCGGCACGCGCTGACACGGCTCCGCCCGGACCTGGCACGCGCTGACACGGCTCCGCCCGCGGACCCGGCACGCCGACGTGGCGTCAGAGGACCAGCCGCGAGCAGAGCAGGCACATCAGCACCAGGAGCAGCACCCCGGCCACGGCACCCACCGCCCAGGTGAGTCGCTGCGCCCGCTGCTCGGCGAGGTCGAGCTCGGCCATGTCCTGCGGGGGCAGCCGCCGGGGCGGTGGTGGCTGCACGTGCAGGGGCGGCCGCCAGCCGCTCGGGGGCGGGGTGGTGGGCGGGGGACCGGCGTACCCGCCGGCCGGTGCCGGCTGCTGCGGTGCCGGGCCGGTCTGGTCCGGGGGCGGACCGTCGGCGCCCGGGCCGGGCCGCCGCCAGTAGTCGTCCGGGGAGCTGCCGGGGGTCGTCACGCCGTCCGACGCTACCAACGCACCGGCCGTCCGACGCCCGGCGCGCGCGGTCGCCCCCGGATCGGCACACGGACGCCGTACGGCCCGGCCGGCGCACCGCCGCGCGCCGTCGCCCTCCGGATCGTGCACGGGGCCCGGCCTCCGGGTCGGCGCACGGGGGCCTGGCCTCCGGGTCTGGGCGCACGGGCCCCCGCCTCCGGATCGTGCACGGGCCCGGCCTCCGGGTCGGCGCACCGGCGGGGACACCCCGCTGCGCTAGTCTTGCCGCTCGTGAGCACCGAGGACCCCGCGACGCGCGGCGACGACGACCGGCTCGTCGACCTGAGCGACGACGACTTCGTGATGCTGCCCGAGCAGACCACCGACGACACGGACCGCGGCTGGGGCGAGCGCTCCGGCGGCAACGACGACTGGCTGCTGGAGCAGCGCCCGCCGCACTGGGACTGACCGTCAGGCGTTAAGAAGGGCCCCCTGTACAACGCGAGGCGTTAACAGGGGGCCCTTCCTTACATCTCAGGAGGAGCTGGCGCTGCTCGCGGCCGGGGCCTTGGTGGTGCTGCCGGAGGAGCCGTTCGACGACGAGGACGTCGACGTGGACGTGGACGAGCTGGACGACGAGCCCGAGTCGCTGCCCGCGGCGGGCTTGCTGGCGGAGGTGCCGCTGCCCGGGTCGGAGCCGGACGAGCGGGAGTCGGTGCGGTAGAAGCCCGAGCCCTTGAACACGATGCCGACGGAGTTGAACAGCTTCCGCAGCCGACCCTCGCACGTCGGGCACTCGGTCAACGGCTCGTCAGAGAAGGACTGCACCGCCTCGAGCTGGTGACCGCACGCGGTGCAGGCGTACTGGTACGTGGGCACGTTCTCCTCCGGTTCTGGCGCGGCCGGTTGGCACTCGACGTCTTCGAGTGCCAATGGTGCGTCATCGCCCCGGATTCGTCCAGCGGAAGTGTGGGGCGCGACACCCGCCCGCGCCCGGTCACGCCGGCGGGGCGGCGTCCAGCGTACGCAGGCCGCCGACCGGGGTGACCACCGCGCGGACCGGGCGGTCGTGCGCCTCGGCGGGCAACTCGTCGACCAGTTCGCCGTCGTGCAGTGGCACCACGGTCAACGCGGTCGACGGGACGCGGGCGAGAGCGCGGTCGTACGAGCCGCCGCCCCGGCCCAGCCGCACGCCCCGCCGGTCCACCGCCAGCGCCGGCACCACCACCAGCTCGGCCTCGGCCACGGCGGTCACGCCCAGCCGGGGCCAGGTCGGCTCCCGCATCCCCCGCCCGGCGGCCACCAGCGCGTCCGGCCCGGCCCACGGCGCCCAGTCCAGGTCGAGGTCGTCGCGTAGCACCGGCAGCAGCAGTTCGGCGCCCGTCGGCAGCGCCGCCTGCAGCACCGCCGGCAGGTCCGGGCCACCCGGCTCGGAGGCCACCGGCACGTACGCGGTCATCCGGCGCGGGCGCAGCCGGCGTACCAGGGCCACCAGCTCGGCCTGGACGCGCCCGGCGGCGGCGATCAGCTCCGGATCGGTCAGCGTCCGGCGGCGGGTGAGCAGCGCGGCCCGCGCCTCGCGCTTCGCATCAGGGGTCACTTCCGCTCCATCAGAAAAATCCGGCACGCAACACTCCTGACGCAACGCTGGTCATGTGGTGGCTCTGTGTCAGCATCGCAAGCATCGGCCGGCGAAGTTCCGGGGGGACCGAGTGACACTGCGCGGGCGCCTGACCGCAGCCTTCCTGACGGTGGTGCTCGGCCCGGTCCTGGTCGGGGCGTTCTTCGTGGGGTCGGCCGTGGCGGCGGTCGACCGCAGCCGGTCCACCGAGCGGCTCGCCGTGGCCGCCGCCGCCGTACGCACGTCGGTGGACGCCCTCTGTCAGCAGCTCCGCGCCGCCGCCGACGCGGTGGCCCTCACCGAGGACCGCGCCGCCGCGGCCGGTCAGGTGGTCAGCCGCGGGCTGGCCGCCGCCGTGCTGGTCGCCGACGTCGCGGGCGGTGTCGTCCACGCCACCCCGGGTGCCCCGCCGACCCCCTGGCGGGACTGCTCGGCCGGCGTCCCGGCGGCCGGGCCGCCACGGGCCCTCGCCGCCCGGGTGGACCTGCGGGACGCGGCCGGGGCGCCGCTGGGCACGGTCACCGCCGCGCAGCCGGTCGACCCGGCGTTCGTGGCGCGGCTCGCGGCGGTCACCGGGGTGGCGGTCACGTTGCTGGACGGGCCCGAGTCGCCGGTCCGGCTCCGCCACACCACCGAGTCGGCCGGGGTACGCGACGCGGTGCTCGCCGCCGCCGGCGGGCTGGACGGCGAACGGGTCGTCGGCACCGCCGACGGCCGGTACGTGCGCCGCGTCGGCCCGTCCGAGGGGCAGCCGCTACCGCTGGTGCTGTCCGTCCCCAGCGACCAGCCGCCCGGCCTGTACGCCGCCCTGGTCACCGCCGTGCTGCTCGCCGCCCTGCTGGCGGTGGCCGCCGCGTGGCGGCTGGCCCGGGTCACGACCCGGCCGCTGGTGGAGTTGGCGGGCGCGGTCGACCGGGTCGCCCGGGGCGATCTGACCGCGCGGGTGCCGGTGCGCAGCCGCGACGAACTCGGGCGGCTGGCCGGGGCGTTCAACCGGATGACCCGGGAGACGGGCACGTACGTGGCCGCCCTGACCAGCAGCCGGGACCAGCTGCGCGGGCACCTGGCCGTGCTGGGCGACACCCTGGCCAGCACCCACGACCTGCAACGCATCCTGCGGGTGATCCTGCACAGCGCGATCGCCGCCACCGGGGCCCGGGCCGGGGCGGTACTGCTGGTGGACGCGGGCGGGTCGCTGGTCGCGCAGGCCACGGAGGGGTTGGCCGGCCCCGACGACCCGCCCGGGCCGGTGCGGGTGCCGCTGGGCGGCGGTGTGGTGGGTGCGGTCGCGGTGACCGGGGAGCCGCGACGCGGCCGGGTGGAGCCGTCCGCCGTACCGCCGGGCGAGCCGCGTTGCCGCACGTACATCGCGGTGCCGTTCGCGGCCCCCGGGGAGGGCGGGGTCGCGCGTCCCGACGGCGCGGCCGCCCGGTCCGCCGTGGACGGGCCCGCGACCGCGCTCGGTGTGCTGGCCCTCTACGACCGGCTCGGCGGCGACGAGTTCGACGACGACGACCTGGTCACGCTGCGCACCTTCGCCGGCCACGCGGCCGTGGCGGTGGACAACGTGCGGGTGCACGAGGAGGCCCAGCGGCTGTCGCTGACCGACCCGCTCACCGGCCTGTGGAACTACCGCTACCTGCGGGAGTCGATCCGCCGGGAGGTGGAGCGGGCCAGCCGGTTCGGCCGGATGCTCAGCGTCCTCGCCCTCGACCTGGACCTGTTCAAACACGTCAACGACACCTACGGGCACACCGCCGGGGACACGGTGCTCGCCGAGTTCGCCCGCCGGGTACGCGACGAGATCCGCGAGGTGGACCTCGCCTTCCGGCAGGGCGGTGAGGAGTTCGTCGTGCTGCTGCCGGAGACCGACGCCCGCGGCGCCACCATCGTGGCGGAGCGGCTCGGCACCGCGATCCGGGGTACGCCGATCACCGTGGACGGGTCGGACACGCCGATCCTGGTGCCGGTGACCGTCTCCATCGGCGTCGCCGTCTACCCGGACCACGGCAGCACCGGCCAGCAGGTGCTCGACGCCGCCGACGAGGCGCTGTACGCGGCGAAGGCCGGCGGGCGGGACACGTGGCGGGTCGCCGCCGTGGCCCGCGCCGCCCCGCCGGTCCGGGAGATCCCGGTACCGGCGGGCGCGGTCACCCCGGACGACGGCCTGCCCCGGGCTGGTGCCCACCGTGAACTGCCGGCCGTCGACGGCGCGCCCGAGCCGGGGTCGCCCGCTCCCGGCGGCGGCGCGTCTTCCGGTCCTCACCCGCCACGGCAGAGCCGTGGCCGATAGTCTCGCGACATGTCGGAGCACTCAGCGAACCCCTCAACGACGGCCGCCGCGACCGGTCGTTCCCGCGCGGTCAAGGCCGTCATCCCGGCCGCCGGACTCGCCACCAGGTTCCTGCCGGCCACCAAGGCCGTGCCCAAGGAGCTGCTCCCGGTGGTCGACCGGCCGGTGCTGCAGTACATCGTCGAGGAGGCCACCCAGGCCGGCCTCAGCGACGTCCTGCTGATCACCGGGCGGGGCAAGACGTCGATGGTGGACCACTTCGACCGCCGCCCCGACCTGGAGGAACGGCTCGCGAAGAAGCCGGAGCTGCTGGCCGCCGTCAAGCGGACCGAGGAACTGGCCGCCATCTACACCTGCCGGCAGCCGGAACAGCTCGGCCTCGGGCACGCCGTCGGGTACGCCGAGTCCCACGTCGGCGACCAGCCGTTCGCGGTGCTGCTCGGCGACGAGTTCGTCAAGCAGTCCGAGCCGCTGCTGCCGGCCATGCTGGAGCTGCAGGCCCGCACCGGCGGCGTCGTGCTGGCCTTCTTCGAGGTCGACCCGGCCGAGACCACGCGGTACGGCATCGCGTCCGTCGAGCCGGCCGAGGCGGAGCTGACCGACATCGGTGAGGTCGTCAAGGTGACCGGCATGGTGGAGAAGCCCAAGCCGGAGGACGCCCCGAGCAACCTCGCCGTGCTCGGGCGCTACGTCCTGCCCGGCCGGATCTTCGACGCGATCCGCCGCACCGAGCCGGGCAGCGGCGGCGAGATCCAGCTGACCGACGCGATGGAGCTGCTGCGCACCGAGGGGGTGCCGGTCCACGCGATCGTCTACCGGGGCACCCGCTACGACACCGGCATGCCGCTGGGTTACCTCCAGACCGTCGTGCAGATCGCCGTCGAGCGCGACGACCTGGGTGCCGAGTTCCGCAAGTGGCTCGCCGAGTTCGTCAACTCCGACGCGTCGGGCGGTCCGAATACATGACCGCGACGGCCGACGCCGAGGCGGCCGCGAACGAGTTGACGCCGCTCGCCGACTACCTGGGCAGTGTGCTGCGCAGGTTACGCGCGCTGCCTCCGCTCGACCTCGACCTCACCCAGGCGTACGGCAACGTCCTCGCCGAGGACGTCGTCGCGCCGCACTCGTATCCCGCCTTCGACCAGGCCGCGGTGGACGGGTACGCGGCGCGCTGGGAGGACATCGCCGGTGGTGGCCGGGGGGTGGGCTACGTCCCGGCCCAGGCCGGTTCGCCGGGCGGGCGCGCCGTCCGGCTCAACGTGGTCGGTGACCTGGGCGCCGCGAGCTGGCGCCCGGTCCGGCTCACCCCCGGGGCCTGCTTCTCCGTCGCCGCCGGGGCGCCCCTGCCGATCGGCGCGGACGTGGTGGTCCCGGTGGAGTGGACCGACCAAGGCATGGCCGCGGTGGAGATCCACCGCGCCCCCAAGCGGGGGTACGGCGTCCGCAAGGCCGGTGAGGAACTGTCCGCCGGCACCCCGCTCGCCCGCGCCGGAACGTACGTCTCACCGGCGCTGGTGGCGGTGCTCGCCGCCACCGGCATCGGGCACGTGGTGGTCCGCCCCAGCCCCCGGGTGGTCATCGTGGCCACCGGCGACGAACTGGTGGAGGTGGGCCGGGGCAGCCAGCCCGGCCAGGTCGTCGACGTCAACTCGCACGCGCTGACCGCCGCCGCCGCCGAGGTGGGGGCACTCGCGTACCGGGTGGGCATCTGCGACGACGACCCGGAGGGGCTGCGCGGCCTGCTGGAGGACCAGACGCTGCGCGCCGACCTCATCATCACCACCGGCGGCACCGGCACGGGACCGGGCGACATGGTCCGGCGGATCCTGTCCCGGAGGGAGGGCAGCCGGGCGGGGCCGGTGACGTTCACCGAGGTGGCGCTCTACCCGGGCACCGCCCTCGGCTTCGGCACGGTCGGCCCCGAGGAGGTGCCGGTGGTCTGCCTGCCCGGCGAGCCGGGTGCCGCGCTGATCGGCTTCGAGGTGCTGGCCCGGCCCGCGATCAACCTGCTCGCCGGAGCGGAGCCGGTGTTCCGGCCCAGCGTCCGGGCGCACCTGCTGGAGACCATCTCCTCCCCGGCCGGGCTGCGCGAGTTCCGCCCGGCGCACGTCGCCGAGCGGCGCGGCGGCGGCTACACGGTCCAGCCGCTGCGCGGCGGGCCGCTGACGCTCTCCGGGCTGGCCGAGGCGAACGGCCTGATGGTGCTCGGCGAGCGGGTCACCACCGCCGCCGCCGGGTCCACGGTGGACGTGCTTCTGTTGGACCGACGTCGATGAGTCTGCTTGCCCTGGGCCGCGTCCCCGGCGGAGGATCGGCCGGGTGAGCCTTCTGGGACGCCGTACGCCCGGCTGGCCGGTCGTACTCGCGGACGGTCCGGTGCTGCTGAGACCGTACCGGCGCTCCGACGCCGCACCCTGGTCGGAGGTACGCCGAGCCAACGAGGCCTGGCTGGCGCCCTGGGAGTCGTCCCTGCCCGGCAGCTGGCACGAGCTGAACTCGCCCGCCGCCTTCCGCTGGGTTCACCGCGACCAGCGCCGCTCCGCCCGCCTCGGCGAGAGCATGCCGTTCGCGGTCTGCCTGCGCGAAAGCGGCCGGGAGAACCTCGTCGGGCATCTCAACATCGGCAGCATCGTGCGCCGGGCGTTCTGCTCCGGCTACGCCGGCTACTGGGTGGACTCCCGGGTGGCCGGCCGTGGCGTCGTCCCGACCGCGCTGGCCCTCGCCGTCGACCACGCGTTCGGCCCCGGCGGGCTGCACCGGGTCGAGGTCAACATCCGCCCGGAGAACCGGCCGTCCCGCCGGGTGGTCGAGAAGCTGGGGTTCCGCGAGGAGGCGTACCACGTGCGCTACATGCACATCGACGGTGCGTGGCGTGACCACATCGGGTACGCGATGACCAGCGAGGAGGTCGCCGCCGAGGGCGGGTTGCTGGCCCGCTGGCAGCGGCTGCGCGCCGCAACCGGGTGAACCGTCCCACCCGTGACGATCGGCGCGGCGTGTCACCATCAGGCACGACCGCCCGTAACCTCAGGTAACTGCAAGCTGCGGCAAGCGCGGCCCGCCCGTACGATCCTCGCCCCCGAGGCTGATCGGTGAAAGATCCTGCGGTCGGGTGGCGGTTGCTCCGAACTCGGTGACGGGAGGGGTGAGGGTGCCGACCTCGGTGCTCCTCGCCGTCCTCGCCGCCGCCGGCCTGCTCGCCCTCGCGCCGGCGCTGGTCCGCCGGTACGACGCCACCGAGCGGCTGGCGGCGGAGCGGGCGCAGTCGACGGCGCGGGTGCTCCAGCGCCGCCGACGGCGTCGTACTGTCCCGGGTCGCCGCCCGGTGAACCCTCCGCGTACCCTCATCGTCACGCTGAGTGAGGGGACTGGTTCGGGGGGCCGCTCCGCACCCGTCTCCGCCCCGCCCGGCCCGTCCCGTCGGTCGGACCGGCTGCGGACGGTCCCGCCGGCCGGTCGCGGCTCCGGGGCCGCCCGCCGTCGCCCACCCCGCCACCGCCACCACACCCCGGCCGTCTACCGGCGCCGCCGGGTGCTCGCCGCGCTGCTGCTGCTCAACACGGTCGAGTTGGTCGGCGTGCTGGTCGTGGGCCCCGGCTTCTGGATCGGCTTCGCGGTCACCGGCACGCTCCTCATCGTGTACGTCGTACACCTCCGCTCCCGCGCGCTCGCCGACCAGCGGCGCCGGCGCGCGCAGGCCCGCGAGGCCGCCTGGCTGGCCGCCCGGCAGGCCGAGGTCCGTCGCGAGCAGGCCCGCCGGGCGGCGGCCCGCCGGGAGGCGCAGCGCCGGCTGGCGGCCCAGCGGGAGGCCGTCCGGCGTACGGCGATGGGCCTGGACCGGCCGGCCGACCTGCCGGCGGTGGCGAACGGCGGCACGGTCTCCTACCGGCGCACGGGCGGCCTCCGCGGCCGCCCCTACCAGTCCGGCCGCGGCACCCACTCGGCCTGACCGCCGGGTGGCCGGCCGCGGTGAGCGCGCAACGTCCGGGAGATCGGGGTGTCGCGGTCGGGGTGAGCGCGCAACTTCCGAGAGATCGGGGTGTCGCGGTCGGGGTGAGCGCGCAACTTCCGGGAAGGTGCGGTGTCCGAGTCCGCTGGATGCCGCAACTTCCCGGAAGTCGTGTGGATCTTGGTGTGACCCCGGCGCGCCGGGGGTGATTCGCGGGGAGGGTCGGTGACCTGTTAGCCTTGTCGCCGGCCCGCCCGGTGAATGCCGGGTGGGACCGACGCCGGCACGCCGGCGGAGGGGCTGTGGCGCAGACCGGTAGCGCACCTCGTTCGCATCGAGGGGGTCAGGGGTTCAAATCCCCTCAGCTCCACCCAGCTCAAAGGCCGTTTCCCGTGGTGGGAGACGGCCTTTTTCGATCCTGTGCAGCGGCGGTAGAGCAGCCCCTGCTACGAGTCCCGGCACGGCGGCGTCTCAGGTGGAGCCGGGCGGGCGAGCCGCGATCAGTACCTGCCCGGTACGGCAGCGGCGCCGCACACGAATGTCGCTGACTGGAGGAGCTCCGGAGTCAGCCGGACGCCGGTGAGGTGTTCCGCGAGGGCGAACGCCGCCTCGGTGTGGAGCTCGTAGCTGGCGTCGTCGTCCTCGCTGAGGTCGAAACCGACCTGCCGCATCACGTCCACCAGGCCGTCGGGGTCGCTGCCGTCCCGGCCGGCGGGAAACAGCGGCTCGAAATGCAGCCGCAGGTCCCCGTCGTCCAGCCAGAAGAAGTGGTCGACGGCGTTGACGTTGCGGAAGTGGGACACGAGCCGGGTGCCCTTCGACAGCGGGACGATCACCTCGTCGAGGGTGCCGAGGTAGCCGTTGGGTTCGACGGCGAGCGCCCAGTCGCCGAACGCGGTCGCGCCGACGAACAGCCGGTCAGCCTGGTGCTCCTCCCATGCCTCGTACGCCGGCTCGATCAGGTTCTCGGCACCGGTCACGCGGCACTCCTCCCGCGCGCCCAGCCGGTCCAGCAGCCCAGTGGGGGTCAGACCCTTGACCAGGGTCAGGCAGTAGGCCTCCAGCAGGCCGGGGAAGCGGTCGGAAAACCACGTGTAGTCCGAGGCGGTCGTGCTCATGTCCGGATCTTCGCAGGAGCCACCGACACCCACCCCGTACCGCAGAGGCCGCCTTCCCCACGGGTAGACGGCCTCTGCCGTACGTGCGCGGCTCAGCCGGGGATCTCTCGGGGGTCGCGGCTGCGCGGGTACGTGTTCTTCTCGCCGATCGTGCCGTCCTGCTTCTTGATCACGTGCTCGGCGTCGCGCTGCTTGGCCATCTCCCGGCCGGTGGCCTCCGCTTCCGCCTTGGTGTCGTGCACGCTGCTGGCGCGCTGGTTGCCCTCGGGGCGGTTCTTCCACTGGCCGTCCTGCGGGTACGTGTCGATGTCGCCCTTAGCCATGGTCGTGGCCTCCCTGGTCTGCATGGTCGGTCACGAATATCTGCCCCAACCGGGCGCCTCCTGAAACGTCCACACATGCCGCCACGTCAGGACCGAAGGCCGCCCCCGCGCACGGAGGCGGCCTTCCCAGAGAAAGAAAGCGATCAGGTGGTGAAGTTGTCCGGGGTGTCCCGGGCGTCCTCCTGGACGTGCTCGCCGGGCCGCTGACCGTGGATCTCGTCGTGTTTCCGTACCCGTTCCGCCTCGGACCGCTCGTTCCGGTTCAAGTCGCCCATCCGGGCCCGAGCCGGGCCGGCGAGTTGCTCGATGTTGTCGGTCGCCCGCTCCACGCTCATGTCGCCTCCCCTGTCGGCGCGGCGGACAGGGTAGTTCCCCGCCCTGTGGTAGGCGTCCCCGTCAGCGGGGAGGTGAAACGGGCTGGCCTCGTCCGTCCCGGCGCACCCGGTACGCGAGGTGGTGACGCCGGTGCCTCGACGACCCGGAGGGGGCCTTCCAGCCGAACGCCGAGGCCGTGCCGGGATCCCTTCGTAGACTCGACGGCGTGCCCGAGATCGTCCAGTTGCTGGCGTCACCCGTGCACCGCTACGTGGGCCGGCCGGCGGACGGCGCGGCGCCCGCGCCGCCCGGCGAACTCGTCGACGAGGTGCACCTCCGGGCCGGCCTGGGCATCGTGGGTGATCGCTACTTCGGCAAGCCGGCGCACCGCAACGCGAGCGTCACGGTGATCGCCCGGGAGTCGCTGCCGCCGGGCGCCGACCTGGTGCAGGTACGGCGGAACATCCTCACCGCCGGCATCGCGGTGGACGACCTGGTCGGCTCGGTGCTCACCCTCGACTCGGGTGACGGGCCGGTCCGGCTCCAGGTGAACCGGCCGGCGAATCCCTGCGCGTGGATGGACGTCGCGATCGGCGCGGGCGCGTTCCGGGCGCTGCGCCGCCGGGGCGGCGTCCGCTGCACACCCCTGGACGACGGCGTCCTCCGCGTCGGCCCGGTCGCCGTCGCCGTCGCCCACACCGGGTGAAGGGGCGGTTACTCCGGAAGGAGGACGGCTGCGGTACGCACCAGCGCCGGCTCGACGGCGAAGCGGCCGGTGATGACGGTCGGCGGGTCGGCCACCGGGGCGGCGGCCACCCGGGCGGGGGCGATGCGGGCGGTGAACGTCCCGGCCTCCGGGTCGAGCTGCACGTGCGCGTCGTGGAAGTCCAGCCAGGTGCCGACCATCGGGTTCCACACCTTGTAGACCGTCTCCTTGGCGCTGAACACGACCGCCGGCCAGGAAACACCCCCCGGCAGCCGCGCCAGGTGGTCCTCCTCCTCGCCGAGGAGGATCGCCCGGCGTACCCCCGGGTTGAGGTCCTTGTGCTGCTCGGCGTCGAGGCCGACGGACCGGACCTCCGCGGCGCGGGCCACCGCGGCGGCGCAGTAGCCGCGGGTGTGGGTGATCGCGCCGACCACCCCGGCCGGCCAGACCGGCGCGCGGTCGGCGGCGGCCGGCACCGCGATCGGCGGCAGGCCCAGCGCGGCGATGGCGCGCCGGGCGCAGACCCGGCCGGCGGTGAAGTCACGCCGCCGGCTCTCCACCGCCCGTTCGCCGAGGCAGGCCAGCTCGGCCGGCAGCAGGGCGCCCGTCCAGTCCGCGAGGTCGGCCACCACGACCGCGACCGCCGGTGGAACCAGGTCACGCATCCGGGTTCCTCGAGGGGTACGACGCGACGGGTGCCCGCCCGGCAGGTGCCCGGTGCACCGTCAGCGTGTCGACGACCATGGTCGATCAACGTACCGCAGTCATGTAACGTCTGGGCGTTTCACGACGCTGTAGGGCCGACACCCCGGTGGCCATCCACTGTCGACCGTGACTGGCCTGAACCGGGTCGAGGTGCGAGCTGCGAGAGGTAGCGCGATGACCGGTGCTGCGGAACCCCCGTTGTCCACGACGGGAGAACATGCCCCGTCCGCCCCGGAGTGGACCTGCGGGACCTGTGGCGCCGACTGGCCGTGCGAGCCGAAGCGCGACCTCCTGCTGCGGGAGTACCGGCTGGATCGCGCCATGCTCACCGTCTACCTCGGGTCCTGCCTCGCCGCCGCCACCCAGGATCTGCCGTCGCCGGCCGGTGCGTCGCTGCAGGAGCGGTTCATCGGCTGGCTGCCCCGGCAACCCAGGACCAGCTGATCGCGCCCCCACGGCGGTGACGCCGGAGCGGGCGACGCCGGCGTGCTCAGCGCCCGACGGTCACCCGTTCACCGCCGGTCGGTCGCGCCGCCGTCGAGCAGGGCGACGAGGCGGCGTGGGGCGATCACCCGGTACGCGTCCTCGCACAGCTCGGCGATCTCCGGCCAGTCCACCGGCCCGTCCAGGCGTACGCCGAGCCAACCGCGACCGCCCACATAGGGCGGCCGGAAGAAGCGGCCGGGCTCGGCGGCGGTCAGGGCCTCCTGGGCGCCCGGCGGGGCGGCGCACCACAGGTGCGGGAAGTCGTTGGCGTGGTGGCCGTCGGCGTGCAGCGTGACGAAGACGCTCTTTCCCCGGACGAACCAGGTCGGCGAGCCGTGGCTGGGCCGCTCGGTGACCTCGGGCAGGGCGAGGCAGATTGCGCGTACGCGCTCCAGCGGGCTCATCCGCCTCGCCCCTCTCGGTCAGTACGCGTGGGTCACGGTGACCGTAACGTTCGAGCAGGAGTTGGCAACGCTGGTCAGCGTGTTCTTCTCGCCGCTGTCCACGGTCAGCCGCCAGCGGGTCTTCACCGCCGCCCACTCGCGGACGTAGCGGCACCGCTCGTACGTCGGCAGCCAGGTCGCCGGGTCCTGGTCACCCTTGGCCTGGTTGACGTTGTCGGTCACCGCCACCAGCGAGCGGGCGTCGCCGAGGTCGTTGGCGAACGACTGCCGGCGGGAGGTGGTCCAGTTGCGGGCCCCCGAGTCCCACGCCTCGGCGAGCGGCACCAGGTGGTCGATGTCGAGGTCCGACGGGTTGGTCCAGTAGGCGGCGTCGTAGTAGGAGTACCAGCGACCGCCGGAGAGGTAGCAGCCGGAGCCGACCGAGGGCTTGGTGGTGGCCTCGGCGATCAGCACCTCGTACCGGGTGTTGCAGCCGTCCCCGTCGGCGTCGATCCAGTGCGGGAACAGGTCACGGGAGTATCCGGTGCGCACCTCGGAGGCGACGGGCAGGTCGGCGACGAGGGTGCGCAGCGGCACCGAGATCGTCGCCGCGCGCGCCGGAGCGGCGAGGCCGAGGGTCGAGAGAGTGGCGGCGGCCAGGAGGCCACCGAACCAGCGGAGGGTGCGGGTCATCGCGTACTCCATCCGATCGGTCGGGGGGTCGGCCGACAGTGCAGTCGTGCCGGGTGCCGGTGGACCCCACGGGGGATGACGAGGATGTTAAATCCGTCGATACGCTGCGGGAATCCGCTGCACCTCGGCCGATCGGTCCGATTCACGCCGGTCTACCGTTAACCGTCTCGTAACGTCCCCATTGGCTGACGGACCGTCAGCTGTCGGATGTAAACCAACTGTCCGGCGTGGCTCCGGTCGGAAATCTGACCCGAGTCGACCCGTTGTGCCGCTGCTCCGGGCTGGTTAAGCTCTCACTGCGCGCTCCAATCGCCCGCTTCCCCCGTGGCAGGCGATCGGGGCGCGCATCTATGTCGAAAGGGCCCGCACGCGCTGCGTGCGGGCCCTTTCCGTCATCCGGCCGTCGGTGTCGTGGCGGCAGCCGGCCGCCGCCACGACACCGACGCAGATCAAATCCAGCGGCCGTCCAGCCACATCCGGTCGGACCAGTCGGCGTACGGGATCGTCTCGCCGACGAAGAGCGGATGGAAGTACGCGAAGCAGAGCGCGACCAGCAGCACGTACGCCCCGACGATGACCCCGCCGACGAGCCGGCGGTCGCGGCTGGCCTCCCGTGCCGCGGCGTCCCCGGGCGGGTCCGGCGGGCCGACGATCGCGCCCAGCACGTACGTCACCGCCAGCACCAGGAACGGCAGCGTCGGCGCGGTGTAGAAGGAGAACATCGTGCGCCCGCCGTCGACGGCGAACCAGAACCACGGCAGCAGACCGGCGGCCACGCAGAGCAGGATCGCCCCGGCCCGCCAGTCCCGCCGGGCCAGACCCAGCCAGGCCAGCGCGACCAGGGCCGGCAGGAACGACCACCAGAGCAGGGGAGTGCCGAGCAGCAGGACCTCGGAGGCGCAGCTCGCCGCCCCGCAGGACCCGTCACCGGACCAGTAGAAGGCGACCGGCCGGCCCAGCAGCAGCCACTGCCACGGCCACGACTGGTACTTGTGGGGGTCGTCCAGCTGGGCGTGGAAGCCGTACGCGGCCTTGTGGTACTCGATCAGGTTGGCGAGCGCCCCGATCACCGGGGTGTCGCTCAGCGGGGCGTTCGGCCACCGCTGCGCGTCGACCACCCGGTAGTAGCCCTCGTCGCCCAGCAGCCAGCCGGACCAGGTGGCCACGTAGGTGACCACCATCAGCAGCCCGGCCAGCACCAGCCAGGGTGCCTCGTCCAGCACGGTGTCCCGCCAGGGCCGCCGTGCGCCGGCGGAGCGGCGGACACCGACCTCCCAGAGGATCACCAGGAGCGCGAACGCCGGCAGGAAGTACAGGGCGCTCCACTTCACGGCGCAGGCGCAGCCGAACAGCACCCCGGCCGCCAGCCGCCACCACGGCCAGTTCCGCCAGCCACCCGGGGGCCGGCCGGCGCGACCGGGCCGGCTCGGGTCGAGCCCGGCCTCCAGCGCCCGGGCCCAGCGCCGCCGGCGGGCGTCCCGGTCGAGCACCAGCGCGCCGAAGGTGGCCAGCACGAAGAAGAGCAGGAAGATGTCGAGCAGCGCGGTGCGCGACAGCACCAGGTGGAACCCGTCGAGGGCGAGCAGCAGGCCGGCGGCGCAGGCCAGCACGGTCGACCGGAACAGTCGCCGCGCGATCCGTACCAGCAGCAGCACGGACAGCGTCCCGACCAGCGCCGCCGAGAACCGCCAGGCGAACTCCGGGGCGGTGGTGACCAGGTGGCCGGCGGCCGAGACGCCGTGCTCGGCGTCGGAGTACCCGAAGGCCCACTCGCCGAGCCCGATCAGCCACTTGCCCAGCGGCGGGTGGACCACGTACGACGGGCCGCCGTCCTTGTAGTTCCACTCGACGCCCTTGTCGACCAGCCCCCACGCGTCGCGGGCGTAGTAGACCTCGTCGAAGACCTTGCCCGGCGGGTGGCTGAGATTGAGGAAACGCAGGATCGCCGCGATCGCGACGATCACCGCGGTCGCCAGCCAGGACCGCCCGTCGAGGTGGGCGTCGACGGTGGCGAGCCGGCGCCGGACCACGCCGGAGAGGCCGCCGCTGCGGTCGCCGGGAGGCCGGTCCCGGTCCTCGGGAACCGCGTGCTCCGGCTCGGCTTGGCCGGCGGGGTGCGCTGTCGACGCCTGAGTCACCCCGCGATCGTAGGCTGCCAAGGTGGCCGGTGGCGGCCGTCGTCTCCACAATCCCTACCGCCGTCGATGAAGGAGCACCATTCGTGGGAGAAATGTCCGATCCCGGACGCCTGATCCTCCTCGGCGCGCCGCTCGGGAACCCGGCCGACGCGTCCGCGCGCTTCCGCGAGGTGCTCGCCGCCGCCGACGTGGTGGCCGCCGAGGACACCCGGCGGCTCACCCGACTCGCCCGAGACCTGGACGTGACCGTGCCCGGGCGGATCGTCTCGTACTTCGAGGGCAACGAGGAGCGGCGTACGCCGGAACTGGTCGACGTGCTCGCCGCCGGGTACGTGGTCGCCCTCGTGACCGACGGGGGCATGCCGAGCGTGTCGGACCCGGGGTACCGGCTGGTCCGGGCGGCGCTGGACGCCGGGGTTCCGGTCACCGCCGCACCCGGTCCCAGCGCGGTCACCACGGCGCTGGCCCTCTCCGGGCTGCCCAGCGACCGGTTCTGCTTCGAGGGCTTCCTGCCGCGTACCCCCGCCGCCCGGCGGTCCCGGCTCCGCGCGCTCGCCACCGAGGAGCGGACCCTGGTCTTCTTCGAGGCGCCGCACCGGATCACCGGCGCTCTCGCCGATTTCGCCGCCGCGTTCGGGGCCGACCGGCCGGCCGCGCTGTGCCGCGAACTGACCAAGACGTACGAGGAGGTGCTCCGACGCCCGCTGGGCCAGTTGGCCGAGTGGGCCGCCGAGGGGGAGCCCCGCGGCGAGATCACGCTGGTGGTGGCCGGTGCGCCGCCGGCCGCCGCCGAGCGGCCGGACGACGACACGCTGCGCGCCGCGGTCGCCGAGCGGGAGGCGGCCGGCAGGTCCCGCCGCGACGCGGTCACCGAGGTCGCCGCCGAGTACGGCCTGCGCCGCCGCGAGGTCTACGACGTGGTCCACCGCTGAGGTGCAAGGAAGGGACCCTTCAGTGCACCAGGCGTTAACAGGGGGCCCTTCCTCGCACCTCACCAGGCGGCGGCGAGGAAGCCGACCGTGATGAGGAACGGCCCGGCGGCCGAGGCGGCGATCGCCCAGCGGCGGGCGCGGCGGTCGGCCAGCCGGGTGGCCCCGGCCCAGCGGGCGATCCCGGCGCCGCAGCCCACCACCGTCAGCAGGCCGAGCAGCCAGCGCAGGTGCCCGGCGGCCCCGCCGTCGACGTACGCGGTGCTGGCGTCCGGGCCGGTCATCCGGGCCGCCACCCAACTGCCGGGCGTAGCCCGCTCCGCCGGCACGCCGCTCACCGTCACCCCGTGCGCGACCCACCGGGCCTCGGTGGCGAGGAAGTTGCCCCGACAGCGCTGGGTGAGCCCGCCGCCGGTGCAGTCGTCGATCACCACGCGGCCGGCCGTGGAGTGCCCGACGGCGATCCACAGCGGGGCCGCGCTCACCCAGGCGAAGAACGCCGCCACCAGGCTGAGGGCGACCAGTGTGGCCAGCCCGGGCAGCGGGTCGGGCGGGTACGCGGACCGGCGGACCCGTCGCCGCCACCACTCGAACCGGGCCGACCGGGTGCGCTCGGGCTCCGGTTCCGTCTTGACCGGCGTGCCGTCCCAGTGCACCTCCTCGATCGGCGCCCACGCCTCGTCGCCGTCCGGCGTACCCCCGGCCCGGGAACGACCACGGCGCAGTCGGCGGGGCTGACGGACCGGGACCCGGCGGGGCAGGGCGTCGACCGGCGCCCCGGTGGTCGGCTCGACCTCGACGGCCGGCTCTGCCTCCGGCGGTGCGGAAGGGACCGGCCGCGGGTGCGGCGCCACGGCGTTCCCGCGTGGCGGTCCGGCGGGGTCGTGGCGGCCGCCGGCCGGCGGGCCGGACGGACGCTCGTCGGCTCGTCTGCCACTCACGGTGTCCATTGCACACCGCTGCGTGCATCCGGTCCGGCACGTCGGACCGCGTGTCGGCGACAAATCGGACGGGCTGCCCCGTCGGGGTCGCCGGACCGGCCCGCCGACCGGCCGGTCGCCGGCGGCCCGCGCACCGGGTGACCGACTCGCGCCCTATTGGTTCGCAGCCGTCCGGCGCGGGTCACTAGGCTTGCTGGTCATGAGTCACGTTCTCGCCGCGGTTGCCTGGCCCTACGCCAACGGCCCGCGCCACATCGGCCATGTCTCCGGTTTCGGCGTTCCCTCCGACGTCTTCGCCCGGTACATGCGCATGGCCGGCCACGACGTGCTCATGGTCTCCGGCACCGACGAGCACGGCACGCCGATCCAGGTGCAGGCCGACGCCGAGCAGGTCACCCCCCGCGAGCTCGCCGACCGCTACAACCGGGTGATCGTCGAGGACCTGCACGGCCTCGGCCTGTCGTACGACCTGTTCACCCGCACCACCACCCGCAACCACTACGCGGTGGTGCAGCAGCTGTTCGAGGGGATGCACCGCAACGGCTACATCGTGCCGAAGACCACCATGGGCGCGATCTCGCCGTCCACCGGCCGGACGCTGCCCGACCGCTACATCGAGGGCACCTGCCCGATCTGCGGCTACGAGAGCGCCCGCGGCGACCAGTGCGACAACTGCGGCAACCAGCTCGACCCGATCGACCTGATCAACCCCCGGTCGAAGATCAACGGGGAGACGCCGAAGTTCGTCGAGACCGAGCACTTCTTCCTGGACCTGCCGGCCCTGGCCGAGGCGCTGCGGCAGTGGCTGGACACCCGCGAGGGCTGGCGGCCCAACGTGCTGCGCTTCTCGAAGAACCTGCTCGACGACCTCCAGCCCCGGGCCATCACCCGCGACCTCGAATGGGGCGTCCCGATCCCGCTCGACGGCTGGCGGGACCGGCCGGACAAGCGCATCTACGTCTGGTTCGACGCGGTGATCGGCTACCTGTCCGCCTCGATCGAGTGGGCCCGCCGGTCCGGCGACCCGGAAGCGTGGCGCAGGTGGTGGTCCGCCGACGGGGAGGGCAAGGACGCCCGGGGCTACTACTTCATGGGCAAGGACAACATCGTCTTCCACTCGGTGATCTGGCCCGCGCTGCTGTCCGGCTACTCCGGTGAGGGCGCGCGCGACGGGCAGCCCGGCGAGCTGGGCCGGCTGAACCTGCCGACCGAGGTGGTCTCCAGTGAGTTCCTGACCATGGAGGGGCGAAAGTTCTCCTCGTCGCGCAAGGTGGTCATCTACGTCCGGGACTTCCTCGACCGGTACGACGCCGACGCGCTGCGCTACTTCATCGCCGTCGCCGGCCCGGAGAGCAACGACACCGACTTCACCTGGGCCGAGTTCCTCCGCCGCAACAACGACGAGCTCGTCGCCGGGTGGGGCAACCTGGTCAACCGGTCCGTCTCGATGGCCGCGAAGAACTTCGGCGCGATTCCGCCGGTCGACCCGGCCGGGCTCACCGAGGCCGACGAGGCGCTGCTCGCGGTGGCCCGCGGCGGCTTCGCGACGGTCGGCGAGCTGATCGGCAAGCACCGGCAGAAGCAGGCCATCGGCGAGGCGATGAAGGTGGTCGCCGAGGCCAACCGCTACCTGTCCGAGCAGGCGCCGTGGAAGCTCAAGGACGAGGCCGACAAGCCCCGCATGGGCACCATCCTGCACGTCGCCCTCCAGGTGGTCAGCGACGCGAACACGCTGCTCACCCCGTTCCTGCCGCACTCGGCGCAGAAGATCCACGAGCTACTGGGCGGCGCCGGCGTGCACGCTCCGATGCCGGTGATCGAGGAGGTCGAGGACCTCGACGGCGGGCCGGCGTACCCGGTGCTGACCGGTGACTACACGGTCGGCGCGCGCTGGGAGTCGGTGCCGCTGGAGGTGGGCCGCCCGCTCGCCGCGCCCAAGCCGGTGTTCCGCAAGCTCGACCCGTCGATCGTCGACGAGGAGTTGGCCCGGCTGGGCGGCTGACCCGCCACGGCCCCGGGGCCTCGTGAGCCCCGGGGCCTTCGACGCGGGCCGCGGTCTGCGCACGCCCGCCGCGTCGCGCGCCCGCTCAGGCGCGGGCCATCGTCGGCGCGCCGATGAACTCCATGATCGCCCGGTTCACCTCGGGCGCGTTGGTCCACGGGGTGCCGTGCGGGGCGCCCTTCAGCGTGACCAACTGGCTGCCCGGCAGCATCGGCTGGAGTCGCGCACCGGTCTTCGGGTACGGCAGCACGGCATCCTTGTCACCCTGGACGATCAGCACCGGCACGTCGATGTTCGGCAGGTCACCGCGGAAGTCGGTCTGCCAGGCGTCCACGCAGTCGTGGGTGCCCTTCGCCGAGGCCCGCGCGCCGATCTCCCAGTGCCCCCGGAACGCCTCCTCGCTGACCAGCTTCCCCTTGTTCTCCTGGTAGTTGAAGAACGCGTTGCAGAACTGGGTCAGGTACGCGAACCGGTCCTCGATGATCGCCTTCTGGAAGCCCTCGAACAGGCTCTTCTCGACGCCCTCCGGATTGTCGGCGGTCTGCAACAGGAACGGCGCCAACGGTGCGAGCAACACCGCCCGCTCGACCCGGTCCGAGCCGTACGCGCCCAGGTAGCGGGTCACCTCGCCGGTGCCCATCGAGTGACCCACCAGGATCGCGTTCCGCAGGTCCAACTCCGTCATCAGCACGTCCAGGTCGGCGGCGAACGTGTCGTAGTCGTACCCGAACGCCGGCTGCGCCGAGTTGCCGAAACCGCGCCGGTCGTACGTGATCGTCCGGTATCCGGCGGCCAGCAGCGGGCCGGTCTGTTTCTCCCACGTCGCGCCGTTGAACGGGAACCCGTGGATCAGCACGACCGGCTGACCGGAGCCGTGGTCCTCGTAGTACAGGTCGATGGGGGCGGAGTTCTCCGTCCCCACGGTGATGAACGGCATGCTCTCTCCCCGAGGTCGTGCACCCTCATCGGTCCCCGCGCGCATTCCCGACCCGGGATCCGGTATGCGCCGACGCCCGATCGGGACCTCAGAGCGGGTACGGGTGGTCCACCACCTGGTCGTCGGTCACCTCGGCGCCCGGCGCCCACGCCTCGTAGACGCCCCGCTCGTGGCACTGCGCGCCGGTCGCCACGACCGCCTCCGGGCCCGGTCGGCACAGCCGCATCCGCAACCAGCCGGCCTCCTCCCGCAGCACCAGGCACGGCACCCCCCGCCACCGCGCGAACCGCACCCGGCGGGCCGCCGAGTCGACCGGATACCGGGCCGCCCGGGTCATCGCCAGCACCCGGAAGCCGCCGGGCATGTCGGCGACCGCCTCGTAGTCGCCCCCGCCGTAGCTGCCGACCAACTGGGTGGAGCGGGGCGCCTCCCCGGTCGGGACGTACTCCTGGTCCGGCGACACACCCGGCACCGCGGCCAGCAGGTGCCGCCACTGCGGGCCCACCATCCGCAGCCACCCCCGCTGCTCCGCCTGGTACGTGTACAGCACCACCTCGCTGCCGTCCGCCGGGTACGCGAGCAGGGTCGCGTTCGCCGGCATCGGCAGGTCCGCGAAGTCCCGGGTGATGAACTCCGGCACCAACTGGTTGCTGCTGGGCACGAACCCGGTGCCGAGCACCGCCGCGCCCAACCGGTCCCGGGGCGCCAGCGCGGTCAGCCCCCGGTGCTCGACGCCCACCGGCACGTCGTAGTCGGAGGGGTCGGCCGCCCGCCAGCGCAGCGCGTACGTGATGTCGACGCCGTCCTGCGCCCCCGCACCGTCGCCGCGCAGCACCGCCGTGGCCGCCGGGGTGCGCAGGTGCGCGACGTCGTACTCCCGGTAGCAGAAGCCGTGCGGCAGCCAGCCCCGCACGTACCCGGCGAGCTGCCGGGCTGACAGGATCTTCACCATCCGGGTGCCGCGCCGGATCACCGCGGACCCCCGCACCGCCGCGAGCAGCGGGTCGTCGGCCGCCTGCGGCTGCTGCGAGAGGTGGTGCACGGACGCCCACCCCCGCTCGCGGTGCAGCGGCACCAGCAGCGGCGCCTCCGGCTCCTCGGCCGGCTCGGGGGCGCCGTGGACCGCCGCCACCTCGGTGGCGTGCACGAACCGGCGCCACGGCAGCGCCGACCCCGGCCGGGGCGCCCACTCGAAGCCGGTCACCTCGTCCGCGCTGAACAGCTCGTACGCCGCGCCGCGGGCGATCTCCTCGGCGGGGTACACCGCACCGCCGTAGGCGACGCGCAGCCCGGTCCGTTCCCCGGCGGCTCCGCTGGCCTGGGGGGTGATGCTCACGCCGTCACCTCGCTCCGCTCGGCGGCGACGCGCGGCGCCGGGCTGCCGGCCCGTCGGCGTCGCCCGACATGATCGCTCACGGTGTCATCTCCCGTACGCGACGCTCACTCACCCGGCGACGCTAAGCGCGTACGGCGTAGTCGAGGTGAACATCGGGTGGCGGCCGGGTGGACCACTTCGGTGTGTGATCCTTTGGGTGATGAACGAGCCGACCGAACAGACGACCGAGCCGACCGAATCGCGCCGGAATCGGGCCGCCCGGCGCGCCGGTGAGTTCCCTCCGCCACCCGAGCCGCTGCCCCGCCCGGTGCTGGACAGCCACACCCACCTCGACATCACGGTCAGCGAGGCCGGCGTGCCCGGCGGCGGCCCGGTCGACGACCCGGTCACGCGGGCGATCGAGGTGGCCGCGGCCGTCGGCGTCGACCGGCTGGTGCAGGTGGGCGTCGACGTCGAGTCGTCCCGGTGGGGCGCGGAGGTCGCCCAGAAGTACCCGGCGGTCGTCGCCACCGTCGCACTGCACCCCAACGAGGCGCCCCGCCTGTCCGACCTGGACGAGGCGCTGCGCGCGATCGAGACCCTCGCGGCCCGGGACCGGGTACGCGGCATCGGCGAGACCGGCATGGACTTCTACCGCACCGGCGACGAGGGCCGCGCCGCGCAGGAGGAGAGCTTCCGCGCGCACATCGCCATCGCGAAGCGGTACGGCAAGACCCTGGTCATCCACGACCGGGAGGCACACGCCGACGTGCTGCGGATCCTCGACGAGGAGGGTGCTCCCGACACGGTGGTGCTGCACTGCTTCTCCGGCGACGCGGACTTCGCCCGCGAGTGCGTCCGCCGCGGCTACCTGCTCAGCTTCGCCGGCACCGTCACCTTCGGCAGTTCCGCGGCGCTCCGCGAGGCCGCCGCGCTCACCCCGCTGGACCAGATCCTCGTGGAGACCGACGCGCCGTACCTCACCCCGATGCCGCACCGCGGCCGGCCGAACGCCTCGTACCTGATCCCGCTCACCGTCCGCTCCCTCGCCACGACCAGGGGCGCGGACCTGGACGACCTGTGCGCCGCCATCTCCACGACCGGTGACCGCGCCTTCGGACCGTGGTGAAAGGAGGGGCCCCTTATTAACGCCTCCGGTAGGTGAAGGGTCCCTTCCAATCACCGCGGCCAGCCCGCATACGCTACGGGGCGTGACCGGTCTCCTCGGCCCGGCGGAGATCCGGGACCTCGCCGCCCGTCTCGGCGTGGCGCCAACCAAGAAGCTCGGCCAGAACTTCGTGCACGACCCCAACACCGTGCGCCGGATCGTCACCACCGCCGGGCTGGCCCCCGACGACGTGGCGCTGGAGGTCGGACCCGGACTCGGCTCCCTCACCCTCGCGCTGCTGCCCGTCGCCGCGCACGTGCACGCCGTGGAGATCGATCGCACGCTGGCCGGCGCGCTGCCGGAGACCGCCGCCCGGTACGCCGGCCCCGCCGCGGACCGGCTCACCGTGCACCACGCCGACGCGCTGCGGGTCACCGGCGCCGACCTCGCCGAGCCGGCACCGACCGCCCTGGTGGCCAACCTGCCGTACAACGTCGCCGTGCCGGTGGTGCTGCACCTGCTCGCCGAACTGCCCACCCTGCGGCACGGCCTCGTCATGGTGCAGAAGGAGGTCGCCGACCGGCTCGTCGCCGGTCCCGGCTCCAAGGTGTACGGCGTTCCGTCGGTCAAGCTCGCCTGGTACGCCCGTGCCCGCGCCGCCGGGAAGGTCCCACCCAACGTGTTCTGGCCGGTGCCGAACGTCGACTCCGGCCTCGTCGCCTTCACCCGCCGCGAGCCGCCCCGCCCCGACGTACCCCGGGAGCGGGTCTTCGCCGTGGTGGACGCGGCGTTCGCGCAGCGTCGCAAGACCCTCCGCGCGGCCCTGGCCGGCTGGGCCGGCGGCGCCGACCGTGCCACCGAGGCCCTCACCGCCGCCGGAGTGGACCCGGGCGCACGCGGGGAGTCACTCACCGTCGAGCAGTTCGCCGCCATCGCCGCGTCGGCCCCGGCCGCCGCACCCGCCGCCCGCTAGGCTGGCGCCGGACCCGCCCCGGGCCCACCTGAACGCGTACGCCGCCCCAACCGGCCGACTCCGCCGAGGAGCTGATCGTGACCAAGCCGTTCGACATCCGGCCGCACGTCGGGGACCTGATCCCGTGACCGAGGCCTGGCGACCGGACGACGACGAGCCGCGCGGTGCCAGCGGGCCGGTACGCGTGAAGGTGCCCGCCAAGGTCAACCTGCACCTCGGGGTCGGGCCGCTGCGCCGCGACGGCTTCCACGAGCTGAACACCGTCTACCACGCGATCTCCATCCACGACGAGCTGACCGCCCGGCGCGGCGACACCCTCACCCTGACCATGGAGGGTGAGGGCACCGGTGAGCTGGCCCTGGACGACACCAACCTGGTCATCCGGGCCGCGCACGCCCTCGCCGGCTACGCGGGCGTCCTCCCGCACGCCCGGCTGCACCTGCGCAAGCACATCCCGCTCGCCGGGGGCCTGGCCGGTGGCAGCGCCGACGCCGCCGCCGCGCTGGTCGCCTGCGACGCGCTGTGGGGCACCGGGTTGTCCCGCGACGAGTTGGCCGGCATCGCCGCCGACCTCGGCTCCGACGTGCCGTTCCTGATCCATGGCGGCACCGCGCTCGGCACCGGCCGGGGCGAGGCGGTCAGCCCGGTGCTGGCCCGCCCCACCTCCTGGCACTGGGTGGTCGCGATCGCCGACGGCGGCCTGTCCACCCCCGCCGCGTACCGGGAACTCGACCGGCTCCGCGACGCCGGGACCGCCAACCCGCCGCTCGGCAGCACCGACGGGCTGCTCGCCGCGCTGCGCCAGCGCGACCCCCGGGTGCTCGCCGCCGCCCTCGGCAACGACCTCCAGGACGCCGCCCTCTCCCTGCGCCCGTCCCTGGCCGCCACGCTCAAGGCGGGCGAGGCGGCGGGCGCGCTCGCCGGCCTCGTCTCCGGGTCCGGGCCCACCTGCGTCTTCCTCGCCGTCGACGAGGCCCACGCCGTCCGCGTCGCCGCCGAGCTGGCCGCCGCCGGGGTGTGCCGGGAAGCCCGCACCGCGCACGGGCCCGTCGCCGGCGCCCGGATCGTCTAAACGGACCCGCCGTCGGACGGTGATCGACTCGATGCCGCCGGCATCGCGGCCTCCCGGGCGTCCGGACCCCCGATGCCGGCGATCTGGAGTTGATCGAGGGAACAGGGCCGGTCCGTCGGGTCGTTGACCTGCGTCGGGCCGGCGGCTGCGCCGCTCGACGGGTGCGGCCCAAAGCGAGCACCGCTGTCAGCGTCACGGCGCGGCGGGCGGGCCGGCCGCTCCGCGTACCCTGGGAGGCCAGGCGTCCCCAGGTGCCCACCGGCACCGGGACGCCTTGATCATGAGAGGTGGGATAGTGGCCAACATCGTCAACCTGGACCGGGTGTCCAAGGGCTACGGCGCCGCCGGGCCGCTGCTCACCGACGTCTCACTCGGCCTCGACGACGCCGACCGGATCGGTGTCGTCGGCCTCAACGGCGCCGGCAAGTCGACCCTGCTGCGGCTGCTCACCCGGCAGGAGGAGCCGGACGACGGCCGCGTCACCCACCGACGCGACCTGCGGGTGGCCTGGCTCCCGCAGACTCTCCAACTGGCGCCGGACGCCACCGTCCGGGACCTCGTCCTCGGCACCGCCTGGCTCGGCGAGAGCATGGGGGCCGAGCACGAGTGGGCCGGCGACGCCGGCGTCCGCGCCATCCTCGACGGCCTCGGCATGCCCCACCTCGGCCTCGACGCGCCGGTCGGCCCGATGTCCGGCGGCGAGCGCCGCCGGGTGGCCCTCGCGGCGCTGCTCGTCCGCGACTCCGACCTGCTCGTCCTCGACGAGCCCACCAACCACCTCGACGTCGGCGGCGTCGACTGGCTGGCCCGGCACCTCCTCGGCCGCAAGGGCGCGCTCGTCGTGGTCACCCACGACCGGTGGTTCCTCGACGCCGTCTGCACCACCACCTGGGAGGTCGCCGACCAGGCCGTCCGCGCGTACGAGGGCGGCTTCGCCGCCTGGACCCTCGCCCGCGCCGAACGCGAGCGGGTCGCCGCCGCCACCGAGGCCCGCCGGCAGAACCTGCTCCGCAAGGAGATCGCCTGGCTGCGCCGCGGCGCCCCCGCCCGCACCTCCAAGCCCAAGTTCCGCATCGACGCGGCCAACACGCTCATCGCCGACGTTCCGCCGCCGCGCGACACCATGTCGCTGCAACGCCTCGCCACCGCGCGGCTCGGCAAGCAGGTGTACGACCTGGAGCACGTCCGCCTCCACGCCGGCCCCAAGGAGATCCTGCACGACCTCACCTGGCAGGTCGGCCCCGGCGACCGCATCGCCGTCCTCGGCCGCAACGGCGCCGGCAAGACCACCCTGCTGCGGATGCTCGCCGGTGTCACCCACCCCGACGGCGGCCGGTTCGCCGCCGGCTCCACCGTCCGCCCGGCGTTCCTCTCCCAGGAACTCGCCGAACTCCCCGGCCACCTGCGCGTCCTCGAAGCCGTCGAGGAGGTCGCCCGGCGCGTCCGCCTCGGCGACCGGGAGATCTCCGCCGCCCAGCTCGCCGAGGTCTTCGGCTTCGACGACCGGCGGCTCTGGACCCCCGTCTCCGACCTCTCCGGAGGCGAACGACGCCGGCTCCAGATGCTCCGGCTGCTCGCCGGCGAGCCGAACGTCCTCCTGCTCGACGAGCCCACCAACGACCTCGACACCGACACCCTGGCCGCCCTCGAGGACCTGCTCGACTCCTGGCCCGGCACGATCGTCGTGGCCAGCCACGACCGGTACCTCATCGAGCGGGTGACCGACTCCGCGTACGGGATGTTCGGCGACGGCCGGCTGGTGCACCTGCCCGGCGGAGTCGACGAGTACCTGGCCCGGGCCGCCGAGGGGGCGGCGGCCCCCGCGCCCGCGTCGTCGGCCGGGGCGCCCGCCGCGCCGGCGGCGGAGGGGATGTCCGCCGCCGAGGTACGCCAGGCCCGCAAGGAACTCGCGAAGCTGGAGCGGCAGGTCGGCAAGCTGGAGCAGAAGGAGGCGGACCTGCTCGACCGGCTCGCCGCCAACGCCACCGACTACGCCACGGTCGCCGACCTCGACGCCCAGCTCAAGGACGTCCGCGCCGAACGGGAGCAGGTCGAGGAGGCCTGGCTGGCCCTGGCCGACCGGCTCCCCGCCGCCTGACGGTCGCCCCGGCACGACCGGCGGGGGCCGTGTGCGGCGTCACACCGGGACATGCGGGAGAATCACCGGCGACCCTCTTCCGTTCGTCGTTGGAGACTCAGAGATGGCGCACACCCCCGTCAACCACCCCGCGCGGCCGATCTACCGGGCGATCGGCGGGCTGACCGGTCTGTACCTGGTCGCCTTCGGCGTGCTCGGCCTCATCGCCAGCGCCGGCAACGAGGTCCTCGCCCAGGACGACACCACCGTCATCGGCCAGGGCACGAACGTCGGCTTCTCGCTGCTCAGCCTGCTGCTCGGCGGTGCCGTGCTGGCCGGCACGGTCATCGGTCGCAACCTCGACGTGGTGATCAACCAGTGGCTGGCGTACGTCATCATGGCGCTCAGCCTGGCCGGGCTCGCGTTCATCCGGACCGAGGCGAACATCTTCAACTTCAGCGTCGCCACCGTCATCGTGCTGATGGTGGTCGGCCTCGTCCTCCTCATGGTCGGCATGTACGGCAAGGTCGGGACGGACGAGGAGAAGGAGGCGTGGCAGAAGGCTCGGCTGGTGCTCTGAGGCTGCGGCGTTCTCGCCGGAGCATTGGTCGCGGTGGGGGTTCTCGCCGGAGCCCGACCCGCTCCGGGCGGTCAGGCTTGATCCCTCCGCGGGTCGGGCTCCGGCGAGAACCTGTCGTGGTGCCGGTCCGGGCGCACCCGCCGGGTTGGGTGGGATTCCACGTGGTTGCGGTCCATGGGTCGGTGCGGGCTCAGGTGGTTGCGATCCGTTGGTTGGTGCCGGCTCTGGCGTCCCTGCTGGTGATTCGGGGTACGTGGGGCGCTCGTGCGGGTGACAATCCTCCTGAATGTCGTCATTCTCGTGGAGGGGTCATGGCGCACTTTCCGGTCAATCATCCGGCGCGGCCGATCTACCGGGTCCTCTCCGGGCTGATCGGGCTCTACATCCTGGTCTTCGGTGTCTGGGGCACCGCGTCGACGCTGGGCGACCCGCTCTTCGAACAGAACGGCGACTGGGTGCTCGGCCTGCGTACCAACCTCGCGTTCTCACTGGTCTCCGTCGTCTTCGGCGCCTTCCTGCTGGTGGGCGCGTCCCGGCGCGGCAACCTGGGCCACTACATGAACCTCACCGCCGGGATCGTCTTCCTCGTCACCAGCATCCTCATGATGTCGGTGATGCAGACTTCGGCCAACTTCCTCAACTTCTCGATGTCGACCGTCATCGTCTCGATGATCTTCGGGCTGATCCTGCTCGGGACGGGCCTCTACGACAAGGTCGGCCCCCCGGAGCACGCCGACGAGGCACGGCGCCACCGCAACCACCCGATCGGCGCCCCGCGCCCCTGACTCACCGCCCCCGTACGGTGATCAGGCCCGGCTTCGCCTCCAGGTGTGACAGGCCGTTCCAGGCCAGGTTCACCAGGTGTGCGGCCACCGTCTCCTTGCGCGGTTTGCGTACCTCCAGCCACCACCGGCCGGTCAGCGCCACCATCCCCACCAGCGCCTGTGAGTAGAGTTCGGCGAGCTTCGGGTCGTACCCCCGGCTGGAGAACTCGGCGCCCAGGATGTGCTCCACCTGGTGGGCGACGTCGTTCAGCACACTGCTGAAGTTTCCCGTGGCCGACATCAGCGGCGACTCCCGGACCAGCACCCGGAACCCGCTGGTCTCCTCTTCGATGTACGTGAGCAGGGTCAACGCCGCCTGCTCCAGCAGCTCGCGCGGGTGGCCGGCGGTCAACGCGGTGGTGATCCGGTCCAGCAGGCTGCGGACCTCCCGGTCCACGACCACCGCGTACAGGCCCTCCTTGCCGCCGAAGTGCTCGTACACCACCGGCTTGGAGACCTTGGCCCGCGACGCCACCTCCTCGATCGACGTGGCGTCGAACCCGCGCTCGGCGAAGATTTGCCGGGCGATCGAGATCAACTGCTCGCGCCGCTGCGTTGCGGACATGCGTACGCGGGAGGTCTTGCCGGCCGCCGGCACCGCCCGGCGGCGGCCCGCGGTGCCGTCGCCGCCCGCGGCATCCGTCATGTCGTCACCTCGTCGGCGCTCGGTGACGCCCTGTCGTGGGATGGAGCCGGTCACCCGGCCATACTGCCAGGTAACGTCGGGCGCTACCGACCACTTACCGCTCGGTGTCCGCCCTCACCAGCTTGGCCGCGATCCGCTCGGGCTTCGGCCACCGGACGTCCCGGGCGGCGCCCAGCTTCTCGAACAGCCAGATCACCCGGGCCGAGATGTCCACCTGGCCGGGCAGCACGCCGTGCCGGGCGCTGGTCGGGTCGGCGTGGTGCAGGTTGTGCCAGCTCTCGCCGAAGGACAGAATCGCCAGCGGCCAGAAGTTCGCCGCCCGGTCGCCCTGGCGCATCGCGAACGGGCGCTCGCCGTACACGTGGCAGACCGAGTTGATCGACCACGTGACGTGGTGCAGCAGCGCGATGCGCACCAGGCCGCCCCAGAAGAACGCGGTCATCGCGCCCTGCCACGACCAGGTGAGCAGCCCGCCCATCACGGCCGGACCGAGCACCGACACCGCCACCAGCGCCGGGAAGGACCGGTCGACGCGGTTGATGTCCCGGTCGGCGACGAGATCCGGTGCGAAGCGCTTCCGGTTGGACAGTTCCCGGTTGAACAGCCAGCCGACGTGGGCGTGGAACAGCCCCTTCGTCAACCCGCGGACGGTGGCGCCGAACCGCCACGGCGAGTGCGGGTCACCCTCCAGGTCGGAGAAGGCGTGGTGGCGCCGGTGGTCGGCCACCCACTGGATGATCTCGCCCTGCACCGCCAGCGAACCCGCGACGGCGAGGCCGACCCGCAGCGCCCGCGTGGCCTTGAAGGAGCCGTGCGTGAAGTAGCGGTGGTAGCCGACCGTGATGCCGAGCCCGGAGGCCACGTACCAGAATCCGGCGACCGCCACGTCCGTCCAGGTCAACCAGCCGCCCCAGGCGACCGGCACGGCGGCCACCAGGGCCACGAACGGAACGACCACGAACACCCAGAGGGCGATGAGGATGCCGCGGGACTGGGCGCCGTCGGTGAGGGGCTTCGGGCCGGTCGGGGCGGGTTCGACGAGAGCGGTCGACATGGCACCTCGCAGAGGGGACGGAGGTCACGAGCTACGCTTACGTCACCGTAACTTGGGCGGGCCGGGCGCGCACCGGACAGAGTCGCGAATGAATGGCTGCTTTTGTCGTACGCCCGTTCTAATGTGCCGGCATGACCGATCCGCTCGCCGCTGAAGTGCGCCGGCTTCGCGCCGTCGAAGGCTTGTCCGTCCGCGAGATCCGGGCCCGCACGGGCATCGGGCGCAACCGGGTGTACGAGATGCTGCGCGGCGTCCCTGTGCCTGCCCGCGTCCGCCGGCCCAACGCCAAGGACGACCTCCGGATCGAGGCGGTGGCCCTGCGTTCCCGCGGGTGCCCGGTGCCCGAGATCGTGGAACGGTTGGGCGTGAGCCGGTCGACCGCGTACCTCTGGGTCCGGCATCTGCCGCTCGTCCAGGACGACGAGGCCGCGCGGACGCGCCGCAAGGCGCACTCGAAGGCGATGACGGACGCCCGGTGGGCGGCGCACCGCGAGGCGCGCGATGCCGCTCAGGCGGCGGAGCACGCGCGAGCGGCCAGGGTGGTCGAGCAGCTCGACGAGCGCGACTTGCTGCTGCTCGGCGCGGCGATCTACTGGTGTGAGGGCGCGAAGTCCAAGCCATGGCGGCGTGCCGACCACGTCCAGTTCATCAACAGCGACCCCGGGCTGCTCGCGCTGTTCATACGTTTCCTCGAGGTCTGTGGCATCGAACGAGGTGTTCCGCGATACCGGGTCAGCATTCACGAGACAGCGGACGTGCAGGCCGCGGAGGAGTGGTGGGCGCGAGAGTTGAAGCTGCCTCCTGACCGGTTCGGCCGGGCGACTCTGAAGAAGCACAACCCAGCCACCGTCCGTCTGAACACGGGCAGTGACTATCGTGGTTGTCTGGTGATCAACGTGCCACGTAGTCGAACGTTGTATTGGCGGATCGAGGGTATGATCGCTGAGCTGTTCCGGATCACCGGCCGTACGGGCGATTTTGAAGGCCCGTAGGCTTGACATTTCCATGGGGTGTGGGGTAATGGCAACCCGCAGGCCTTTGGAGCCTTGAGCTCCTGGTTCGAGTCCAGGCACCCCAGCTCCTACCACTTCCGGCATTGCGGCGGTCATGCCAATGACACCTCGGTGTCTGGTTAGCATGGCCGCGAGACTGTCGCCGTCCCGACGGGAGCCCACGTCGTGTCCCAGCAGCCCCACCTCCGCACCGTCGTCGTGCTCGCCGCCGGTGAGGGAAAGCGGATGAAGTCCGCGCTGCCGAAGGTGCTGCACCCGCTGCTCGGCCGTACGCTCGTCGGCCACGTGCTGAGCGCGGCCGCACCGCTCGCCGCGGACCGCACGGTGGTCGTGGTGGGCCACGGCGCCGACCAGGTCCGCGCGCACCTGGCCGAGATCGCCCCGCAGGCCACGCCCGTGCTCCAGGCCGAGCAGCTCGGCACCGGGCACGCCGTCCGGATCGCGCTGGACGCCGTTCCGGACGCCGCCGGCACCGTGGTGGTGATCAACGGCGACGTGCCGCTGCTGCGCCCGGAGACGGTCGGCGCGCTCGTCGAGGCGCACGAGCGGGAGGGCGCCGCGGCGACGGTGCTCGCCGCGGAGGTGCCCGACCCGACGGGGCTCGGCCGGATCGTGCGTGACGCCGACGGGCGGCTCCAGCAGATCGTGGAGCAGCGGGACGCCACCCCCGCCCAGCGGGAGATCCGGGAGATCAACGCGGGCATCTACGCGTTCGACGTGGTGCGGCTGCGGGACGCGCTCGGCAAGCTCTCCACGGACAACGACCAGGGCGAGGAGTACCTGACCGACGTCTTCGGCCTGCTGCGGTCGGCCGGTGAGCCGGTGGCCGTGCACCTGGCGGCGGATCACGTGGAGACGCTGGGCTGCAACGACCGGGTCGAGCTGGCCGCGCTGCGGCGGCTGCTGCGCGACCGGGTGAACGAGGCCTGGATGCGCAGCGGGGTCAGCCTGCTCGATCCGGAGACCACGTGGATCGACGTGACCGTGGCGCTGGACCGGGACGCGGTGATCGACCAGAACACGCAGCTGCAGGGCGCGACGGTGGTCGGCTCCGGTGCGGTGGTCGGGCCGGACGTCACGCTGGTGGACACGGTGGTCGGGCAGGGCGCGACGGTGGTGCGCAGCCACGCGGTGGGGGCGGAGGTCGGCCCGCGGGCCAGTGTCGGCCCGTACGCGTACCTGCGGCCGGCGGCGCGGCTGGCGGAGAAGGCCAAGGTCGGCACGTTCGTCGAGGTGAAGAACTCGGAGATCGGCGCCGGGTCGAAGGTGCCGCACCTGACGTACGTCGGGGACGCCTCGATCGGCGAGCAGAGCAACATCGGCGCAGCGACCGTCTTCGTGAACTACGACGGTGTGCGCAAGCACCGCACGGTCATCGGCAGTCACGCCCGTACCGGTGCGGACAACATGTTCGTCGCGCCGGTCGTGGTGGGCGACGGCGCGTACACGGCGGCCGGTTCGGTGATCATCGACGACGTGCCCGCCGGTGCGATGGGTGTGGCCCGGGCACGGCAGCGCAACATCGAGGGCTGGGTGCTCAAGCGGCGGGCCGGGACGGCGGCCGCGGAGGCCGCCGAGCGCGCCCGGCGCGGCGGTGAGGGTGCGGTGGCGCCCGGTTTGCCGGCAAGTGAAGGTGAGGCAATCCACGGGGATGCCGAGCCGGTGGGCGGGGCGTCCGGCGCGGGAGATACTGCAACCGACTAGTCCCCGGCCCGCCATCCACCGCGCCGGGCACCACCGACCTACGGGAGCAGACGGGCCATGGGCAGCATCGTCGCCGAAAACCGCAAGAGCCTGATGCTCTTCTCCGGGCGGGGCTTTCCGGAGTTGGCGAAGGAGATCGGTGAGGTGCTCGGCGTCGCGCCGACGCCGGCCGACGCGTACGACTTCGCCAACGGTGAGATCTTCGTACGCTACAAGGACTCGGTGCGCGGTTCGGACGCCTTCGTGGTGCAGTCCGTGACGCACGGGGTCAACACGTGGGTCATGGAGACCCTGATCATGGTCGACGCGCTGAAGCGTGGTTCGGCCAAGCGGATCACCGTGGTCCTGCCGTTCTATCCGTACTCGCGGCAGGACAAGAAGCACCGGGGTCGGGAGCCGATCTCGGCCCGGCTCATCGCGGACCTGCTGAAGACGGCGGGTGCGAACCGGATCCTGACCGTCGACCTGCACACCGCCCAGATCCAGGGCTTCTTCGACGGGCCGGTGGACCACCTGTTCGCGATGGACGTCCTGGCGGAGTACGTGGAGCGCCGGTACGCGGGTCGGCCGATGACGGTGGTGGCGCCGGATTCGGGCCGGGTGCGGGTGGCCGAGCGGTGGACCGACCGGCTGGGTGGCTGCCCGCTGGCGTTCATCCACAAGACCCGGGATCCCTCCAAGCCGAACCAGGTGGTGGCGAACCGGGTGGTCGGCGAGGTCGAGGGTCGGGTCTGCCTGATCGTCGACGACATGATCGACACCGGTGGCACGATCACGAAGGCGGCCGACATCCTCCAGGAGTCGGGCGCGGCGGAGATCATCGTGGCGTCCACCCACGCGCTGCTGTCGGACCCGGCGACCGAGCGGTTGAAGAACAGCCCGATCAGCGAGGTCGTGGTGACCAACACGCTGCCGCTGCCGCCGGAGAAGCAGCTCGACAAGCTCACCGTCCTGTCGATCGCGCCGCTGCTGGCGCGGGCGATCCGTGAGGTGTTCGACGACGGCTCGGTGACCACCCTTTTCGGTGGTTTGAGCTGAACCACGGCGCTTTCCCCGCCGTCGTTCGCGGCGGCGGGAACGCTGACGAGGGGACTGCCGGAGAGGGCAGAATCCGCTCGGGTAGACTGGTGCGGTTGCCACGGCGAGGGTGCCCTGCGGGCCGCTGACTCAGTACCGCACGGAGCGCCGTCATCGACGCGGTGCTCCGGGCAGTCGTTCATGACGCATGAGCCCCAGCGAGCCCCTCGCCCAGCACCGCCAGACGACAAGCGCAGCAGCGAAGCATCAGGAGTTTCCCCGTGTCCGAGGTAAAGATCAGCGCCGAGCCCCGTACCGAGTTCGGCAAGGGTGGTGCCCGTCGTACCCGCCGGGCCGGCAAGGTGCCCGCCGTGCTGTACGGCCACGGCGAGAAGCCCAAGCACATCGCGCTCCCGGCGCGTGAGTTCGCGGCCGCGATCCGCAAGGGCGGTGCGAACCAGCTCTTCGCGATCGAGGTGAGTGACGGCACCCAGGTGCTGGCGCTGCCGAAGGCGATCCAGCGTGACCCGATCAAGGACACCTTCGAGCACGTCGACCTGCTGCTCGTCCGCCGTGGCGAGAAGGTCACCGTCGAGGTCCCGGTCCAGCTGGTCGGCGAGGCCGCGAAGGACACCCTGATCGTGCACGACCACGACACCCTCTCGGTGACCGCCGACGCCACCAAGGTGCCGGACCACCTCGAGGCGTCCATCGAGGGCCTGGAGGCGGGCACCCAGGTGACCGCGTCCGACGTCGAGCTGCCGGCCGGCGTCGAGCTGGCCGCCGACCCGGAGCTGCCGGTCGCCGCGGTGACCGCCGCCCCGACCGCCGAGCAGCTCGAGGCCACGCTGCCCGAGGTCGAGGAGGCCGCCGAGGAGGCCGAGGCTGAGGTCGGCGAAGAGACCGAGTCCTCCGAGGGCGCCGAGGGCGGCGCTCCGGCCGCCGAGGGCGAGGAGAACGCCGAGGCGAAGACCGAGGCCTGATCGGTCCGCTGCGCAGCGACAGGCGTCCCCGTTCCTCGGGGGCGCCTGTCGGCGTATCGGGGCGGCGAGGAGCGGCGGTGGTCCGCCGGACGAGAGCGGGAAGGAACGGGCGGTGACGGACGAGACGGGGCCGTGGCTGGTGGTCGGCCTGGGTAACCCGGGTCGGGAGTACGCCGGCAACCGGCACAACGTCGGTTTCATGGCGGCCGACCTGCTCGCGGGGCGGGTGGGGGCGAAGTTCGGGCGGCACAAGCGGGCGGTGGCGGAGGTCGCCGAGGGGCGGCTGGGGTTCGGCGGCCCGCGGCTGGTGCTGGTCAAGCCGTTGACGTACATGAACCTGTCGGGCGGGCCGGTGGCGAGCCTGGCGCAGTTCTACAAGGTGCCGCCGGCGCAGGTGATCGCCGTCCACGACGAGCTGGACATCGCGTACGGCCAGGTGCGGGTGAAGTGCGGCGGTGGCGAGGGCGGGCACAACGGCCTGCGGTCGATGACGAAGTCGCTGGGCACGAAGGAGTACGTCCGGGTGCGGTTCGGGATCGGCCGGCCGCCGGGGCGGCAGGATCCGGCGGACTTCGTCCTGTCGGATTTCGGCGCGGTCGAGCGCAAGGAGCTGGATTTCCTGGTGGACCGGGCCGTGGACGTGGTGGAGTCGGTCATCGTCCGGGGTGTGGAGCCCACGCAGAACCTGTACCACGGCGGATAGCCCCGAGGCTTTCGTGCGGCGCGGGGCCGGCGTGCGGGTCGGGGCGGGTAGTCTGCGCCCTTTGGGGCGTGGCGCGGGCGGCTGGCGGGGTTCGCTCGGGCGACGCGGATCGTGGGTGCGGCGACGGGAGCAGGGTGATGGGCAGTCCTCCGATGATCGACGGGGCGTTCGCCCGATGGCTGGCCGGCCGGGCCGGGCAGGCGCTGCTCGGTCTGCGGGCCGAGATGGGGTTCGCCGACGCGGGCGCGTTGAAGTCGGCCGGGGACAAGGTCTCGCACGACCTGATCCGTACGGAGCTGGCGAAGTGGCGGCCCGGTGACGCGGTCCTGTCGGAGGAGGACGAGGGGTCACGGCTGGCGTGGGCGGCGGAGGTCAGCGAGGGGGCGGTGTCCCGGCTGACGGCCGACCGGGTGTGGATCATCGATCCGCTGGACGGCACCCGCGAGTTCGCCGAGGAGGGGCGCTCGGACTGGGCGGTGCACGTGGCGCTCTGGGCGCGGAACGCGCCCGCCCCGCACGGGCTCGTGGCGGGCGCGGTCGGGCTGCCGGCGCAGCACCGGGTGCTGGGGACGGACTACCCACCGGCGTACCCGCCGATGACGCTGGAGGCGGCCACCGCGGGTGGCGCGCGGACGATCCGGCTGGCGGCGAGCCGGAGCCGGCCGCCGGTGTTCCTGACCGACCTGGCCGAGGAGGTCGGCGCGCACCTGGTGCCGATGGGATCGGCGGGCGCGAAGATCGCGGCGGTGGTCACCGGTGAGGTGGACGCGTACATCCACGCGGGCGGCCAGTACGAGTGGGACTCGGCGGCGCCGGTGGCTGTGGCGACGGCCACCGGACTGCACGCTTCCCGGATCGACGGATCTGCGCTGAAATACAACGAGGCCGACCCGCGGCTGCCGGACCTGCTGGTCTGCCGTAAGGATCTCGCCAGTCGGTTGCTTGCAGCGTTGCAGCGGCATTCCGGGTAGCCTGAGCGCCTGTTCTTCCCATGTCCGACCGGAAAGGTCTGGAAATGAGCGTGCGAATCGAGTCGGTGTCATGACCACCACGGCCGCGTACCAGGTTTCCCACCTCGACGCGCTGGAGGCCGAGAGCATCTTCGTGATGCGCGAGGTGGTCGCCGAGATGGAGCGCCCGGTGCTGCTCTTCTCCGGCGGCAAGGATTCGATCGTCATGCTGCGGCTGGCGCAGAAGGCGTTCGCGCCGGCCAACATCCCCTTCCCGGTCATGCACGTCGACACCGGGCACAACTTCCCCGAGGTGCTGGAGTACCGGGACCGGCGGGTCGAGGAGTTGGGCCTGCAACTCGTCGTGGCGAGCGTGCCGGAGGCACTGACCAGCGGCCTGGTGCGGGAGTCCGCCGACGGGATGCGCAACCGGATCCAGACCCCGGTGCTGCTGGACGCGGTCGAGAAGCACCGCTTCGACGCGCTCTTCGGCGGGGCCCGCCGGGACGAGGAGAAGGCCCGGGCCAAGGAGCGGGTGTTCAGCTTCCGCGACGAGTTCGGCCAGTGGGATCCGAAGAACCAGCGTCCGGAGCTGTGGGCGCTCTACAACGGGCGGCACTACCCGGGCGAGTCGATCCGGGTGTTCCCGCTGTCCAACTGGACCGAGCTGGACGTGTGGCACTACATCGCCCGGGAGCGGATCGAGCTGCCGTCGATCTACTACGCGCACGAGCGCGAGGTGATCGAACGCGACGGGATGCTGTACGCGGTCAACGAGTTCTTCCGCCCCCGGGCGGGGGAGGAGCGGTTCAAGGCGCGGGTGCGCTACCGGACGGTGGGCGACGCGTCCTGCACGGCGGCGGTCCGCTCGGACGCCGACACGGTGGAGAAGGTCATCGAGGAGGTGGCGGCCACCCGGATCACCGAGCGTGGCGCGACCCGCGGTGACGACCGGGTCAGTGAGGCCGCGATGGAGGACCGCAAGCGGGAGGGCTACTTCTGATGACCACCGAGACGATCGCGCCGGCCGGGTCCGACGCGTCCGCCCGCCCGATGGACCTGCTGCGGTTCGCCACCGCCGGCAGCGTGGACGACGGCAAGTCGACCCTGATCGGCCGGCTGCTGTACGACACCAAGTCGCTCTTCACCGACCAGCTCGCCGCGGTCGAGGCGGTCAGCGCGGCCCGGGGCGACGAGTACACGAACCTCGCGTTGCTCACCGACGGCCTGCGGGCGGAGCGGGAGCAGGGCATCACCATCGACGTGGCGTACCGCTACTTCGCCACCCCGCGGCGGAAGTTCATCATCGCCGACACCCCCGGGCACATCCAGTACACGCGGAACATGGTCACCGGGGCGTCCACGGCCGACCTGGCGCTGATCCTGGTCGACGCCCGCAAGGGTCTGGTCGAGCAGTCCCGCCGACACGCGTTCCTCTGCTCGCTGCTGCGGGTGCCGCACCTGGTCCTCTGCGTCAACAAGATGGACCTGGTGGACTGGTCGCAGGACGTGTTCGAGCGGATCGCCGACGAGTTCACCGCGTTCGCCGCGAAGCTCGAGGTGCCCGACCTGACCGTGGTGCCGATCTCCGCCCTGAAGGGCGACAACATCGTCTCCCGCTCGGAGAACATGCCCTGGTACGACGGGCCGTCGTTGCTGCACCACCTGGAGCGGGTGCACATCGCCAGCGACCGCAACCTGGTCGACGTGCGCTTCCCGGTGCAGTACGTGATCCGCCCGCAGTCGACCACCGTCACGGACTACCGGGGGTACGCCGGCCAGGTCGCCTCGGGCGTGCTCAAGCCGGGCGACGAGGTGATGGTGCTGCCGTCGGGCTTCACCAGCCGGATCGCCGCGGTGGAGACCGCTGACGGGCCGGTCGCGGAGGCGTTCCCGCCGATGTCGGTGACCGTACGCCTGACCGACGAGATCGACATCTCCCGGGGCGACATGATCTGCCGGCCGAACAACGCCCCGGCCGTCGCCCAGGACATCGAGGCGATGGTCTGCTGGATGGACGAGACCCGCCCGCTCCAGGTCGGCGGCAGGTACGCGATCAAGCACACGACCCGCTCGGCGCGGGCGATCGTCCGGGGTCTGCACTACCGGCTGGACATCAACTCGCTGCACCGCGACGAGTCGGCGGGGGAGTTGAAGCTCAACGAGATCGGTCGGGTCCGGCTGCGGACGACGGTGCCGCTGCTCGCCGACGAGTACCGCCGCAACCGCACCACCGGCGGCTTCGTGATCATCGACGAGACGACGAACCGGACGGTCGGCGCCGGCATGATCGTCGAGGCGGGCTGAGGCGGATGTTAAGAAGGGACCCCTCCTCTACCTGAGGCGTTAAGAAGGGGCCCTTCCTTTCACCCCAGGCGGGTGGCGCCGGCGGTGGGGAGGACGGTGACCGTGTGGGGGGCGGTGAAGGCGCGCTCGGCGTACGCGTGCCGGACGGCGTCGGCGACGGCGACGGCGCGATCGGCGTCGACCAGGGCGAGGACGCAGCCGCCGAAGCCGCCGCCAGTCATCCGGGCACCCAGCGCCCCGGCGGCGAGGGCGGTCTCCACCGCGGTGTCGATCTCCGGGACGGTGATCTCGAAGTCGTCCCGCATGGACGCGTGCGAGGCGGTGAGCAGCGGCCCGATCTCGCGGACCCGACCGGCACGCAGCAACGTGACCGTGTCGAGCACCCGCTGGTCCTCGGTGACGACGTGGCGTACCCGGCGGCGGGTCTCGTCGTCGGGCAGCCGGTCGAGTGCGGCGTCGAGGTCGGCCATGGCCACGTCGCGCAGGGCGGGCACCCCGAGCGCCGCGGCGGCCCGTTCGCACGAGCGCCGGCGGGACGCGTACTCCCCGTCGGCGTGCCGGTGCGGCGCCCGGCTGTCGACCACGAGCACGGCCAGGCCGGCCTCGTCGAGGTCGAACGGGATGTGCTCGACCGACTCGTCGCGGCAGTCGAGGAACAGCGCGTGCCCGGCCCGGCAGCGGACCGCGGCCGACTGGTCCATGATCCCGGTCGGTGCGCCGACGTAGTGGTTCTCGGCCCGCTGCGCGAGCCGGGGCTGCTTCTCGGCGGGCAGGTCGAGGCCGCCCAGGTCGACGAGGGCCGCCAGCACGGCGGCCTCCAGGGCCGCCGAGGAGGAGAGCCCGGAGCCGAGCGGCACGTCGGAGGCGATCGCCAGGCGGGCGCCGGGCACGGCGTACCCGGCGTCGCGCAGCGCCCACACCACCCCCGCCACGTACGCGGCCCAGCCGGTCACCCGGCCCGGCTCGTCGACCGCCTCGGGCCCGAACTCCACCGGGTGGTCGGCGAGCTCCGACCAGACCGTCCAGCCCTGGTCCTCCCGCGCCGCGGCGGCGACCACGGTACGCAGCGGCAGCGCGAAGGGGAGCACGTAGCCGTCGTTGTAGTCGGTGTGCTCGCCGATCAGGTTGACCCGGCCGGGAGCCGCCCAGCGGCCCGCCGGCTCGGCGGCGTACCGGGAGCGGAAGCCGGCGGTGGCACGGGCCGCGACGTCGGCGGTGACGCCGGTGGTCGTGCCGGCCGTGCCGTCGCCGGCGTCGGCGTCGGCGTGGGCTTCCGAGACGGACCGGCCGGTCACGCCCCCTCCAGGACGTGGGTGCGGTAGAACGCCCAGGCGTCGTGGACCATGTCGTGCAGCGTCGGCTTGGCCGGCACCCAGCCCAGCTCCGCCCGGGCCAGGTCGGAGGCGGCGACCAGCTCGGCGGGGTCGCCCTCGCGGCGCGGCGCGACCTCGACCGGGACCGGGTGACCGGTGACCTCACGGACCACCTCGACCACCTGGCGGTTGGTGAAGCCGTTGCCGTTGCCCAGGTTGTAGATGCGGTGCTGGCCGGGGACCGCCGCGTCGAGCGCCAGCAGGTGGGCGCGGGCCAGGTCGGCGACGTGGATGTAGTCGCGGACGCAGGTGCCGTCGACGGTGGGGTAGTCGTCGCCGAAGAGCTGGAGCTTCTCCCGCCGGCCGGCGGCCACGTCGAGGGCGATGGGGATGAGGTGGGTCTCCGGCTCGTGCCGCTCGCCGAGGGCCACGTCGCCGTCGAGGTGCGCGCCGGCGACGTTGAAGTAGCGCAGCGAGACGGCGGCGAGGCCGTGCCCGGCCGCCTCGGAGGTGAGCGCCATGTCGACGGTGAGCTTGGTGGCCCCGTACGTGTTGGTGGGCGCGGTGACCGCGGTCTCCGGGATCGGCAGCTCGGTCGGGTTGCCGTAGACGGCGGCGGTGGAGGAGAAGACCAGCTTCGGCACTCCGGCGGTGCGCACCGCGTCGATCAGGGCGAGCGAGCCGATGACGTTGTTGTGCCAGTACAGCTCGGGCTTGACCATCGACTCGCCGGCGGCGATCAGGGCGGCGAAGTGCAGCACCCCGTCGAAGCCCGCGTCGGGGGTCAGCACCCGGGCCACGTCGTGGAGCGCGACGTCGACGTGCGTGGCCTCGGGCGCGAGCGCCTCGCGGTGGCCCGTCCGGAGGTCGTCCAGGACGACGACCTCGTGGCCGGCGTCGAGCAGCATCCGGGTCACCACGCTGCCGATGAAGCCGGCGCCGCCGGTGACGAGCAGTTTCACGTCGGTCTCCTCCTGCCTGGCCGCCGTGCCGGTGGCCGTTCGGTGATCACCCTACGGCTGCCGGCGGTGGGCGTGCTGCACCCCGGGCTCTCCGCCATTCCATCATAATCTTTCATGATTGAACAGAGTCGAACATGGGCCGTTTCCCGCGGCCCCGGTGTCTACCATCCTTCTCATGCGGGAAGCGGGCGGTCCCGGGCTCCGGCGTCGAGCGCGGGGGCGGCCCCGCCGCGAACCCGGGCCCGTCGCCCGGGCGGTCGCCCGCGTCGTGGTCCGCGTCGCCACGGGCGCGACCCGGCTGGTCACCGACCTGCTCGGGGCCAGCCCCGCGTCCGGTCGGGAACGGATCAGCGAGGACGAGCTGCGCGACCTGGTCGCCGCGGCCACCGTGCTGGACCCGGTGGAGCGGCGGATCATCGACGAGGTGCTGGTGGCCGGCGCGAGCCTGGTCCGCGAGGTGATGATGCCGCGCACCGAGGTGGTCTTCCTCTCCGCCGCGCTCACCATCGCCGAGGCGGAACGGCTGGTGCGGCTCGAGACCCACACCCGCTACCCGGTGGTCGACGGCACCCACGACGACGTGGTCGGCTTCGTGCACCTGCGCGACGTGCTGCTGCGGCCGGACCAGGACCCGTGCACCACCGTCGGCGAGCTGACCCGGGAGGTCAAACGGCTGCCCGGCAGCAAGCGCGTGCTCCCGGCCCTGACCGAGATGCGCCGCGAGGGGCACCACCTCGCGGTGGTGGTCGACGAGTACGGCGGCACCGCCGGCATCGTCACCTGCGAGGACCTGATCGAGGAACTGGTCGGTGAGCTCCACGACGAGTACGACACCCCGCCCGAGCCCACGACCTACGGGCTACCCGCGATGGTGGACGGCCGGCTGAACCTCGCCGACTTCGCCGAACGCACCGGGGTGACCCTGCCGACCGGCCCGTACGAGACGGTCGGCGGGTTCGTGATGGCGGCGCTGGGCCGGTTGCCGGTGGTCGGCGACGAGGTGCCGGTGACCGCCGAGCCGGCCGGCGGCGGGCCCGCCAACGCCCAGCCGGGTGCCGGCTGGTCGTTGCGGGTGCTCGCGCTCGACGGGCGCCGCGTCGCCCGGGTCGCCGTCTCCGTCGCGCGCCTGCCCGAGCCCCGGCGCGCCGTCACCGCCCCCACGCCGGCCGGGCACGCGCGACCCGCCGGCCCGTCATGACGGACGCCGGGTGTTGCTGACAGAATTGCCGGCATGTCCGACGTACCCGCCCGCCCGCGTGTCTTCTCCGGCATCCAGCCGACGGCCGACTCGTTCCACCTCGGCAACTACCTGGGCGCGGTACGGCACTGGGTGGCGTTGCAGGAGACCCACGACGCGTTCTACTGCGTGGTGGACCTGCACGCGATCACCGCCGGGCACGACCCGAAGGAGTTGCCGCAGCGGTCCCGGATGGCGGCCGCGCAGTTGCTCGCGGTCGGTCTGGACCCGGAGCGCTGCACGCTCTTCGTGCAGTCCCAGGTGCCCGAGCACGCCCAGTTGGCGTGGGTGCTGGGGTGCATCACCGGGTTCGGCGAGGCGAGCCGGATGACCCAGTTCAAGGACAAGTCGCAGAAGCAGGGCAACGAGCGGGCCAGTGTCGGCCTGTTCACGTACCCGATCCTCCAGGCCGCCGACATCCTTCTCTACCAGGCGCACGCCGTGCCGGTCGGCGAGGACCAGCGGCAGCACCTGGAGCTCTCCCGCGACCTCGCGCAGCGATTCAACACGCTGTTCGGGTCGACCTTCACGGTGCCCGCACCGCACATCGTCAAGGACACCGCGAAGATCACCGACCTGCAGGACCCGACTGCCAAGATGTCGAAGTCGTCCTCGTCGCCGGCCGGCATCGTCAACCTCCTGGAGGACCCGGCCCGGTCGGCCAAGAAGATCCGCTCGGCCGTCACCGACACCGGCCGGGAGATCGTCTTCGACGCCGACACCAAGCCGGGCATCTCCAATCTCCTCACCATCTACGCCGCGCTCTCCGGCCGGAGCATCGACGACCTGGTCGCCGCGTACGCCGGCAAGGGCTACGGCGACCTCAAGAAGGACCTCGGCGAGGTCGTCCGCGAGTTCGTCGGCCCGGTCCAGGAACGCACCCGGGCCTACCTGGACGACCCCGCCCAGCTGGACAAGCTGCTCGCCACCGGAGCGGAGAAGGCGCGGGCCGCGGCGGCGCCGACGCTGCGGGCCGCGTACGAGCGGGTGGGCTTCTTCCCGCCGGTGCGCGGCGAGTAGCGTCGCCGCGCGACGGTACGAGTGGGTCGTGGAGTCGGTGGCCGGAGGGGTGGCGCGGAGCGTGGATCAACGGGACGTGCCGGCGTCCGGCGACACCATCCAGATCGGCATCGCCGTGGACATCCCCGAGCCGTGGGGCGGCATGCTCACCCGGCGCCGGGTGGAGGCGGGTGACCCGCAGGCCGTACCGGCGCACGTGACGCTGCTCGGGCCGACCGAGATCCCGGTCGTCACGCTCCCGGCCGTCGAACGGCACCTGGACGCGGTCGCCGCCGCCCACCTTCCGTTCACGCTGCACCTGCGGGGCACCGGCACGTTCCGGCCGGTCACCCAGGTGGTGTTCGTGGCGGTGGCCGCCGGGATCAGCGAGTGCGAGCTGCTCGCCGCCGCGATCCGCGCCGCGCCGGAGCTGCACCGCGAGACCCGCTTCCCGTACCACCCGCACGTCACGGTCGCGCAGGACGTCGCGCCGGAGGCGCTGGACAAGGTGTACGAGGACCTGGCCGACTTCTCGGCGATGTTCGAGGTGGAGGCGTTCACCCTCTTCTCGCACAGCGGGCAGGCGCGGTGGCAGCCGCGCCGGGACTTCCGGCTCGGCGGCTGACACGGCGGCGTTCGGATCACCCCGCACGGGCCGGAGATCGGCGAGGATGACGGTGTGAACGTGTTCGGGCGCGTCGAGGCGACCATCGGTGCGCGCATCGACGCCGCCCGCCGTCGCTCCGGCACCTTCGACCACGTGTGGCGGGCCGGCGTGCTCTACAACGACCTGCTCGGTGGCCGGCTGGCCGCCGCGATCGCCTACTACGGCTTCTTCGCGGTGTTCGCGCTCGCCCTGGTCGCGTACTCCGTCTTCGGCGCGATCCTCGAGGACAACGACGAGGTCAGCGCGGCGGCGGCCGATTTCCTGCGGGAGAACCTGCCGTTCCTCGACCCGGTGCAGATCGCCGAGGACAGCGGTACGGTCGGGGTGGTCGGCCTGGTGATCCTCGCGTTCACCGGCATCGGCTGGGTGGAGGCGATCCGCTCGTCGCAGCGGCTCATGTACGGCATCAACCAGCAACCGGGCAACCTGGTCGTCCGCCGGCTGGTCGACCTGGGCGTGCTGCTGATCGTCTTCGTGCTGCTCGGCGTCTCGGTGGCCGCCGTCGACGCGCTGGAGGCCCTCCTGCGTTTCCTGCTGCGCAGCACCGGCTCGCTCGGCCTGACCACCGTCAGCGCGGTGCTCAGCGTCCTGGTGAACATGGTGCTCGCCACCCTGCTGCTGGTGGCGGTGCCGCGGCTGCGGATCAGCCGGGACCGGCTGCGCCCGGTGGTGCTGCTGGTGGCGGTCGGCATCACGCTGCTCAACACCGTGGGGCGCTACTACGTGGTGCGGACCGAGCGGAACCCCGCGTACACGGTCGTGGCCGGCGCGGTGGGCCTGCTCCTCTACCTGTACCTGCTCAACCAGCTCGTGCTCTTCGGGGCGGCCCTGGCCGCGACCAGTCAGCGGGGGCGGGTGGTGGACCTGGCGGAGGGGCCGGCGCCGGTGGACGTGGACGTGGACGAGGAGATCGAGCCGGGAACCCCGGGTGGGGCCGGCTGAACGGGGGAAGGGAGGCACACGTGCGGATCCTGATCGACCCGCGCTCGTCGGTGCCGCCGTACGAGCAGGTGCGGGCGCGGATCGCGGAGCAGGTGGGGGACGGCCGGCTGCCGGTCGGCACGCGGCTGCCGCCGGTCCGCCAGCTCGCCGCGGACCTCGGCCTGGCCGTCAACACGGTGGCCCGGGCGTACCGGGAGCTGGAGGCGGCCGGGTTGGTGGAGACCCGGGGCCGGCACGGCACGGTTGTCGCACCCGGCCGCGATGATGCGACGGACCGGTTGCAGCGGGCCGCGGGCGAGTACGCGGCGGAGGCGGCCCGGCTGGGTGTGGCGCCGGAGACGGCGGTCGCCCTGGTCCGGGCCGCGGTCGAGGCGCGCACCGGCTGACGAGGCAGGAGGGCATCGATGACCGACTCGGACGGCACCGTGGTCGAGACGAGCGTGCAGGCACCACCGGAGCGGGTCTGGTCGGCGCTGACCGTGCCGGCGGAGATCCGGCAGTGGTTCGGCTGGGAGTACGACGGGCTCGACGAGGAGATCCGGTTCATCTTCGTCGACCACGCGGAACCGGCGCCGCCGGACCGGATCGCCATGTCCGACGGCTCCGAGCTGCGGCTCGACTCCGACGGCGACGGGACGCGGCTGAGCGCGGTGCTGCCGGCCCCGGCCGACGCCGCGGCGGCCGCCGAGCAGCGGGTGATCGCGGAGGGCTGGCGCACGTTCTTCGCCCAGCTGCGCTTCCTGCTGGAGCGCCGGCCGGAGGGTGCGCGCCGGACGGTGTTCCTGAGCGGCACCGGGACCGGCCGGGAGCTGCTGGCGGCGCTGGGCACGGCCGGCTCGACCGACGAGTGGTTCCACAGCCCGCGGCAGCGGATCGTGGTCGACCCGGACGGGCGGCTGCTGGCGGCGACCGCCGAGCGGCCGTTGGACGATCCGGAGCCGGGCACGGTCAACCTCACGGTGAGCGCCTTCGGCATCGACGACGCCGAGGCCGCCCGCCTGGAGCGGGTCTGGGCCGCCCGCTGGGCGCCGCTCGCCTCCGGCGAGGCATCCGCGTGACCGACCGCCCGCCCGGCCGCTGGTCCCGACGAGGGTGATCGGTTCCGCCGCCGGCGGCCTGGCGGTGCCCGAGCGACGGGGGCCGCGCGCTGCCGGCGGCACCGGGGGTCGATCATGTGACACCCGAACAAGCGATGATGCCGGCGAACCGGGCACGTCGCGCCCCCGGCGGGGACGATGATGGGCGGGTGGGCGCTCTCGTGACACTCGACCTGCCGGACGACTCGCCGATGTTCGACCTGCCGTGGATCATCACCTTCGGCCCGCTGGGGGACGCTGACGAGTGGGAGCCGGTGGTCTGCGGCCCGTACGAGCGGGCGCACGCGTTGACCCTCGCCGAGGCGGTCGTCTCGGAGGAGCAGCTGATGGCGGTGGTCGAGCCGCTGCTGCCGGCGGTTTCGGTCGACGAGATCCGCAGCGAGATCGCCGCCGCCCAGATCGCCGCCGAGGACGAGGCGGCGCAGGTCGACAGCGCCGACCTGTACGGCGACTACGAGGACACCATCGACGAGGAACTGGAGGCGGCGGCCGAGCGGGACCGGCGTACCGGCCCGGCGGTGCCGCCGACCGAGGCCGAGCTGCGGGCCGGCTTCGGCCGCATCGCGGCCCGGCTGCCCGGCGCCGGCGGCTGACCAGGGACGGTGGATGGACACCGGCGCCCCGGGACCGAGATCCCGAGGCGCCGGCGCCACCTCACCCCCCACCACAAGGGGTCGGTTGCCCAGTCGCCCGGCGGCGCGGAGCACGACGGACGACCAGGTCGATGTGGGCTTACCCGCTCAGCGCCGTTCGAACCAGGCGGCGGCGTCGACCGGGAGCACGTGGGCGGAGCCCTGACGGGTGAGCGTCTCGCTGGCGACGAGCGGGTCGCCGTACCCGTCGATCACGGCCGGCGCGCCGCTGATGTTGACCACACAGGTCAGCACGGTGTCGCCGGCGGTGCGGCTGAAGGCGAGCACGCCCGGCTCGGTCTCCAGCCAGGTGATCCCGGACGCCGAGGCGGACAGCGCCGGGTGCGTCCGGCGGATCCGCAGCGCCGCGCGGTACAGCTCCAGCGTCGAGCCGGGTACGCCGGCCTGGGCGGCGACCGACAGCTCCCGCCAGGTGGCGGGGGCCGGCAGCCAGCTCAGCTCGCAGCCCTCCGGCCCGAAGCCGTACGGGGCCAGCTCGCCGCTCCACGGGATCGGCACCCGGCAGCCGTCCCGGCTCTCGCCGGTCCGCAGGAACGCGGGGTCCTGGCGCAGCTCGTCCGGCAGGTCGAGCACCTCCGGCAGGCCCAGCTCCTCGCCCTGGTAGACGTACGCGCAGCCGGGCAGCGCCAGCATCAGCAGCGTCGCCGCGCGGGCGCGGCGCAGCCCCTCGGGGCCGTCGCCGTAGCGGGTGACGTGCCGCTGCTTGTCATGGTTGGACAGCACCCAGGTGGTCGGAGCGCCGACGATGGTCGACTCGGCCAGCGCCGTGTCGACCACCTTGCGGAACGAGTCGGCCGACCAGGTGGCGTCGAGGAAGTCGAAGCTGAACGCCTGGTGCAGCTCGTCCGGGCCGATGTAGCGGGCCAGCCGCTGCGGCGTCTCGGCCCAGGCCTCCGCGACCGCCATCCGGCCGCCGGGGTAGCTGTCCAGGATCGGGCGCCAGGCGCGGTAGATGTCGTGGACCTCGTCCTGGTCGAAGTACGGCAGGCGGCCCTTGCCGAGCAGCTCGACCTGACGCTGGCCGGTGGTCATGCTGCTGAACCCGACGTCCGGTAGCCCTTCGGCCTTGATCATCCCGTGGGCGACGTCGATCCGGAAGCCGTCGACCCCGCGGTCCAGCCAGAACCGGAGCACGTCCTCGAACTCGGCGCGGACCTCCGGGTGGCGCCAGTTCAGGTCGGGCTGGGCCGGGTCGAACAGGTGCACGTACCACTGGCCGTCCGCGACCCGCGTCCAGGCGGGGCCGCCGAAGATGCTCTCCCAGTCGTTCGGGGGCAGCTCGCCGTGCTCGCCCCTGCCCTCGGCGAACAGGTAGCGCTCGCGTTCCGGGGAGCCGGGACCGGCGGCCAGCGCGGCCTGGAACCAGACGTGCTGGCTGGAGGTGTGGTTCGGAACCAGGTCGACGATGATCCGCAGGCCCAGCGTGTGGGCGTCGGCGATCATCTCGTCGAAGTCGGTGAGGGTGCCGAACATCGGGTCGACGTCCCGGTAGTCGGCGACGTCGTACCCGCCGTCGACCATCGGCGAGGTGTAGAAGGGCGTCAGCCAGAGCGCGTCCACCCCGAGGTCGCGCAGGTACGGCAGGCGCTGCCGGATGCCCTGCAGGTCGCCGATTCCGTCGCCGTCGGAGTCGGCGAAGCTGCGGACGTAGACCTGGTAGACGACCGCGGAGCGCCACCAGTCGTCGTCGGAGGTCAGCGGCGTGGGGTTGCTGGGGGTCATCGAGGAGTTCCCCGTTCTGTGGCGCGGGACGGCGGGGTCCGCGCGGGGGCATGGGAGCGCGGACGTCCGTCAAGGGTGCCGCTCTCCGACTGCAAGAGTCAAGCATTCCTTGCGCAAGAGATGACGGCGATCACGTCGCACCATGGGCCGGCGGCGAGCCGACGGCACGGCGACGGCCGGACCGTGCTGAACGGTCCGGCCGGGAGGGTGACAGGTCAGGCCGAGACGGCGAGGGCGGACGGCGCCGGGCGTTGCCGCTTGGGGCCGTCGGCGGAGGCCGTCCGGGCCACGGCGGTCGAGCCGCGGACCACCAGCTCGGGGCGGAACAGGTACTCCGAGTGGGGTGCGGCGTGCCCGTTGATCTCGTCGACCATGGCCCGCACGGCGGCCACCGCCATCGCGGCCACCGGCTGGCGCATGGTGGTCAGCGGGGGGTCGGTGAACGCCATCAGCGGGGAGTCGTCGTACCCGACGACGGACAGGTCGTCCGGAACGGACAGGCCCCGCTGCCGGGCGGCCCGGATCGCGCCGAGCGCCATCAGGTCGGAGCCGCAGACGATGCCGGTGACGCCGCGGTCGAGCAGCCGCGCGGCGGCGGCCTCGCCGCCCTCCACCCCGAAGAGGGAGAGCTCGGTCAGCTCGGCCAGCTCGGCGTCGGACACGTCGAGGCGCTTCATCGCGGCCTTGTAGCCGGTGACCTTGCGCTGCACGGGGACGAACCGGTCCGGGCCGGTGATCAGGCCGATCCGCCGGTGCCCCAGGGCGGCCAGGTGTGCGACGGCCAGCTCGGCGGCCTCGCGGTCGTCGCAGGAGACGAAGGGCGCCTGGATGCCCGAGGCGTACCCGTTGATCATGACCACCGGCAGCGGCCGGGCGGTCAGCGCGCGGTACCGGTCGTGGTCGGCGGCGGTGTCGGCGTGCAGGCCGGAGACGAAGATGATGCCGGAGACCTGGCGGTCCAGCAGCATCTCCACGTACTCGTCCTCGCGGACGCCGCCGGGGGTCTGCGTGCACAGCACCGGGGTGTATCCGGTGGGGGCGAGCGCGGACTCGATGATCTGCGCGAAGGCCGGGAAGATCGGGTTGTCGAGCTCCGGGACGACCAGGCCGACCAGGCCGGCGCTGCGCTTGCGCAGCCGGGCCGGGCGCTCGTAGCCGAGGACGTCGAGGGCGGTCAGGACGGCCTGCCGGGTCTCGGGGGCCACCCCGGGGCGGTCGTTGAGCACCCGCGACACCGTGGCCTCGCTGACTTCGGCCTGCTGGGCGATGTCGGACAGTCGAGCGCGCATGGCGGCACTGTAGCTCACTGAGTGGTTCTTGCGCAGTGGCCCGCAAGTTCTTGCAGGTTCGAGCAGTGACGATCTTCCGCCCGCTGCCGTCGCCCGGCGCGGCAGCGCCACCGCGGGAGCCCCGTCGGGTGCCGAGGGGAACGCGCAGGTGACGCAGGGTCCTGCGACGGTCACCGAGATGGGATCTGGGACACCTTCGGCCGCTGTTGGTTTGTCCCAAAGGCCCCAACCGAGGGATCGTCAGATGACAAGACGGGATCGGTTGTTGCAAGGGCGTTCGCAAGGGGTTTCTAATCCGGAAACTTCTTGCTACTGTCCCGCCGATACCCGGCAGGCAATCTAGGAGCGAACATGCGTCGCACAGCCAAGGGGATCGCCGTTCTCGCCTCCACCACCCTTGCTCTCGCCCTCGCCGCCTGCGGCGGGGAGGACAAGAAGACGGAGGAGCAGCCGAAGGCGGATCCCGCAGCCCTCAAGGCCGAACTGACCTGGTGGGACACGTCCGACCCGAAGAACGAGGGTCCGGCGTTCCAGGAGCTGATCGCCAAGTTCAACCAGACCTACCCGAACGTCAAGATCAACTACCAGTCGGTCCCGTTCGGTGAGGCCCAGAACAAGTTCAAGACCGCCGCGCAGGCCAAGACGGGCGCGCCGGACATCCTCCGGGCCGAGGTGGCCTGGGTGCCGGAGTTCGCCTCCCTCGGTCACCTCTACGCTCTGGACGGCTCCGAGCTGCTCGCCGACGAGTCGGACTTCCTGGAGACCCCGCTCGCGTCGAACAAGTACGACGGCAAGACGTACGGCGTCCCGCAGGTGACCGACACGCTGTCGCTCATGTACAACAAGGAGCTGCTGACCAAGGCCGGCATCTCCACCCCGCCGAAGACCTGGGCCGAGCTGAAGACCGCTGCCCAGACCATCAAGCAGAAGACCGACGCCGAGGGCCTCTACGTCAACCCGGCCGGCTACTTCATGCTGCCGTTCATGTACGGCGAGGGCGGCGACCTGGTCGACGTCCAGTCCAAGAAGATCACCGTCAGCTCGGACCAGAACGTCGCCGGGCTGAAGATCGCCAAGGACCTCATCGACAGCGGCGCGGCCGCCAAGCCGTCCGCCAACGACTCCTACGGCACCATGATGACCCTCTTCAAGGAGAAGAAGGTCGCCATGATCATCAACGGCCCGTGGGAGGTCAACAACGTCAAGTCGGCGCCGACCTTCGGTGGCCTGGAGAACCTGGGCATCGCCCCGGTTCCGGGTGGCTCGGCCAAGGCCGGCGGCCCGGTCGGCGGCCACAACTACACGATCTGGTCCGGCATGCCGCAGGAGAAGGTCGACGCGGCCGTCGCCTTCGTGAAGTTCATGAGCTCCGCCGAGTCGCAGGCCTTCCTCTCCGAGAAGCTCGGCCTGCTGCCGACCCGCAAGTCGGCGTACAACCTCGACGCGGTGAAGAACAACCCGATCGTGGCCGCGTACCAGCCGGCCGTCGAGGCCGCCATCGGCCGTCCGTGGATCCCCGAGGCCGGCCAGTTCTTCGGCCCGCTGGACCAGATGGCCACCGAGGTCCTGATCCAGAACAAGGACCCGAAGGCCGCGCTCGACACCGTCGCCAAGAAGTACAAGGCAGAGGTCGTCACCTCGTACGGTCTCTGATCCGACCGTCGGCGCTGGCAGCGGCCGGCGACCACTTCGGCACCCGGCAGGGCCGCGCGACCGTCCCCGGTCGCCGGCCCTGCCGGCTCACTCCCCTGGAGCACAGCTGATATGCGCACTGTGACAGCCGAGCCGGCGCCAGCGTCCGCGCCGTCCGGCCGCCGCTCCGCACCACCGTCCCGGCTGCGGCGCAGCTGGGACAAGCACTGGTACGCCTGGGCCATGGTCCTGCCCGTGGTCATCGTCCTGGCGGTTCTGATCTTCTACCCGCTCTTCCGCGGGGTCTGGCTCTCCCTCACCAACCTCACCGAGGCCAACCAGGTGGCGGAGATCTGCACCAGGTCGATCACCGGCAGCGAGGTATGCAAGGACAACCCCAACAAGTGGGAGTTCGTCGGCCTCGACAACTACGTCAACGTCCTGAGCGGCAACGTCGGTCAGTTCTGGCAGTGGACCGGCATCACGTTGATCTGGACCGTCGGATGCGTTGTGTTCCACTACGGTCTGGGCCTCGGCCTGGCCGTGATGCTCAACCGCCCGATGTGGGGCCGCGGCCTCTACCGGGTGCTGCTGGTGCTGCCCTGGGCGGTCCCGGCGTTCGTGAGCGCGTTCGCCTGGAAGTTCATCTTCAACGAGCGCTTCGGCCTGGCGAACTCAGTGCTCTCCTCGCTCGGCATCGACCCCGTGGACTGGTTCTCCAACCAGTGGACCTCGCTGTTCACCGCGATCGTCACCAACATCTGGCTCGGCGTGCCGTTCATGATGGTCGCCCTGTTGGGCGGCATGCAGACCATTCCCGGTGAGCTGTACGAGGCCGCCGAGATCGACGGCGCCTCGCCGTGGCAGCGGTTCCGCAACATCACGCTGCCGGGCCTGCGCTCGGTCAGCATGACGGTGATCCTGCTCGGCACCATCTGGACGTTCAACATGTTCCCGATCATCTTCCTGGTGACCGAGGGGCAGCCGGCTGGCGAGACCGAGATCCTGGTGACCGGCGCCTTCCGGGCGGCGTTCGAGGGCATCCGCAACTACTCGCTCGCGTCCACGTACGGGGTGCTGATCCTGTCGATCCTGCTGGTCTTCTCGGTGTTCTACCGGCGGGTGCTGCGCAAGCAAGGCGAGGTGTGGTGACATGACCCAGCTGACCACTCCCGCGGCGGCGACTCCCGCCGCGGCCGCCCACACTCGGAGCCCGGGGCGGCCCGGCCGCACCCGGCGCAGCCCGGCGAAGTCGCTGCTGCTGCACGGCACGCTGATCCTCGCGTCGCTGATCGCGATCGGCCCGATCGCCTGGGTGCTGCTGTCCTCCTTCAAGCCCGGGTATGCGGTGCAGAGCAGCGACCTGACCCTGGTCAAGGAACCGACCCTGGCCAACTACAGCTACGTGCTGTTCGACACCAACTTCCCGAAGTGGCTGTTGAACTCGGTGATCGTGGCGGCGTTCACCATGCTCATCGGCATCTTCCTCTCGGCCACCACCGGCTATGCGGTGTCCCGGTTCAACTTCCCGGGCCGCCGTTCGCTGATGCTGGTCTTCCTGGTCACCCAGATGTTCCCGGCGGCCATCCTGATCGTGCCGATCTACACGATCATGGCGCGGCTCGGCCTGATCAACACCCTGCCGGCATTGATCATCGCGTACCTGACCATCGCGGTGCCGTTCTGCGCCTGGATGCTGAAGGGCTACTTCGACTCCATCCCCACATCGCTCGACGAGGCGGCGGCGCTGGACGGGTGCGGTCCGTTCGCCATCTTCTGGAAGGTGGTGCTGCCGCTGGCCCGCCCGGCCATCGCGGTCACCGCCTTCTACACCTTCCTCACCGCGTGGGGCGAGGTGATGTACGCGTCGGCCTTCATCCAGACCGACAACAAGTTCACCCTGGCGTACGGGCTCCAGCAGTTCGTGCCGCAGTTCAACCCGCAGTGGGAGTACCTGACGGCGGCGGCGGTCCTGGTGACCGTGCCGGCGGGCCTGGTGTTCATGTTCGCCCAGCGCCACCTGGTGTCGGGGCTGACCGCGGGCGGCACGAAGGGCTGACGCGGGGCCGGATTCGCGAAGGGCGGGCGTCGTTCGACGCCCGCCCTTCGTCGTCACCCCGGGAACCGCTCATCCGCCGGGGCGCAGGAGGGCGCGTACCCCGGCGAGATAGGTCGCCCGGTCCGGCCGGCCGGTGAGGATGCACTGGAGGAACCAGCCGGGGACCAGGGCGAAGAGGGCTGCCCCGACCGCCTCCGGGTCGGCGTCCGGTGGCACCTCGCCGGTGCGCTGCGCCCGCCGGGCGAGGGTCTCGAAGTTGCTCCGGATGCCGTCGTACGTCCGGGCCACGAAGGCTGCCAGGGCCGGCTCCCGCTGGGCCTCACCCCAGACCTGGATCGCGATCCGCACGACGCCGTCGTCGCCCATCTGGGTCTCGACGTACTCCAGCGCGCGGTCGAGGGCGTCCAGCAGCGGTGGCGGCGGGTCGCGGCGGATCAGGTCGGCGAGGATTTCCCCGACGCCGCCGACGGCCTCTTCCGCGATGGCGTTGATGAGGTCTGCCTTGCTCGGGAAGTAGCGGTAGACCGCACCGACCGACAGCCCCGCCTCGGCGATCACGTCCTGCATCGTCGTGCGGTGGAAGCCGTCCCGGACGAAACAGCGGCGGGCGGCGTCGACGATCTGACGACGACGGGCGGCGAGGTGTTGTTCCGAGACACGTGGCACGGGATACAGCGTAAAGCGAACGTTCGTTCTTGACAGTCGGCCTGCGGCCGGAGCACGCTGAGCCTAAAGAAGAACGAGCGTTCGTTTTGGGAGTAGCCATGTCGTCCCGTGTCCGGTCACCCCTGTCGCTCGCCGTGCTGCTCGCCGCTGTCCTGGTGGGTCTGCAGGCGCTGCTCGTACCCCTGTTCGCGGCTCCCGCCGCCAACCTGGCACCGCGGGACCTGCCGATCGCCGTCGCGGGGCCGGCGCCGGTCGCCGACCAGGTCGCCGCGCGGCTCACCGCCGCCCGTCCCGGGGCCTTCGAGGTCGCCACCCTGCCCGACGCGGCCGCCGCCGACCGGGCCCTGCGGGACCGGGAGGTCTACGCCGCCTTCGTCGTCCGGCCCGACGGACTCGCCCTGCACACCGCGCCGGCGGCGAGCCCGACCGTCGGCCTGCTGCTCACCGAGGCGGCGGACCAGGTCGCCGCCGGCCGGCCCGTGACCCTGGTCGAGGTGGTCCCCGGCGATCCCGACGACGTACGAGGCGCGGGGTTCGCGGCGGGTTTCCTCCCGTTGGCCCTCACCGGCCTGCTCGCCGGAGCGCTGGTCGTCCTGCTGGTGTCGGGCCGCCTCGCGCGGATGACCGGCCTGGCTCTCTTCGGGGTGCTCGCCGGCGCGGTCGGCGTCGGGGTGCTGCACGGTTGGCTCGGTGTCATCGACGGCGACGGCCTCGCCGAGGCGGGGGCGATCGGTCTCTTCGCGCTCGCGGCGTCGGCGACGGTGGCCGGGCTCGGCGCCGTGCTCGGCCGCCCCGGCCTGGCGTTGGGGGCCGTGCTGGTGTTCCTGGTCGGCAACCCGCTGTCGGCGGTCAGCGCCGCGCCGGAGCTGCTGCCCCAGCCGTGGGGCGAGGTGGGGCAGTGGTTGCCGGTCGGCGCGGGCGGGACGCTGCTGCGCTCGGTGGCCTTCTACGACGGCGCGGCGGCGGGCCGACCGCTCGCGGTGCTGGCCGGGTACGCGCTGGTCGGGCTCACCCTGGTGGCGCTCGCGCGCACCGGGACAGCCGGTGCCTCGGCGGGCGGAGCCGCCGCTGTCGTGCCGGATGAGACCGTGGCCGCCGGGCGCTGACGCGCCGCGCGCGGGCAGGGGCGGGCGGGCGCCGGTGGGTGCCCGCCCGTCGGCGTGGCGACGCGCGACGCGCCCGACCCCCTCTACTACAAAACGTCGTTGATGCGAGAGGATGGGGACGTGGAAGCTCTTCGACTCATCCTCCGGTACATCCACCTCATCGGCTTCGCGCTGCTGCTCGGCGGTGCGATCGTGCAGTACGTGACCGGCCGGATCCGGATCAATCAGCCCATGCTCTGGGGCGCGTGGACCATGCTGCTGACCGGAATCGCCCTTTCCGCGCCGCTTCGCGACGGGGACGAGCCGGCACCCGCGAAACTTGTTACCAAACTGGTGCTCGCACTGCTGATCTTTGTCATGGTCTTCTTCTCCCGCAAGCGGGACGTGGTCAACCGCGGCCACTTCCTCGCGATCATCGGGTTGACCCTGGTCAACGCAGCGGTGGCGGTCTTCTGGCGGTAACGTCCGACAGAGGCAGAGCCATCCGGGAACAGGACGTTCGCGCGCCCCAGCGCCCACTTACCGATACTGAGCGTGATTTGGCCCACCCACGGGTTACGTAGGGGTAACAGGCGCTCAACAGTCGTGCACGATTGTCGGCCGGTGGAGGGGCGTGGGCGTACGCTCTGCGTCCGTAACGTGGGACGCCGGCGGCACAGCGCAAGCCGGTTGACAAAGGGCTGCCACCGCGTGCAGCGGTGAGCAATGGAAGGAGACGTCTTGCGCTCGGTGCGTGGGATGCGGATCGCCTCGGTCTTCGCGGTGGGTGGCCTCGTGCTGGCCGCCGCCGCGTGTGGTGAGGCTCCGGAGGAGAACAACGGCGCCGGTGACGGCGGCAAGAAGTACAGCGCCTGCATGGTGACCGACGTCGGCGGCATCGACGACAAGTCGTTCAACACCTCGGCCTGGAAGGGCCTGCAGGAGGCCAAGGCCGAGAACGACAACATCGACATCAAGTACGTCGCGTCGAAGGCCGAGGCCGACTACGAGGTCAACCTGACCCAGTACGTCAACCAGGACTGCGACTTCATCCTGGCCGTCGGCGGACTGATGGAGAACGCCACCAAGAAGATCGCGCAGGCCAACCCGGACCAGCAGTTCGGCATCGTCGACTCCAAGCCGGGTGTGGGCAACATCTACCCGATGCAGTTCGACACCGCCCAGGCGGCCTTCCTGGCCGGTTACCTGGCCGCCGGCATGACCAAGACCGGCGCGGTGGGCACCTACGGCGGCCTGCCGATCCCGCCGGTGACCATCTTCATGGACGGCTACGCCGACGGCGTTGCGCACTACAACAAGACCAAGGGCAAGAACGTCCGCGTCCTCGGTTGGGACAAGGCGACCCAGAAGGGCTCCTTCACCAACGACTTCGTCAAGCAGGACGAGGGCAAGAAGGTCAGCGACGCGCTGGTCGCCCAGGGCGCCGACATCGTCATGCCGGTCGCCGGCGGCGCCGGCCTCGGCACCACCGGCGCCGCGAAGGCCTCGGGCGGCAAGTACAACACCATCTGGGTGGACGTCGACGGCTGCGAGAGCACCCCGGACTGCCCGGCGATCATCACCACCGTGGTGAAGAACATCCCGGACGCCGTGAAGGAGGCCGTGCTCAAGGCGGCCGGCGGCGAGAAGCTCGAGGCGGAGCCGGGCTTCCTGGGCACGCTGGCGAACAACGGCGTGTCGCTCGCCCCGTACCACGAGTTCGACAGCAAGATCCCGGCCGAGCTCAAGGCCGAGGTCGACAAGCTGAAGGCGGACATCGCCGCCGGGACCATCAAGGTCGAGTCGAAGGCCCAGCCGAAGTGACGCGTCGCCGGCCGCCGACGGTGGGATGATCACCGCAGGCGGCCGGCGAGCGGCAAGCACGACGATCGGCCGCTCCGGCGACACCGGGACACCTCCCCGGCGCCGGGGCGGCCGATCGGTTCCCACCCCGCCCGAGCCCGGCGGCTACCCTGCACGATCGCTTCGCACTCCAGGAGGTTGCGCTGAGACTCGAACTGCGCGGCATCACTAAGCGGTTCGGTGAGCTGGTCGCCAACGACCACATCGACCTGACGGTGGAGCCTGGAGAGATCCACGCCCTGCTCGGCGAGAACGGTGCCGGCAAGTCGACCCTGATGAACGTGCTCTACGGGCTGTACCAGCCTGACGAGGGCGAGATCCTGGTCGACGGCGAGCCGTTGAAGCTGCGGGGCCCGTCCGACGCGATCGCGGCCGGGATCGGCATGGTGCACCAGCACTTCATGCTGGTGCCCGTGTTCACCGTCGCGGAGAACATCATGCTCGGCGCCGAGCAGGTCCGCGGCGGCATCGCCGGCTTCCTGGACCGGCGGCGTGCCCGGCGCGAGGTCGCCGAGGTGTCCGCCCGCTACAACCTCCGGGTCGACCCGGACGCGATCGTCGAGGACCTGCCGGTCGGCATCCAGCAGCGGGTCGAGATCGTCAAGGCGCTCACCCGCGACGTCGACCTGCTGATCTTGGACGAGCCGACCGCCGTGCTCACCCCGCAGGAGACCGAGGAACTGCTCACCGTCATGCGGTCGCTCAAGGCCGCCGGAAAGTCGATCGTCTTCATCACCCACAAGCTCGGCGAGGTCAAGGCCATCGCCGACCGGATCACCGTGATCCGGCGCGGGAAGACCGTCGGCACCGCGTCCCCCGAGGCGAGCCGCGACGAGCTGGCCGCCCTGATGGTCGGCCGCAGCGTCCGCCTGACCGTGGAGAAGCAGCCCGCCACCCCGGGCAAGCCGGTCCTGGAGGTCGCCGGCCTCGTGGTCGACGATGACCGGCAGGTACGCGCGGTCGACGGCGTCGACCTGACGGTGCACGCCGGTGAGGTGCTCGGCATCGCCGGCGTGCAGGGCAACGGCCAGACCGAGCTGATCGAGGCGATCATGGGTCTGCGCCCGGTGCTCGCCGGCTCGGTGAGCCTCGGCGGCGAGCGGATCGACGGCTGGTCGACCAAGAAGGTGCTCCGGGCGGGCGTCGGCTACGTCCCCGAGGACCGCAGCGTCGACGGGCTGGTCAAGGAGTTCAGCGTCGCGGAGAACCTGGTGCTGGACATCTACGACCGGCCGCCGTTCGGCAAGGGCCTCGCGCTGAAGCCGGACCAGATCACGAAGTCGGCGAAGGAGCGGATCGCCCAGTTCGACGTCCGCACCTCGTCGGCGGAGGCGCCGGTGGGCACGCTGTCCGGCGGCAACCAGCAGAAGGTGATCGTGGCCCGGGAGCTGTCCCGGCCGCTGAAGCTCTTCATCGCCGCCCAGCCCACCCGCGGCGTCGACGTCGGCTCGATCGAGTTCATCCACAGCCGGGTCATCCGGGAGCGGGACGTCGGGACCGCCGTCCTGGTGGTCTCCAGCGAACTCGACGAGGTGATCGGGCTGGCCGACCGGATCGCGGTGATGTACCGCGGGCGGGTCATCGGCATCGTCGGCCCGGACACCCGGCGCGAGGAGATCGGCCTGCTGATGGCCGGTATCACCCCCGACAGCGCGTCGACCGGCACCGACGGGGCGCCGGCCACCGGTCCGGCCGGGACCGGCAGCGCGACGGCCACCGGTCCGGTCGCCACCGACGGCGCGGCTCCGGCCCCCGAGGGCCCCGGCAGCGAGGACAAGGCATGACCAACGTGAGCCCCGGTTCTCCGGACAAGGAGCCGGCGACCGAGGAGCAGGCCGCGCAGACGGCGCTCGGCAACACCGAGCGGGCCGAGACGGCGACCACCCCGACGGCCGCGCCGGCACCGCAGGCCCGGCCGTCGCTCGGGCGGCTCTTCCTGGACAACCTCTGGGCCGCCAACACCTTCACGGTGACGGTGCTGTCGCTGGTGCTGGCGATGGTGGTCGGCGCGATCCTGATGATCGTCTCCGACCCGGAGGTCCTCGCCACCTACAGTTACATCACCGCCCGGCCGTCGGACGCGATCAACTCGAGCTGGACCCTGGTCAGCGAGGCGTACGGGAACCTGTTCAAGGGCGCCGTCTTCGACCCGGACGCGGTCGGCTTCACGGCGGCGCTGAGCCCCATCTCGGAGACGCTGACCTACACCGCGCCGCTGGTGTTCACCGGCCTGTCCGTGGCGCTCGCCTTCCGTGGCGGCCTGTTCAACATCGGCGCCCAGGGCCAGGCCACCATGGGCGTCATCCTGGCCGCGCTGGCCGGTTTCCTGCTGCCGCTGCCGCCGGGGCTGCACCTGCTCGTCGCGCTGCTCGCCGGCGCGCTCGGCGGGGCGATCTGGGGTTTCATCCCCGGCATCCTCAAGGCGCGCACCGGCGCCCACGAGGTGATCAACACGATCATGCTCAACTACATCGCCACGTACTTCCTGACCTGGATCATCGTGCAGAACGGCGTCCAGGACCCGAACCGGACCGACGCGATCAGCAAGCCGGTCGACGCGTCCGCGCAACTGCCCCGGCTGCTCGGCGACAACCTGCGGGTGCACGCCGGCATCATCCTCGCCGTGCTGGCCACCTGGGCGGTCGCCTGGCTGCTCAACCGCTCCACGCTCGGCTTCGAGCTGCGGGCGGTGGGCGCCAACCCGGACGCGTCCCGCACCGCCGGTATCAGCGTGACCCGGACGTACGTCCTGATCATGGTCTTCGCCGGGGCCCTGGCCGGCCTCGGTGGCTCGCAGATGGTGCTCGGCACCACCGCCGCCGCACTGACCCCGCTGGTGGTCGCCCAGATCGGCTTCGACGGCATCCTGGTGGCGCTGCTCGGGCGGGTGAAACCGTGGGGCGTGGCGCTGGCGGCGCTGCTCTTCGGCGCGCTCCAGGCCGGTGGCAACCGGATGCAGTCGTACTCGGGGATCTCGCTGGAGCTGGTCACCGTGCTCCAGGCGCTGATCGTCATCTTCATCGCCGCGCCGGCCCTGGTGAAGGCGATCTTCCAGCTCCGGGCCGCGCGGGCCGCCCGGCTCCAGACGAGCCTCGCGAAGGGCTGGTGACCCGTGTCCACCATGGCTGTCGAGAACGTCGCGGTCGCCCCGGTCGACGAGGGGTTCTGGACGCGTACCCGGAAGGTCGGCCTGGTGCTGGCCGCGCTCGGCCTGCTGTCGGCGGTGCTCTTCGGGGCGCTCGCCACCGACCAGCAGGCGCGGTTCACGCTCAGCGAGGACGCGGCCGGTGCCGCCCTCGCGGTGAACGGCACGCTCGGCGCGATCCTCTTCGGGGTGGTCGCCCTCGCCGCCGGCGTGGCGATGCTCGCCGGGCTGCCGAAGCGCTGGTTCACGCTGGTGCTCACCGCGGGGCTGGTCGGGTTCGTGCTGAGCTTCCTGTGCTGGCAGGTCTCCGCCGCCCCGGCCGGGCAGAACTTCATGCCGCTGGTCAACGTCGTGCGGGGCACGTTCATCCTGGCCCTGCCACTGATCTTCGGCGCGCTGGCCGGTGTGCTCTGCGAGCGCTCCGGCGTGGTCAACGTGGCGATCGAGGGTCAACTGCTGATGGGCGCCTTCAGCGGCGCCCTGTTCGGCAGCATCACCGGCAGCGTCTGGGTGGGTCTGGTGGCCGCGGCCATCGGCGGGGCGTTCATCTCGCTGCTGCTCGCCGTGTTCGCGATCCGCTACCTGGTCGACCAGGTGGTCATGGGCATCGTGCTCAACCTGCTCGCGGTGGGCGTCACCGGCTTCCTCTACGAGCGGCTGATGCAGACCGACGCGGAGCGGTACAACAGCGCGCCGCGCTTCAGCAACTGGGAGATCCCGCTGCTGTCGGACATCCCGTTGATCGGGCCGGCGCTGTTCCGCGGCAACATCTTCCTCTACCTCGGCCTGCTGCTGGTGCTGGTGATCCACATCGCGCTGTTCCGCACCCGGTGGGGCCTGCGGACCCGCTCCGTCGGCGAGCACCCGACGGCCGCCGACACGCTGGGCGTCCGGGTGCTGGGGCTGCGCTACCGCAACGTGCTGCTGGCCGGCGTGGTCGCCGGCATCGGCGGCGCGTCGTACACGCTGGCGCTCTTCTCGTTCACCAAGAACATGATCGGTGGCAAGGGCTTCATCGCCCTGGCGGCGCTGATCTTCGGACGGTGGAGCCCCACCGGCGCGCTCCTCGCGGCGTTGTTCTTCGGGTTCGCCGACCAGCTCGCCACCTACCTGGGCGCGATCAACAGCACGATCCCGAGCCAGTTCCTGGCCATGCTGCCGTACCTGGCGACGATCCTGGCGGTGGCCGGGCTGGTCGGCAAGGTCCGGGCGCCGGCCGCCGACGGCAAGCCGTACATCAAGGGCTGACGGGGGAGCACCGGATGGAGATCGACTGGGGGCGGCTGCGCGCCGCCGCGACCGAGGTGATGCGGCACGCGTACGTGCCGTACTCGAAGTTCCCGGTGGGGGCGGCCGCCCTGGTCGACGACGGCCGTGTCGTGGTCGGCTGCAACGTGGAGAACGCCGCGTACGGCGTGGTGCTCTGCGCCGAGTGCGGCGTGGTCTCCTCGCTGCACGCCACCGGCGGCGGGCGGATCGTGGCGCTGTCCTGCGTCGACGCCACCGGCGAGCCGCTGATGCCCTGCGGGCGCTGCCGGCAGCTGCTCTGGGAGCAGGGCGGCCCGGAGTGCCTCATCGAGGCGAAGGGTGGCCCGCTGCGGATGGCGGAGCTGCTGCCGCACGCCTTCGGTGTGGAGGACCTGGAGGCGGTGACCGGGGAGACCCGGTTGCCGGTGGTGCCGGAGCGGCTGGCCGCCTGGCGCGGGCGCGGCACGGTGTTCGTGCATCCCGACCTGTCCGCCGGTCAGCAGGTGTGGACGGCGTACTGGGAGCGGTCGGCCGGGGACACCGAGGGCGCCGAGACCGGCGTGCTGGAGGAGGGCCCGAGCTGGGACGACCCGGCCGAGGCGATCACCTGGGGGCTGGCGCGGACACCCCGGGTCGTCGTGGTGGACGCGTCCGGCACGATCTTCTGGGCGGGGGAGGGCGAACCGCCCCTCGAGATCCCCGAGCGTTGGGATGGTTGAGCTGATGAGCGCATTTGCGGCGGTTGACGTCATCCGGGCGAAGCGGGACGGGGGTGTGCTCTCCGACGCGCAGATCGACTGGGTCGTCGACGCGTACACCAGGGGTGTGGTCGCCGACGAGCAGATGTCCGCGCTGGCCATGGCGATCCTGCTCAACGGGATGACCGGCCCGGAGATCGCCCGGTGGACCGCTGCGATGATCGCCAGCGGCGAGCGGCTGGACCTGTCCGCGGTCGACCGGCCGACTGTCGACAAGCACTCGACCGGCGGCGTCGGCGACAAGATCACCCTGCCGCTCACCCCGCTCGTGGCGGCCTGCGGCGCTGCCGTGCCGCAGCTGTCCGGCCGCGGCCTCGGGCACACCGGCGGCACGCTCGACAAGCTGGAGTCGGTGCCGGGCTGGCGGGCGGCGCTGAGCAACGAGGAGTTCATCGCCCAGCTTCGCGACGTCGGCGCGGTGATCTGCGCGGCGGGGCCGGGACTCGCGCCGGCCGACCGCAAGCTGTACGCGCTGCGCGACGTGACCGGCACCGTCGAGGCGATCCCGCTGATCGCCAGCTCGATCATGAGCAAGAAGATCGCCGAGGGGACCGGTGCCCTGGTCCTGGACGTCAAGGTCGGCTCGGGCGCGTTCATGAAGTCCGTCGACCAGGCCCGCGAGCTGGCCCGCACGATGGTCGAGCTGGGCGGTGCGCACGGCGTCCGGACGGTCGCGCTGCTCACCGACATGTCCACCCCGCTGGGGCTGGCCATCGGCAACGCGGTCGAGGTGACGGAGTCGGTCGAGGTGCTGTCCGGCGGCGGCCCGGCCGACGTGGTCGACCTGACCCTGGCCCTGGCCCGGGAGATGCTCGACGCGGCCGGCCTGCCGGACGCCGACCCGGAGGCCGCGCTGCGCGACGGCCGGGCGATGGACGTCTGGCGGTCGATGATCCGGGCGCAGGGCGGTGACCCGGACGCCCCGATGCCCACCGCGCCGGAGATCGAGGTGGTGTGCGCCGACGCCGACGGCTTCGTCGCGGAGGTCGACGCGTACGCGATGGGGGTGGCCGCGTGGCGGCTCGGCGCGGGGCGCGCCCGCAAGGAGGACCCGGTGTCCGTGCCCGCGGGTGTGGTGCTGCGCAAGCGCCCGGGCGACCCGGTCCGGGCCGGCGAGCCCCTCTACGAGCTGCGCGCCGAGGACGCGAGCCGGATCCCGGCGGCGCGGGACGAGGCCGCCCGGGCGGTGCGGATCACGCCCGCCGCGCCCGACCCGACGCCGCTGGTGATCGAGCGGATCGACTGATCGCCCCCGGCGTTCCGATGCTCGGGACGGTGGGGCTATCCTCCCAGGCCAGGGGGGACGACCCGGCGTCGAGCCGGCACGAGCAGACGAGGATGATCCGTCGTGGCCGTACCTGCCCCCGATCCCCGCGCGGTACGTGAGGCGAGCCTGGACGAGCTGGCCCGGCTGGGCCTGCCGCTGCCGCCGTCGCAGTTCCCTCTCGTGTGGGAGCCCGGGGACGAGATCGAGCTGCGCCCGACCGGCGAGATCGAGGCGCGGATCGCGGTGCTGCACCTCATCCTGGCCCGTTGCTTCGGCATGCCGCCCCAGGCGGCGATGAGCTGGCTGCTCACCTCGCACCTGATGGAGATGGTCACGCCGCCGGAGTGGCAGTTCGTCACCGGCGGCAAGGGCGACCACCGCTCGTTCGTGCTGCACCACGACGCGCTGTTCGCACTGGCCTGGGTGCTCGGCCTGACCAAGCAGCTGGATCCCACGCTGCCGGTGGACGAGCGGCTGGTGGAGCGGATGCCGAACATCGCCGCCGGTGAGACGTTCGGGCGCTGGCGGACCCGGATCCTCGCCGCGCCGCAGCATCCCGCCGACGCGGCGGCCCTGCTCGACCTCCACTACTGCCTGGACTGGGCGTACCTGGAGGTGGAGCAGGCCGGTCGGGTGCCGCCCGGGCTGGTCGACGCGAACGCGATCGGGCAGCGCCGGTGGGCGCTGGAGTGGGCGGTGATCCTGCGCGGGCCGTACCACGACGAGCCCCCGGGCTGGGAAGAGGTGGACCTGTCCACCTGAGCGGAGCTCAGCGCGGCCGGTGGACGCCGAGCCGCACGGACACGGTCACCGGTACCGGTTCGGGCAGTGCGGTGATCCGGGCGGCGAGCCCGGCCGGGTCGGTGTGCCAGGCGCTGGGGCCCATGCCGACCAGCGTGGCCACCTCGGTGCGGGTCAGCGTCAACCGGGCCCGGTGCGCGGTGCCGGACTCCTCGACGAAGTGCCCGCCGAGGCTCTCGGCGACCCGTTCCGCCTTGGCCGGGTCCACCCGGAGCAGGTCGAGCGGGTCGACCAGTTCGGCGAGGTGGTCGGCGGCCGGGGTGACCACCAGCAGCGCGCCGGCCGGGTCGAGGACCCGGTGGAACTCGGCGCCGTTGCGCGGCGCGAACACGTTCAGCAGCACGGCGGTGGACGCGTCGGCCAGCGGCAGCCGTTGCCAGGTGTCGGCCAGGGCTGCCGCCGCGCGTTCGTGGGCGCGCGCCGCGCGGCGCAGCGCCGGCTTCGACACGTCGAGCGCCAGGCCGACGGCGTCCGGCAGCGCCGCCAGCGCCGCGGCGAGGTACCGGCCGGTCCCCGCCCCGGCGTCCACCAGCAGGGGGTACGACGTCGAGCCGGACCCGGGTGCCGCGCCGGGTCGGGATGCCGCGTCCGGCCCCTTTGCTCTGCTTACCCCCACGCAACGGCTTTCGGTAGAAACCGGCGCGTCGGTTGAAGCAGAGCAAAGGGGTTGGGCGGGGGTGCCGTGGGCAGCGCGGTAACGGGCGACGGCTGCGGTGGCAGCGCCGGCCAGGGCGGCGGAGATGAGGTCGTAGTGGCCGGCGGCGAGGAAGTCGGCGCGGGCGGCGACCATCTCGGCGGTGTCCCCGGCGTGCGGCGCCCGGCCGGCGAGCAGGTTCACGTAGCCCTGTCGGGCCAGGTCGAAGCTGTGCCGGCGGGGACAGCGCAGCGCGCGGGCGGTGCCGGCGGTGACCTCCGTGAGCGGCTCGCCGCAGACCGGGCAGCGCAGCCGGTCCAGGATGCGGGGATCCACGTCAGGCGCCGGCCCGGCTCGGGTGGTGGGAGAGCCGGCTGCCGGACCGGCGTGGTACACCCATGGCACCGATCCTATCGCCGGCCAGGGCGTGGTCGGGCTGTGACGTCGACCCATGCCCTAGGGTCTGACCATGGTCGCGACTATCCGGTACGAGGACATCGTCAAGGTCCCGAAGGCGCTGCTGCACGACCACCTCGACGGTGGCCTGCGGCCGGCGACCATCGTCGAGCTGGCCGCCGAGGTGGGGCACGAACTGCCCACCACGGACCCGGAAGCGCTCGGCCGCTGGTTCGTCGACGCTGCCGACTCCGGTTCCCTGGAGCGGTACCTGGAGACGTTCGCCCACACCGTCGCGGTCATGCAGACCGCCTCGTCGCTGCGGCGGGTGGCCCGCGAGTGCGCGCTCGACCTGGCCGCCGACGGCGTGGTCTACGCGGAGGTCCGCTTCGCCCCCGAGCAGCACCTGGAGCGGAACCTCACGCTGGACGAGGTGGTGGAGGCCGTCGTCGCCGGCTTCGAGGAGGGGAGCGCCCTCGCCGCCGAGGCGGGTACGCCGATCCGCGTCGGCACCCTGCTCACCGCCATGCGGCACGCCGCGCGGTCGCAGGAGATCGCCGAACTGGCCGTCCGGCACCGGGACACCGGCGTGGTGGGCTTCGACATCGCGGGAGCCGAGGCCGGGTTCCCGCCCACCCGGCACCTGGACGCGTTCGAATACCTCCAGCGGGAGAACTTCCACTTCACCATCCACGCTGGCGAGGCGTTCGGCCTGCCGTCGATCTGGCAGGCGATCCAGTGGTGCGGCGCCGACCGGCTCGGCCACGGCGTACGGATCGTGGACGACATCACCGCCGGCCCCGAGCCGGTGCTCGGCCGGCTGGCCGCGTACGTGCGGGACAAGCGGATCCCGCTGGAGCTGTGCCCGTCGTCGAACGTCCAGACCGGCGCCGCCGACTCGATCGCCGACCATCCGATCGGGCTCCTGCGGGACCTGCGCTTCCGGGTCACCGTCAACACCGACAACCGGCTGATGAGCGGCACCTGCATGTCGCGCGAGATGGCGCTGCTGGTGGACGCCTTCGGCTACGGCTGGCGCGAACTCCAGTGGTTCACGATCAACGCGATGAAGAGCGCCTTCATCCCGTTCGACCAGCGGCTGCGGATCATCGACGAGGTGATCAAGCCGGCGTACGCGAAGCTGATCGGCTGACCGGCCGCGCGCCCGGCGGTCAGGAACGGTGCGGGTGGCCGGCGAGCAGTCCGGCCACCCGGCGCAGCACCTCGCCCGCGCGGGCGGCCTCCGCGCCGAGGCCGGTCTGCCGGCGCAGCACCGCCGGCTCGGCGCGGAGCAGGGCCACACCGCGCCGGACCAGGACCCTGGGTGCCTTGCGCTGCTCGGCGAGGTCGCGGCTGAGCCGGCGGACGAAGGTCGCGCCCCGCGGCCGGCGGAGGGCGTACGCGCCGGCGAGCACCCCGCGGCGGCGGCACTCCGCGACGATCTCGGCGGCGAAAATCCCTTCGGCGATGAAAAGTGGCGATCCGGCTAGATCGAATGGCCGTGTGGCCACCTTGCGATCCTCCCCGATGGCATAGATCGGGACGTCCGCCCGACCCTCCCGGGCCAGCCGGACAATCGTCTCCACGGCTGCCCCGGCGTCCCACGAAGCGGGCGATTCCCAGTCGACCTGGCCGTTCAGGCGCGGCAACGTAGGGTCATCGCCGTTCTTGTAGAAGTCGTCCAGGCAGAGCACCGGCAGCCCAGTTCGTCGGGCTATGTACGACTTTCCGGAGCCGGAAGGGCCGGCGAGCAGGACAACGCGGTACGGGTGTTCCATTACCTTCAGTTACTCCGGCCAGACGGATTGCTATCAGATCGCAAGAACATCTCATCACACCCTCCGCGACGGCCAACCTGGGCTTTCCGTTTCCGAGACGGCGTGATGGAATCTCGGATGGTCCGACCCGCCGGGTCGGCCGCTGGGCGTTGCCCGAGGGTAACGCGGACGCTGCAAACGCGAGGGCGGTGACGTGAGCAAACGGCCAAAGACGGCAGGCTCTTTCCTGTCGCGTCTGCGCCGGCCGGCCGGTCGGCTCCGCGACATGCCGATCTGGTCCAAGCTCGGTCTCATCATGATCGTGCCGACCATCGCCACGGTCGTCGTGGGTACCAGTGGTCTGGTCGACCACCTGCAGACGCTCAACAACGCCAACCGGGCGGGTGACCTCACCAGCCTGGTCGGCCACTCGGGCGAGCTGGTCAACCGGCTGCAGGACGAGCGCAACAACGCCATCCGGCTCGTGGGCTCGCCGAGGAGCGCCACCGACGGGTTCCGGAAGGCGTACGAGCAGGCGTCCGTCGGTGTCGAGGAGGCCAAGGGGCCGTACTCGCGGCAGCGCGCCGAGGTCGAGGACCTGCCGAACAGCTTCGAGAACGAGCTGCGCTTCATCGACCGCGCCCTGACCGACCTGCCCGGCATCCGGAGCCAGGTCCTCAACCGCAAGCTCGACACCGCCCAGACGCAGCAGCAGTACGACGACCTGATCGCCAACCTGCTCAACGTGCGGGACTCGGCGACCCAGCTCGCCGGGGACCTCGAGCTGAGCGACCAGATGCGCGCCGCCACCGCGCTCGCCCGGCACAAGGAGTTCCACTCGCAGGAACGCTACGTGGTGCACATCTCGCTGAACCAGCGCCAGCTCACGCCGAACCTGCGCGACATCTACATCTCCACGTTCACCGGTCAGCGCCAGTGGCTGGAGACCTTCAACACGGTCGCCGGCCGGCCCGCGCGGGAGCTCTACCAGCAGACCGTGGCGGGCGCCGACCTGCGCGAGGCCCAGGGCTACCGGAGCAACCTGAGGGGCCTCTCCAGCGCGCGTGATCTGACCCAGGCCGGCTTCAACGCCAACCAGTGGGACAGCGCGATGGTGGCCGAGGCCGGCCTGATCCGGAAGGTCGAGGCGAGGATCGACGCCGACGCGGTCCGGCTCGCCGACGACATCCGGTCGGACGTGCAACGCCAGGTGTTCCTGGAGACCGGCCTGCTGCTCAGCATGCTGCTGCTGGCCATTCTCTTCGCGTACCTGGTCGCCCGCTCGATGGCCCGGTCGCTGCGCGACCTGCGTCAGGGCGCCCTCTCCATCGCCCAGTACGGGCTGCCCCAGGCCGTCGCCCGGCTGCGTGACCCGCAGGTGACCGGCCAGCTCACCCCGGTGCAGCTGGCCAACCAGATCGCCGAGCCGCTGCCGGTGCGCAGCAAGGACGAGTTCGGCCAGGTGACCGAGGCGTTCAACGCGGTCCACCTGGAAGCCGTCCGCACCGCCGCCGAGCAGGCCGCCCTGCGGGCGTCCGTCGCGACCATGTTCGTCAACCTGGCCCGCCGGTCGCAGATCCTGGTCGACCGGCTGATCGGTCACCTCGACCGGCTGGAGCGCGGCGAGGAGGACCCGGACCGGCTGGCCGAGCTGTTCCAGCTCGACCACCTGGCCACCCGGATGCGCCGCAACGACGAGAACCTGCTGGTGCTCGCCGGTGCCGACTCGACCCGTGTGCAGCGTGAGCCGGCCGCCCTGATCGACGTGCTCCGGGCCGCCCAGTCCGAGGTCGAGCACTACACGCGGATCGAGTTCGGGATCATCGACCGGGACATCGAGGTCGCGGCGCACGCCGTCAACGACCTGGTGCACCTCGTCGCCGAGCTGTTCGACAACGCCACGGCGTTCTCCCCGCCGGACTCGCAGGTCGTCGTCGAGGCCCGCCGGGTCGGCGACCGCGCTTCGCTCTACGTCGAGGACCGCGGCATCGGCATCAGCCCGGACCAGCTCCGCGAGCTGAACGACAAGCTCGCCACGCCGCCGCAGGTGGACGTGGCCGTCTCCCGGATGATGGGTCTGGTCGTGGTCGCCCGGCTGGCGTCCCGGCACGGCGTCAAGGTGGAGCTGCGGCCCGGTGCCGAGCGGGGGACCGTCGCGGACGTGACCCTGCCGACCGCGGTGCTGGTGCCCCGGGCACTGGCGGGCCGGATGCAGCCGTCGTCCGCGCTGCCGCCGGCCGCCACCGGCCCGGCCCCGACCTTCGGCGGCCCCGCCCCGGCCTTCGGTGCCCTGCCGGCGCTCGGGAACGGCCCGGCCGCGCCGGTGCCCGGCCCGCGCCCCGGCGAGTCCGGCAACCAGGTGACGCTCGGCGGCCGCCCGTTCGACCCGGCGCACCGCAACGGTGCCGGCACGCCCGCGGCCGCGGGCGCGGCCCGGGGGATGCCGGCCTGGTCGGACCTCACCGGGGCCACCCCGGTCGTCAACGGGGCCAACGGCGGTGACGCGTTCGCTCCGCGTACCACCAACGGCCAGCCGATCGACCCGCTGCCGCAGCGCCGCAACCAGGCGGACCCGGGCACCACCGGGCAGCAGCCGGCGATCCCGCGGCAACTGCCCAGCAGCCCGGAGACCCGCCCGTACTCGGCGCCGACGGTCCCGCCGGTGTCGGCCCCGCCGATTCCGTACTCTGCGCCGCCCGTCTCCAGCCCGCCGACCTCGGGCATGCCGATCTCCGCCTCCCCGGTGTCGGCCTCGCCGGTCTCCGGGCAGCCGATCTCGGCCGCCCCGGCGTCCGGTCAGCCGTACCCCACGCCGCTGCCCCAGCGTCCGGTCTCGTCGACGCCGGCCCCGAGCGCCTCCGCCCCGCCGGCCTGGCCGCCGGTGCCGGGTTCGACCCGCGACGCCGCGACCCCGGCGGTGCCGGAGCGGCTCGCCGCGGCGCTGGACATGACCACCGAGCTGCCCCGGGTGGCGCGCCCGGCAGCCGAACCGTCGGCGAACCCGACGCCGCAGCAGTCCGCGCCGGTGCCGCCGCAGGCCGGTCCCGCCGTCACGCCGTCGGCCCCGGTCACCCGACCGGCTCCGGCCACGCCGCCCGCAGTGGCGCGGCCGACCACGCCGCAGCCGGCCCAGAACCGGCAGCGGTACGCGGACGAGACGATGGAGCTGCCGATCTTCCGGGAGCTGGAGTCGGCCTGGTTCCGTACCCGTCGTCCGGGCCCGGAGGAGGCCGCCAAGGCGGCCGTGCCGAACGGCGGCGCCACGACCCAGCAGTTCGCCAGGGTCGAGGCACCGCCGCAGCAGACACGACCCGCAACGACAGGTAACGCACCGATGGCAGAGACCCCGACGTCCGGCGGCGCTCCGCGCCAGAACGGCTCGACGGCGAACGGGAACCGCACTCCCGCCGAGGGGCTGCCGCAGCGGCCTACGCCGCCGACCAGCGGCGGATGGCAGACCGCCGCCGACGACGGTTGGCGGGCCGCCTCGGCGGCCAGCGAGGTGCCGGTGGGGTCGACCACCCCCACCGGGCTCCCGAAGCGCACGCCGATGGCGCAACTCGTGCCCGGCGCGGTGGAGAAGCCCACGACGTCGGTGCAGCGGCGCACTCCCGAATCGGTCCGTGGCCTGCTGTCGGCCTACCACCGCGGTGTCCAGCGTGGGCGGAGCAACCCCTCCGACGGCAACTCGACCACCCCGGGGGAGACTCCGGGTGGGCAGTCCTCGCAGTCTGGCTCTGGCCCGGTGGCCGGGAGCGGGCAGAAGGAGCAAGAAGGATGACAACTACGCAGGATCTCGGTTGGCTGCTCGCCAACTTCGCCGACCGGGTGCCCGGAGTCGCGCACGCGGTCGCCGTGTCGGCGGACGGCCTGCTCCTCGCGGCCTCGCGGGACCTTCCGCGGGACCGGGCCGACCAGTTGGCCGCTATCTCCTCCGGCCTGGTCAGCCTCACCCAGGGTGCGGCCCGCTGCTTCGAGGGCGGTGCCGTTCTCCAGACGGTGGTCGAGATGGACAACGGCTTCCTGTTCCTGATGTCCATCTCGGACGGCTCGTCGTTCGCCGTGCTCGCCGCCCGCAGCTGCGACGTCGGCCAGGTGGGCTACGAGATGGCCCTGCTGGTCGACCGGGTGGGCGACGCGTTGACCCCGCAGCCGCGTGCGGCCGCGGGCATGCTGGGCTGACGTTCCGCTGACCGTGCGGTCGGCGGGGCAACGACAACGAGGGGTTCGACCGGCGCCAGCCGGTCCGGGGTACGAAGGAGGTGAGCGGGGACATGGCCGATCGTGACGAACCGACCGGCGCGTTGGTCCGTCCATACGCCGTGACCCGTGGTCGTACCCGCCCTCGACTCGACATCGCGATGGAAGCGCTCGTCGAGACGACGGTGCGCGGCCGGGCCGCTGCCAACGGCAACGGCGGTCATGGCCGCGAGCACCAGTACATCGCCGCGCTGTGTGACGGACGCGTGCAGTCGCTAGCCGAGATCGCGGCGCGGATGCAGCTACCGCTCGGTGTGGCCCGGGTGCTCATCGCCGACATGGCGACGGATGGCCTGGTCGCGGTCCACGAGCCGACCATTCTGGACGACTCGGACGACGCGGTGGGCACTGAACTGCTGGAGAGGGTGCTGAGTGGACTTCGCAGGCTCTGACATGTCGCGCCCGCCGACCGCGAGCGGGCGCGTGACGTCGGCGAAGATCGTTATCGCCGGTGGATTCGGCGTCGGTAAGACGACGCTGGTCGGCTCGGTCTCGGAGATCACGCCGTTGACCACGGAGGCGATCATGACCTCCGCGAGCGTGGGCGTCGACGACAACCGGCAGGTGCCGGGGAAGACGACGACCACGGTGGCCATGGACTTCGGTCGTATCACGATCGACCGTGACCTGATCCTGTACCTGTTCGGTACGCCCGGTCAGACCCGGTTCTGGTTCATGTGGGACGAGCTGGTCCGCGGTGCCATCGGCGCGGTCGTGCTGGTCGACACCCGCCGGCTCGCCGACTGCTTCGCGGCGATCGACTTCTTCGAGCACCGGCGGCTGCCGTACCTGGTGGCGATCAACTGCTTCGACGGCATGCAGTACCACGACCCGCAGGACGTCCGGGACGCGCTGGCCATCTCCAGCGACGTGCCGGTGGTGGCGTGCGACGCCCGGAACCGGGAGTCGACCAAGCACGTGCTGATCTCGCTGGTCGAGTACGTGCTCACCATGCGCCGGTCGCGGGCCGTCGCCCGGGCCTGACGTTCGCCCGTCCGCGCCCGGTGGTGGCTTCGGCCGCCACCGGGCGCGACGTGCTGTCCGGGTACGGCCGACCGGACCGGGTGGCCGGCGGCACGGCGCCGAACGCTGACCGTCCCGCACCCGGCTGCTCACGTCCACCCGGGCGCGACCACGCGCACTCCAGGCCTCGCGTGCGGCCTTGCGGACACCCGACGCGGCCCCGGCTCTGCCCGGCACACTCGGCCCCCGGTCAGGCCCGTGGACACACGACGAGGCCCCCGGGCTCTGCCCGGGGGCCTGCTGCGTCGTCAGTGTCCGGTCAGGACCGGTAGCCGGCGGACCGGTACTCGTACTCCCGGTCGTCGTCGCGGTCGCCGGTGTCGCGGCTGAAGTCCCAGCCGCCGGCGGCCTCCCGGCCCGGGCGCCCGCCCACCGCGAAGCCGCCGATCTCCTGCCCGCGACGCCAGCCGCGGAAGTAGCCGGTGGTGTTCTCGGCGAGGCTGGCGGCGTCGCGCACGATCCGCAGTGGACGCTCGTCGCGCAGCGGCGAGCCGGGGACGAGGTTCGCCTGCGGCACCCGCTTCGGCAGGCCGGCGGTGGTCTCGGAGCCGATCGCGGGCTTGGCGGCCTGCTCCGCCGCCTGCCAGCCGCTGTCGTCCAGTGAGGACCAGTTGAACTCGGTCGACTCACCGTGACCCACGAACCACGCCGACTTCGCCTGGGCGAAGATCAGCAGGTCACCGTCGCCGTCGTCGGACACCGGCGGGGGCCGGTGCTCCACCGGGGGCGCCGGCCGGTGCTCCACCGCCGGCGTACGCGGAGCGGGCCGTCCGTTGCGGGGCTCGTCGCGGTCGACGAGCCGCAGCGGCGGCGTCTCCAGGCCCGGGCCGGCCGCCGGGCCCTGCCCGTTGCGCAGGGCCCGGTCGGCCAGCGGCGGCGGCTCGACCAGGCGCAGCATCGGCGGTTCCTGGGGGAGGTCGTCGGCGAGCCAGGGCGGGGTGACCCGACGCTCCGTGCCCGGGTCGGTGGGGGCGTCGACGCCGCGCCCGCCGTACGAGCCGACCACCGGGTTCCGCGCCGAACTGTCGCCCGGGTCCTGCGGGTTGTTGACCAGCGGCCAGTTGGCCCGGGAGCCCGGGGTGGCCGGTTCCTGGCCGGGACGCGGCGTGGGCACCGGCACGCTGAGGTCGGTGGCGCTGAAGCCGCCGGCCGGGGCGGGCGGCGCGGTCGTGGTCTTCGGCCGGGGCGGGATGACCGTGCGCTGCCGCTCGGCGCGCGCGTTCTGGATCGCCGCCGTGGTCAGCGTCGGCCGGAACGGTTCGCCGGCCTCGGCCGGAGGCACCGAACCCCGCTGCGTCGGGGCGATGGGCGTGATGCCGGGAGGCGGGGGCGGCGGCGCCGAGATCGGCCGGTTCGTCGGGCCGTCGATACGGCTGGGCGACGCCTCGGGGCGGGCGGGCGGTGCGGAGACCGGCGGGCCCGCGAACGCGGCGGGGGCGACCGGTGCCGGAGCCACCGGCGGCGGCGCCACCGGTGCCGGCGCGACGGGGGGCGGACCGAGCGGCCGGGGAGACGGGGGCGGGGTCGCGCCGGAGACCGGTTCCGGGCGGGCCCGGCGGGCGCCGGTGGCCGGGCGGGCGGGCTCGGCCGGGCGCACCGCGCGCAGCGTGGCGCCGCTGGCGGCCGGGGTCAGCTCGCCGACCGGCTCGCCACGGCGGGCGGCGGCGCGACGGCCGGGCGCCGGAGGGCTCACCCGGTCGTCGAGCGCGCCGACCAGCGCGTCGCACCCGAGGTCACACGCGCGTACGGAGGCGACGGCCTGCCGGACCGTCTCGGCCACCGCGGCGGTGAGGGCCCGGTTGACCGTCGCCCGGCGGGGCGACTCGGAGATGGCGACCCGCAGGGCGGTCACCGCCGCCTCGATCTGGTCGGTGTCGGCGACACCGTCGGCGGCGAGGTCCGCCGCGACGCGGTCGGCCGTGTCGTCCCGGCTGCGGCCGACGGCGGTCAGTAGCCCCGGCTCGGGAAGGGCGTCCAGGACCGCGAGTGCGACCGGCTCGGCCGGGTCGGGGTACGCGCGCAGCGCGGCCGGGTACAGCTCGCGCAGCACCTCCCGCAGGGCCACCGCCGCAGAGTGCCGGCCGTTGGCGAGCGCGGCGTGCGCCGCGAGCACCTGCTTGTAGCCGGCGAGGTCCCGGGGGGCGGGCAGGGTGACGGCGGAGAGCGCTCCGGCCTGGAGGGCACGGGCCAGGCCGACGGCCCGCCGCTCCGCCGGGGGCGACTGCATCTCCTCCAGGGAGTCGTCGTCGGCGAACCGCTCGGCGAAGTCGTCCACCGAGTCGTCGTCGGCGATGGCGAGGGGTCGGCCTGCCGCGCTGAGCAGCGAGGTGACCGTGTGGTCGTCGCTGTCGGCGGCGATCGCCGCACCGCTCGGCCCGCCCGACCGCTCCACGAGCAGCGTGACCAGCCGGGCGTAGCCGGCGGGGTCGTCGCTGATCTCGCAGACATGCAGCAGACGGCCTGCGTCATCGACCACAGCGGACGTCAGCGTCGAACCGGCTGAAGCCGGTCGGTCGGCCGGATCCGCCGAGGCCAAACCGCAGTACACGCGCACGAGCGCCACGGCGTCGTCCTCCTCCCGGGACACAAGGTCTTCTCTGCCAGAGACTGATGCTCCCTGGTACGGGTCAGTCGCGCCAGTCCACGACAGCAGAGATCTTGCCGACAATGGTGCGCCAACCCAAACTTGCGGTTTGTGCCCCGATTTTCTTCAACCGACGCCGGCCGAGGAATCCGCCGATCCCCCCGTTGACAGAGGCCCGCAGTGCCTCGTCCAGATCGTCGAGGCTGGACCCGGCGGAGAGCATGTCCAGCACGGCCGGTAGCCGCAGTGCGTACGAGATGTCACGAGCGATCTCGCCGGCTTCGATGAGCAGCGTGGGATCCCAGGCGTCGTGCCCGCCGCGCAGGTTCTCCACCACCAGGTCGAGCTCGTAGATGTCCTCGTCGAGCGGGGCGATGTCGGCCGGTTCCACCCGTTCGGACAGTTCATGCCAGCTGTCCAGTTGAGACAGGTCGTTGGGCGCACCGGACCGGACGAAGCTGACCAGTGACTCCGGGGTCTTGAAGAGCAGCAGCCGGCCCTTGTGGCTGAGGAAGACCGGCACCTCCTCGTCGTCCGCCTCCTCCTCGGCCGCCTCGGCCTCGGCCTCGTCCTCCGTCTCACCCTTGCCGCCGCGGCGGGCCTCCCGGGCCTCCTCCTCGTCGCTCTCGGCGAACTCCTGGGCGACCTCCTCGTCGAGGATGACGACGCTCTCGTCGTCCTCGTCCTCTTCCGTCACCACCTGACGGCGGGCGAGGAAGGGGTCGTCCTGGTCCCGCTCCTCGACGTCGGTCGGGGTCAGCTCCCGGGCCGGCCGGTACGCCCGAAGGGTGTAGCCGGTGCCGGCGGGCAGGGCGATCTCGACCGGGTCGATCCGCAGTTCCTCCCAGAGTGCGCGGGCGGCCTCGGCGGACTCGGTTGCGGTGCCGGACTCGGCCGGGCCGTCGAGATCGGGCTCGTCGGCGTCGGACCGGTGAGGCGACTGGCGGGCCACGCTGACCTCCGTGTGCTTCGGGCTGCCCACCCGCCGGGCTCCTCCGGCGAGTGACTACGCGCACATACCCTAGTGGGCGACCCGGGCGTCCCGGTGTCCGCACCCCGGTGGCGGTCCGGCCGGACGACAAGTAGCGTTGCTACGTATGAAGGCCCAGGCGCTGCACGGACACCTCGACGCACTGCTCCTGGCGGTGCTCGAACAGGGACCACTGCACGGCTACGCCATCATCGAGGCGCTCCGCAGCCGGAGCGACGGCCACCTCGATCTGCCGACCGGCACCATCTATCCCGCGCTGCGCCGACTGGAGCGGGCCGGCCACGTCGCGAGCACCTGGAGCACCGTCAACGGCCGGGAGCGGCGGACGTACCAGTTGACCGACGCGGGCCGCCGGGCGCTGGCCGGTGAGCGGTCCGGCTGGCGCGAGTTCAGCTCCACCGTCGGCCGGTTCCTCGACGCGGACGCGCCACCCACCACACCCGCCTGAGGAGCGCCCTTCCCGGCGGCGGTCAGCGGACGGCGTGCACCCAGCCCCGGGCGGCGCGACCCAGCCAGAGGAAGCCGGCGGCCACCAGCACCGCACCGATGATCATCGGCGGCCAGGTGAGCGCGCCGTCCCAGAGCCCGACCGACCAGCCGAAGAGGGCAGCGCCGGCGAGCCCGCCGAGGGCGAGCAGACCGGTCAGGCCGGCGCCGACCAGCCGGTCGACGACGGGACTGCGCCGGCGTGCGCCGGCCACCAGGACGCCCAGCCCGCCGAGCACCGCGGCGGTGAACCAGAGCCAGTCCATCGACGCCGACAGCAGCAGGTAGCCCGCCGGAGGCCGGGGGCCGTCGCTCCAGCTCGCGCCGCGCCAGGTGAGGTCACCGGCGGCGATGCCGGCGGCGGCCACCGCGAGCACCCGCCAGGCCAGGCCGCGCAGCGCGCCGACGGCCAGCTCGGCCTGGTACGCCGGGGCGAGCTGCGCCGGCGTGCCGAACTCGGCCACCGCCCGGCGGCGGGCCTCCGCCGCCGGCAGCCCGTCCTCCCGGTACGCCTCGACGGCGTCCAGCAGCCCGTTCCGCGCCTCGGTCAGCAGATCGGCCTTCAGCCTGCTCGGCCCACGCAGCCGCTCCTCCAGCGCCCGCAGCCGCTCCTCAACAAGCACCTCGTCGCCGCCCCGCATGCCACCACCCTGCCACGACCGGCCGCCCCGTGCCGTCCGGGACATCCCTGGGCCGACCCGGATCCGGCGTGTGCGGGGACGGTCAGGGAAGGGGGCCGAGGGCGAGGTAGCCGCGCTCGGCGGCCTCCTGGAGGAGCCACTGGTCCCGGTACCAGCCGGGCAGCGCGACCAGGTCGGCGTGCCGGCCGCGCTGCGCCACCCGGCCGGAGTCCAGCACCAGGATCTCGTCGAACCCGTCGAGTCCGCGCAGGCGGTGGCTGATCAGCAGCACGGAGTGCCCCGCCGGGGTGGCGGCCAGGACGGAGTCGAGCACCGCGTCCGCCGCCGTCGGGTCGAGCCCCTCGGTCGGCTCGTCGAGCACCAGCACCGGGGGCGCGGCGAGCAGCGCCCGTGCCAGGGCCAGGCGCTGCCGCTGGCCGCCGGAGAGTTGGCCGCCCTCCTCGCCCACCACGGTGTCCCAGCCGTCCGGCTGTGCGCGTACCCAGTCCAGGAGGCCGGCCGCGGCGGTGGCCGCGGCCAGGTCGTCCTCGCCCGCGCCGGGCCGCCCCAGCAGCAGGTTCTCCCGGACGGTGGCGTGGAAGACGTACGCCTCGGCGAGCAGACCCCCGACGAGCCGGGGCAGCGCCTCGGCGGGGTACGCCGACAGGTCGCGCCCGTCCAGGTCGACCCGACCCGAGGTGGGCCGCACCGAGCCGGTCAGGACGGCGGCGAGGGTGCTCTTGCCCGCGCCGCTGGGCCCGACGACGGCGACCCGCCGACCGGGCGGCAGGTGCAGGTGGAAATCGTGCAGGGCGGGCGCGGCCGCGGCGCGGTACCGGACGGTCACGTCCTCGAACCGGACGTCGGGGGCGGCGGCCGGGGTGGGCGTGGTCGGTGTCGGGGCCGGGGACGCCACGTCCTCGCTCTCGTCGAGCAGGGCGGCGACGCGGCTCAGGCCGGCTCGCAGACCGGTCCACTGGCGCGCCGCGCCGACCAGGGCGAGCGCGATCTCGACGGCGGCGAGCGTGCCGACGGCCAGCACACCGACCAGCACGCCGTCCACTCCGGCCGCCAGCGCCACCAGCACGACCGCGCCGGCGGTCAGCCCGCCCACCAGCACACCCGCCGCGTCGACGGCGAACCCGGTCGCGGCCAGCCGCCGTTCGAGCCGGGCCAGCCGCCGGGCCCGGTCCGCGGCCACCCCCAGCGCCTGCCCGGTGGCGCCGAAGGCGGCGAGGTCGGCGGCGCCGTGGGTCAGGTCGACCGCGTCGGCGGCCAGGGCACCGCGCAGCGGCGCCAGCTCGGCGGCGGCGTGCCGGGTGAGCGCGGTGGCCAGGGCCGGCAACGCGACACCGGCGAGCAGCAGGCCGGCCGCGAGCGCCCCGGCGGCGGCCGGGGAGACGAGGGCCGCCGCACCGACGGCGACCACGCCCACCAGGCCCGCGGCGGCGGCCGGTACGACGACCCGCAGCAGCAGGTCCTGTACGGCCTCGACGTCGGAGACCAGCCGGCTCAGGGCGTCGCCGGAGCGCTGCCCGGCGCTGTCCCGGCGGGCGGCCAGGGCGGCGAACACCCGGGCGCGGACGTCGGTGACCAGCCGCAGCACCGCGTCGTGCCCGGCCAGGCGTTCGGTGTAGCGGAGCACGCCGCGCCCGATGGCCAGTGCCCGGACGGCGACGATGGCGACGGTCAAACGGTCCAGCGGTGGCCGCTCGGCGGCGGACATCAGCAGCCACGTCGCCGTGGCCATCAGGGCCAGGGCGGCGAACTCGGTGGCGGCGGCGAGCAGGCCCGCGCCGACCAGCCGGTAGAGGTACGGGCGGGCCAGGCGCAGCACGGTGCGCTCCGGCGCGTTCACGGTGTCACCTTCCCGGCCGGGGCCGGGGTGAGCTCGGTGACCCGCCCGTCGGCGATCCGCAGGATGCGGTCGGCGTCGGCGAGCAGCGCCGGGCGGTGCGCGACCAGCAGCGCCGTCCGGCCGGAGATCAGGGCGCGGGTGGCGTCGAGGACGGCTGCCTCGCTGGCCGAGTCGAGTCGTGCGGTGGGCTCGTCGAGCAGCACCACGGGTGCGTCCCGCAGGAACGCGCGGGCCAGTGCCACCCGCTGCCGCTGGCCGCTGGAGAGGCCGTGCCCGCGCTCGCCGAGCATGGTGGCCAGACCGTCGGGCAGTGCGGCGACGACGTCGTCCAGCGCGGCGTCGCGGACCGCGCCGGCCAGTGCGGCGTCCGGGACGTCGGAGGAGCCGAGCCGGATGTTGTCGGCCAGCGAGGCGGCGAAGAGGTGGGCCCGCTGCGGCACCCAGGCCAGGTGCCGGCGCCAGGCGTCCAGGTCGGCGCCGGCCAGGTCCGTTCCGCCGACGGTGACCCGGCCGGCGGTCGGCGTCACGAAGCCGAGCAGGAGGCCCAGCAGGGTGCTCTTGCCGGCGCCGCTCGGCCCGACGACGGCGATCCGCTCGCCGGGCCGGATGGTCAGCGTGACGTCGCGCAGGGCGATGGTGCGGTCGTACGCGACGGTCACCCCCTCGAACCGGATCTCACCGCGCCCGTCCGGCACGGCCGCGCCCGCCCGGGGCCCGCCGGCCGGCGCGCCCTCGGCGAGCGTGAGCGCCTCGTCCAGTGCGGTGAGCCCTTCCATGCTGGCGTGGAAGCGGCTGCCGGCGGCCCGTAGCGGCAGGTACGCCTCCGGGGTGAGCAGCAGCACCAGCAGCGCGGTCTGGAGGGTGAGCCCACCGCCGAGCAGCCGGATGCCCACCGGCACCGCGACCAGCGCCACCGAGAGGGTGGCGACGAGTTCCAGAACCAGCGCGGAGAGGAACGCGATGCGCAGGGTCTTCATGGTCGCCGTGCGGTGCCCGTCGGCCATCCGGCGGACCACCTCGGTCTGCGCCCGCGCCCGCCCGAAGGCCCGCAGCGTGGGAAGCCCGGCCACCATGTCCAGGAAGTGGCCGCCGAGCAGGGAGAGTCGTCGCCACTGCCGCTCGGTCGCCGCCTGGGCCTGCCAGCCGAGCAGGGCGCCGAAGATCGGGATGAGCGGCAGCGTGACCGCGATGATGAGAGCGGAACTCCAGTCGGCGAGGAAGATCCGGGCGAGCACCGCCACCGGCACCGTCACGCTCAGGACGAGTTGGGGCAGGTAACCGGTGAAGTAGGCGTCCAGCGCATCCAGGCCGCGGCCGGTGAGCGTGGCGAGCTGGCCGGCGCGCTGCCCGGCCACCCAGGTCGGGCCGTGCCGCCCGACCGCGTCGAGCAGGTCGACCCGCAGCTCGGCCTTGACCGTCGCCGCGGCCCGTGCCGAGACCGTGCCCTGCGCCCAGACCAGCAGCGACCGGGCGGCGACCGCCGCGACGAACCCGGCCAGCGCCGGCCGGTCCAACCGTCCCTCGAAGGCGGTGGCGAGCAGCGCCGCGAGCGCGGTCGCCTGCGCCACCACCAGACCCGCGGCGAGCACGCCGAGCAGTGCGAGCACGGCGAGGTCGCGCCGGGCCGCGGGGACCCGGCGCAGCAGACGCGGGTCGAAGGGACGGCGGTTCACCAGTACACCGGTGCCCTGCCGTCGGTCCGTCCCCGGAACACCCACCAGCACATCGCCTGAAAGCCTAGTAGGGCCGGCAGAAGCGGCACCGTCAGCCAGCCCAGCAGGCGCAGGGTGGGCCCGCTGGCCGCCGCGTCGGTCACGGTCAGCGACGCGCCGGGATCGACGGTGGAGACCAGCGCGTACGGCCAGAGCGTCGCCCCGACCAGCGCCACCGGCACCGCGAGGGCCGTGGCGGTGGCGGCGAACGCCACCCCGGGCCGCCGCCGGGCGAGCGCGAGCCGGGCGGTCAGCAGGGCCGCGACCAGCAGCGCCAGCAGGAGTACGCCCACCGCTGGCTGTTGCGCGGCGGCGCGTACCCGGTCCGAGAGCAGGCCCACGACGGCGGCGGTGCCGACGGCGGCGAGGGCCACCGGGACCAGCCCGCGGGCCAGCCGGGCCAGCGGCTCGGCGTCGGTGGCCGGCAGGCGGAGAGTGAGGAAGGTCGCGCCGTGCACCGCGACCAGGGCGACCACCGCGAGCCCGACGGCGGCCACGAACGGGGTGAAGAGGTGGGTCACCCCGGCGACGTGGCCGTCGGCGTGCAGCGGTACGCCCTGGAGCAGCCCGGCGAGCACGGCGCCCCAGCCCAGCGCGGCGAGCAGGCTGCCGACGAGCACCACCCGGTCCCAGGTGGCGCGGGCGCGGTCACCGGCCGGACGGCTGCGCAGCTGCACTCCGGCGGTCACCAGGATCACGCCGGCCAGCGCCCCGACCACGGCCGGGTAGAGGCCGGCGAGCAGTTCTCCCTCCAGCAGCGGGAATGCGCCGAACAGGATGCCGACGGCCGCGACCAGCCAGACCTCGTTGCCGAGGAAGAACGGGCCGACGGCGTTGAGGGCGGCGCGCCGGCTCGCCGGCCCGGTGCGCCGGGCGAGCAGCAGCCCGACTCCGTAGTCGTAGCCGCCGAGCACGAGGTAGGCGGCGAAGAAGGCACCGAGCAGCGCGTACCAGGCGAGTTCCACGGTCGTCTCCCTCAGGCGAAGGCGGGTTCGGGGCGGGGGTCGGCCGGCGGTTGCTCCGGCCGGCGGCCGAGAGCGGGATCGACGGCGCCACCGGCGGCGTGCCTCGCCAGCAGCACCCAGTTGGTGACGGTGAGCGTGCCGAGGAGCAACGTGAAGCCGATGAGGGAGGCGAGCATCACCCCGGGGCCGACACCGGAGACGGCCTGGTCCGTGGGGAGCAGCCCGTACGCCACCCAGGGCTGCCGGCCGACCTCGCGGGCGATCCAGCCGAGGATCGCCGCGACGAAGGGCAGCGGCAGGGCGAGCAGCAGCAGCCAGAGCGGGAAGCGGAGCCGGATGATCCAGTCCCGCCAGAGCAGCGGCAACAGCAGCCAGAGCGTGCCGAGGCCGAAGCCGATGAGGATCATGAACCCGAGCCCGACGCTGGCCAGCGCCGGCGGGGTGTAGTCGCCGGGGCCGAACCGGGCGGTCCACTCGGCCACCAGCGCGTCCGCGCCCGGGCCGCCGCCGAACTTGGTCGGCTGCACCTCGCCGACCGGCCCGAACTGGGCGAACCCGAAGCCCTGCACCAGGGTGATCGACAGCGCGGCGGTGACCAGGCCGATCCGCAGGGCGGTGCGGTGGAGCGCGAAGTCGGGGGTGCGCCGCAGGAGGTGCCCGGCGCTCACCGCGGCCATCAGCATCCCGCCGACGAGCAGGGACGCCGCGATCACGTGCCCGAGCGCCATGCCGAGGCTCGGGTTGGTGAGCAGGGCGGTGAAGTCGGTGAGGTGCGCGATGCCGTCCCGGACCTCGTACCCGACCGGGTTCTGGAGCCAGGAGTTGGCGACCATGATCCAGAACGCGGACGCGTACGCGGTGATCGCCACACCGTAGAGCAGTGCCAGGTGGACGCCCCGGCGGAGCCGGTGCCAGCCGAAGATCCACATGCCGAGGAAGGTCGACTCCAGGAAGAAGGCGACCAGGGTCTCGATGGCGAGGGGCGCGCCGAAGACGTTGCCCACGTAGCGCGACAGCCCGCTCCAGTTCAGCCCGAACTGGAACTCCATCACGATGCCGGTGGCGATGCCGAGCACGTAGTTGATCACGTAGAGCTGGCCCCAGAAGCGGGTCAGCCGCTCGTAGACCGGCTTGTCGGTGAGCACCCAGGCGGTCTGCAGGCCGACCAGCAGCGTGACCAGCCCGAGCGTCACCACCACGAAGAGGAAGTGGATCGACGTCGTCGTAGCGAACTGGAGGCGGGCGAGGAGCAGCGTGTCCATGGTCGGCCCTCCCGATGATCGGCTGCTGTCGTAGAGAGCCTACACGTAGTCTGACTACCTATAGCCGCTACTACGTAATGTCGTAGGGAACTCTACGACATTACGTAGTAATCGTGGGGGTCGGTCGGCCGGTCGAGACCGCCGGCGCGCCAGGCTCAGCTGAGGAAGAGGGAGACCGGCAGGGCGGCCAGGGTCGACGCCACGCTGAGCGCCGCCGCCCCGATCAGCCGGGACGGCCGGCCCGAATCCAGCAGGCGCTGCACCCGGACGTCCAGGTCCCGGTCGCCCATGCCGAGCGTGCCGGCCGGCGTGATCCGGGCGCCGGCGGCCGCGAAGCGGCGCAGCGCACCCGCCAGGGGCGCCTCGTCGTGCAGCTCACGGGCCTTGTCGTCGGCGCGCATCTCGACCAGCAGGGCGACCCGCTCGTGCGCGTCACGCACCCACCCGACCCACGGCAGCGCCCGGCAGAGCGCGGTGAACGGCAGCAGCACGAGGTCATGCCGCTCCTGGGCGTGCGCCCGCTCGTGGGTGAGCACAGCCGCCAGCTCGGCCCGGTCCAGCAGGTCGAGGGTGCCGGCGCTCACCACCACGCGGGGCCGCACCCCCGGCAGGCAGTACGCCGCAGCGCTGGGGTGGTCGAGCACCAGCGCCCCCGGCACGGTCGGGTCCCGGCGGGCGACCAGCGTCAGCAGGTCGCGGTGACGGCGCTGGGCGCGGACGGCGGCATGCACGCTGCGGACGGTCGTGGTCAGCAGCACCGCCCCGATGCCGAAACCCACGCCGACCAGCCCCAGATGGATCGCGCCCACCCCGACCGGCAGGGTGCCGTCGCCCAGGTCCGTGGCGAGCGCCCACAGGGCGCTGCCGGTCGGCCGGTCGTACGCCGCCAGGCCCAGGGCGATCGGCAGGCCCATCGCGGAGAGGCCGACGGCCAGCCCGACCGCCTGCCAGCAGAGGATCGCGACCCGGGGGCTGTGCCACGTCCACCTCGAGCCCGCCAGCACCTGCGCGGTGAGCCAGCAGGCCAGCACCGAGACGCCGAAGTGCACCGCGTAGGACATGGCCCCGCCCCTACCGGTCCGCCGCCTCGTCGGCCAGGCGTACCCGCCCGGCCCGGTCGGTCGTGGGAGTCTCGACCCGCTGGGTGAGCGGCCCGGCGTCAGCCGGCCCGGTGCCCTCCGCCGGGGTGGCGGTGTCGCTCCGACCGGCCTCGGCGCCGAGCGCCGCGCGCAGCACGTCGGCCTCGGTGCCGGTGACCGAGCGGGCGAAGCGCACCAGCGCCGCGTCCCGGCTGCCGCCGAGGTCCAGCGCGTCGAGCATGAGCTGGGCGATGTGCGCCTCGCGGCTCCCGGCGGCCCGGTACCGCCAGGCCCGCCCCTCGCGCTCGCGCTGCACCATGCCCTTGCCCGCGAGCCGGTCCAGCACCGTCATCACGGTCGTGTACGCCAGCTCCCGCCCGGCCAGGGCGTCGGCCACCTCGCGCACGGTGACGCCGTCCGACGTGGCGGGGACCGAGTCCCACAGCACGTCCATCACCGCACGTTCGAGATCACCGAGCCGAGTCACGCCACAATCCTACCCCGCGTAGTAGAGCTTCCCCCGACGGGACGGATCAGACTCCCTTCGGGTGCCAGACCGTCTTCGTCTCCAGGAGGGTGGTCATCCGGGTGACGCCCGGGTCGGCGAACCAGTCGTGGTCGGCCGGAGCCGGCCGGAGCACCCGCTTGAGGTTCTCCGCGGCCTTGACCTCCAGGTCGGCGGCGAGGCCGGCGTCGGCCACCCCGGTCAGGTCGATCGCGTTGACGTCCATGTGGCTGGCCAGCGTCGGCACCGTCTCGGCGAGGCGACCGGTGAGGATGTTCACCACACCGCCGGGCAGGTCGGAGGTGGCCAGCACCTCGGCCAGGGTCACCGCCGCGAGCGGCGCCGACGGCGACGCCGCCACCACGACCGTGTTGCCGGTGACGATCGCCGGGGCGATCACGCTGACCAGGCCCAGCAGCGCCGGAGCCTCCGGCGCCACCACGGCCACCACGCCGGTCGGCTCCGGAGCCGACAGGTTGAAGTACGGACCGGCGACCGGGTTGGCGCCCCCGTACACCTGGGGGAGCTTGTCGGACCAGCCGGCGTACCAGACCCAGCGGTCGATCGCGGCGTACACCTCCTCGTCGCGAAGACCCAGGGCGCCGAACTGCTCGCGGCGGCCCTCCAGCATCTCGGCGACCCGGTAGAGGATCTGACCCCGGTTGTACGCGGTCGCCCCGGCCCACCCCTTCACGGCGGCGCGGGCGGCGACCACCGCGTCCCGCGCGTCCTTGCGGGAGGAGAGGGCGACGTTGGCGTCCTGCACGATGTACGACCGTCCCGACTCGCTGCGCGGGAACTTCCCGCCGATGAAGAGCTTGTACGTCTTGCGTACCGCGACCCGCTCAGACATTCAGGTAGCCCTCCAGCCCGTGCCGGCCGCCCTCGCGACCGTAGCCCGACTCCTTGTACCCGCCGAACGGCGAGGTCGGGTCGAACTTGTTGAACGTGTTGGCCCAGACCACGCCGGCGCGGAGCCGGTCGGCCATCCACAGGATCCGGGAGCCCTTGTCGGTCCAGATCCCGGCCGACAGCCCGTACGGGGTGTTGTTGGCCTTCTCGACGGCCTCGGCCGGGGTGCGGAAGGTCAGCACCGACAGCACCGGCCCGAAGATCTCCTCCCGGGCGATCCGGTGGGCCTGGGTGACCCCGGTGAAGATCGTGGGCGCGAACCAGAAGCCGCGGTCGGGCAGCTCGCACGGCGGCGACCAGCGCTCGGCGCCCTCGGCCGCGCCGGCGTCGGAGAGATCCCTGATGCGGGCGAGCTGCGCGGCCGAGTTGATCGCGCCGATGTCGGTGTTCTTGTCCAGCGGGTCGCCGACCCGCAGCTGAGCCATCCGGCGCTTCAGCGACTCCAGCACCCGGTCGGCGACGGACTCCTGGATCAGCAGCCGGGACCCGGCACAGCAGACGTGCCCCTGGTTGAAGAAGATGCCGTTGACGATCCCCTCGACGGCCTGGTCCACCGGCGCGTCGTCGAAGACGATGTTGGCGGCCTTGCCGCCCAGCTCCAGGGTGACCTTCTTGCGGGTGCCGGCCACCGCGCGGGCGATGGCCTTGCCCACCTCGGTGGAGCCGGTGAAGGCCACCTTGTCCACGCCCGGGTGCTCGACCAGCGCCCGGCCGGTGTCGCCGGCCCCGGTGACGATGTTGACCACGCCGGCCGGCAGGTCGGCCTGCTGGCAGATCTCCGCGAAGAGCAGGGCGGTGAGCGGGGTGGTCTCGGCGGGCTTGAGCACCACCGTGTTACCCGCCGCGAGCGCCGGGGCGATCTTCCAGGCCAGCATGAGCAGCGGGAAGTTCCACGGGATGACCTGCGCGGCCACGCCGAGCGGCTTGGGGTCGGGGCCGAAGCCCGCGTACGGCAGCTTGTCGGCCCAGCCGGCGTAGTAGAAGAAGTGCGCGGCGACCAGCGGGATGTCGACGTCGCGGGACTCCTTGATCGGCTTGCCGTTGTCCAGCGACTCCAGGACGGCCAGCTCGCGCGAGCGCTCCTGGATGATCCGGGCGATGCGGAACAGGTACTTGGCCCGGTCCCGGCCCGGCATCGGCCCCCAGACCTTCTCGTACGCCGTCCGCGCCGCGCGGACCGCACGGTCGACGTCGCCGGCGCCGCCCTCGGCGACCTCGGCGAGGACCTCCTCGGTGGCCGGGTTGACCGACTTGAACGTGCCGCCGTCGGTGGGGTCGACGAACTCGCCGTCGATGAACAGCCCGTACGAGGGCTTGATGTCCACCACCGAGCGCGACTCGGGGGCGGGTGCGTATTCGAACATCGCGCTCAGTCCAGGGTGAAGTAGTCGGGACCGGAGTACACGCCGGTCTTCAGCTTGGTGCGCTGCATCAGCAGGTCGTTCAGGAGGGTGGAGGCGCCGAAGCGGAACCAGTCCGGGTCCAGCCAGTCCGGGCCGACCGTCTCGTTGACCATGACCAGGTACTTGATGGCGTCCTTGCTGGTCCGGATGCCGCCGGCGGGCTTCACGCCGACCTGCCGGCCGGTGGCGGCGCGGAAGTCGCGGACCGCCTCCAGCATCACCAGCGTCACCGGTGGGGTGGCCGCCACCGGGACCTTGCCGGTCGAGGTCTTGATGAAGTCGCCGCCGGCCAGCATCGCCAGCCAGGAGGCGCGGCGCACGTTGTCGTACGTGGCCAGCTCACCGGTCTCCAGGATCACCTTCAGGTGGGCGTCCCCGCAGGCCTCCTTGGTGGCCACGATCTCGTCGTAGACCTCCTGGTAGCGGCCGGCCAGGAACGCGCCCCGGTTGATCACCATGTCGATCTCGTCGGCACCGGCCTCGACGGCCGCCCGGGTGTCGGCGAGCTTGACCTCCAGCGGCGCCTGCCCGGACGGGAAGGCGGTCGCCACGCTGGCCAGGTGCACGCCGCTGCCCTGGAGCACCTCGGCCACGTAGGGGACCATCGCGGGGTAGACGCAGACCGCGCCGACGTGCGGGCAGGACGGGTCGGCCGGGTCGGGGCGCAGGGCCTTCGCGGCGAGCGCCCGCACCTTGCCGGGGGTGTCGGCCCCTTCGAGCGTGGTCAGGTCGACCATCCGGATCGCCAGGTCGATCGCCTGGGCCTTGGCCGTGGTCTTGATGGAGCGGGTGCCGAGCTGGGCCGCCCGCTGCTCCGCGCCGACCTGGTCCACGCCGGGCAGGCCGTGCAGGAAGGTCCGCAGAGCGGTCTCGGATCGTCCCAGCTCGGAGAGGTCCGACCGGGCCGACGTCGCTGTCGCCGTCATGACCCGAAGTCTACGCACGTCACCGGTACGTGATCTTGGCCACGGCGGGGGTTCGGGTGAGCGCCGTCGCTGGTCCGGCCACACCGGCGGTGCCCGTCGCGGCGGGCGGGTAGGTTGAGCGACCGTGGACGTACTCGTCATTGACCACCCGCTCGCCCAGTCGCGGCTGACCGCGATGCGCGACGCCCGGACCGACTCCGCCTCGTTCCGGGCCGCGCTGCACGAACTCACCACCATGCTGGTGTACGAAGCCGCGCGCTCCTTCCCCGTCGAGCGGTACCCGGTGCAGACCCCGGTCACCGCCACCGAGGGCACCCGGCTGGCCAACCCGCCGCTGCTGGTGCCGGTGCTGCGGGCGGGTCTCGGCATGGCCGACGCGGCGCTCGGCCTGCTGCCGGAGTCGTCGATGGGCTTCGTCGGCCTGGCTCGGGACGAGGAGACCTTCGAGCCGCGCGCGTACATGGAGTCGCTGCCGCGGGACCTGAGCGGCCGGCCGGTGCTGGTCCTCGAGCCGATGGTGGCCACCGGCGGCTCGCTGGAGCACTGCTGCCGGCTGCTGGCCGACCGGGGCTGCACCGACATCACCGTGCTCTGTGTGCTGGCCGCCCCCATGGCCATCGAGCGGCTGGAGCGCTCCGGCCTGCCGCTGCGCCTGGTGACGGCATCGGTCGACGAGGGCCTCAACGACCGCATGTTCATCGTCCCCGGCCTCGGCGACGCGGGCGACCGCCAGTTCGGCGGCATGCCCCGCTTCTGAGCGCTCCGGCGTCGGGCGCGTCCCGGCGCACGGGGGTGCGGACAGGCGCTAGCGTTCCTGGCCATGACTGGTGTTGCGCTCGCCGAGGAGTTGCTCCTCCTCGCGTACGACGACGAGACCGGCAAGGCGACCATGCCCCGGATCAGCCTCGACCTGGGCATGGCCGCCGCCGTGCTCATCGAGTTGGCCCTGGCCGGACGGATCGCGTACGCCGACGGCAACCTCGCGGTGGTCGACCCGACGCCGACCGGCGAGCCGGTCGCCGACCAGGTGCTCGCCAAGATCGGGGCGGACACCCCGCACAGCCCCTCGTCCTGGGTGCAACGGCTCCGGCACGGGCTGCGCGACCGGATCCTCGGTGACCTGTGCCGCCAGGGCGTCGTCCGCGACGTCGACGAGACCGAGCTGGGCTTCATCCACGTGCACCGCTACCCGGTGGTCGACCCGAGCGTGGAGGCGGACACCCGCCGCCGGCTCGCGGAGGCGCTGACCGGCTCCGCCGCCCCCGACGAGCGGACCGCCGCGCTGGCCACGCTGGTCGCGGTGCTCCGGATGGAGCCGGCGCTCGGCGTCGACGGCGGGACCGCCGCCGACGCCCGCCGTCGGCTGACGGAGATCGCCAGCGGGGCCGGGTTCTCCGGCGACGTCAGTCTCGAGGACTCGGTGGTCCGTCCGTCCGTGGCGCTGGTCGTGACCGCCCTCGGCCATGCCGTCGACGCCGCCCTCGGCCCCCGCCGCTGAGCTGTAAGGAAGGGCCCCTTGTTAACACCCTTGGCTGTTAACAAGGGGCCCTTCCTCTACCGCAGGCGTTAAGAAGGGGCCCTTCCTTACACCCCCAGCGCGGTGGCCACCTCGGTGCGTAGCGTCGCGACGGCGGCCGCCGCCCGGGTCCGGGCCGCGGCGACGTCGCCGCCCGCGACCGGCTCCACCACCTCCAGGTACGCCTTGAGCTTCGGCTCGGTCCCGGAGGGCCGGATCACCACCCGGGCGGCGGCGCTGCGCAGGATGACGACGTCCGCCTCGGGCAGCAGGTCCCGGGATTCGGTGACCGGCTGGCCGAGCAGGGTGTCCGGGGTGGCGGCCCGGATCCGGTCCATCATCACGGCGATCACCCGCAGGTCGTCGACGCGTACCGAGAGCTGGTCGGTGTGGTGCACGCCGAACTCGGCGGCCAGTTCGTCGAGCCGGTCGGTGAGCGTCCGCCCCTGGGCCTTGAGGCCGGCGGCCAGCTCGGCCACGGTCAGCGCGGCGGTGATGCCGTCCTTGTCGCGGACCATGTCCGGGGCGACGCAGTAGCCGAGCGCCTCCTCGTAGCCGAAGACCAGCGGCGCCGACCCGCCACCGGCCCGCACGATCCACTTGAATCCGGTCAGCGTCTCGTCGTACGGCAGGTTCCGGGCGGTGCACATCGCGCGCAGCAGCGACGACGAGACGATGGTGGTGGCGTAGAGGCCGGTGACGCCGCGTCGCATCAGGTGGTCGGCGAGGAGCACACCCACCTCGTCACCGCGCAGCATCCGCCAGCCCGGTGCCCCTCCACCCGCCCCTGGACCGGCCACCTCGGCGCGGGCGCTCGTCGCCGGGTCGGTCTCCCGCACCACCACCGCGCAGCGGTCCGCGTCCGGGTCGTTGGCGATGGCGAGGTCCGCGCCGGTCGACCCGGCCAGGGCGGTCAGCCGGTCGACCGCGCCGGGCTCCTCCGGGTTCGGGAACGACACGGTGGGGAACGCCGGATCCGGCTCGGCCTGGTCGGGCACCATACCGGGGACGGCGAACCCGGCCCGCGCGAACGCCGCCGTGAGCACCGCCGCCCCGACCCCGTGCAGCGGGGTGTACGCCACCGTCAGGTCGCGGGGCCCGTCCGGCGCCACCACCGCGGCGGCCCGCTCGACGTACGACGTCACCAGGTCGTCGCCGAGCACCTGCCCGGGCGGGCCCAGCGGGACCTCGGCCAGCGGGCCGACCGCCCGGATGGCCGCCTCGATACCGGCGTCCGCCGGAGGCACGATCTGCGCGCCGGCGCCCAGCTCACCGCCCAGCTCCGCGCCGAGGTAGACCTTGTAGCCGTTGTCCTGCGGCGGGTTGTGGCTGGCCGTCACCATCACCCCGGCGACCCCGCCGAGCCGGCGCACCGCGTACGCGAGGACCGGCGTGGGCAGCGGCCGGGGGAGCAGCAGGGCCGGCCGGCCGGCGCCGGTGGCGACCTGGGCGGTCCGTTCGGCGAAGGCACGGGAGCCGTGCCGGGCGTCGTACCCGATCACCAGCGGACCGGAGCCGCCCTGGGCCGCGAGCCAGGCGACCAGCCCGGCGGCGGCCTGGGTGACCACCGCGAGGTTCATCCCGTTCGGGCCGGCACGCAGCGGGCCGCGCAGGCCCGCCGTGCCGAAGGTCAGCGGGCCGGCGAAGCGGTCGGCCAGCTCGGGCGCGCTGACCGGCAGCCGGTCGAGCACCGCCTGTAGTTCCGCGCGGCTGGCCGGGTCCGGGTCGTCGTCGAGCCAGCGCCGGGCTTGCTCGCGAATGTCGTCGATGTCAGTGGTGTCCGCCGGCATGCCTCTTGATAGCACGCCGGCGGATCATCACGTGGGCTCGCCCTCGGCTCAGCCGGCGTCGGTGAGCTGGAACGACCGCACCATCTCGTCGAAGATCGGCTTGCTCTCCGCGAACTTGGCGTCGGTCGAGGTCAGGTAGAACGAGTACGCCTTGCCATCGTGGGCCACTCCCCGCCACACGCCGTGCCGCATGGTGTCGCCCTCACCGCACGTGTACTCGAATTCGGCGGCGGGCTTGCCGCCCAGCTGGGCGCCCATGTCCGAGGTGACCTGGCTGTACGGCTTGACGCAGGACGTGGAGCGGGTCTTCAGCCCGTTCTCCGCGGTCTCCGCCCACCGCTCCGAGGTGGTGGTCCACTTCTCGGTGATGATGCGGACCTTGCGGCCGCTGTCCTCCGGGTCGATGTAGTCCGTGTACGACCCGCCGGTGGCCTTCTTCCAGCCCTTGGGTACGAGCACCCGGACGCCGCGGGCCGAGTGTTCCGCCATCTCCGGCACCCCGGCGGCCGGAGCCGCCGAGGTGGGTGCCGCCTGCGGAGTGCCCGGCGGCCTGTCGTCGCCGCCGGACAGGGCGATGACGCCGAGCAGGAGCACCACGGCGAGCCCGCCGGCGGCGGCCAGCTGGACCTTGCGCGGCCAGCCCTTGACCCGGCCGACGAGCTGGCCACCGGTGCCGCGCACCCGGCCGACGAGTCCACCGCCGGCCGGGGTGGCCGGCGGCGCCCACGCCTGGCCGGTGCCCGGCACCGACCACTGGGCACCGCCCAGCTGCTGGGTGACGTGCGGCGGGCCGCCGTAGCCGCCGGCGGCGATGTGCTGGGTGGCGTCGGGCGCGCCGCCGTAGCCGCCGACCCGTTGGGTGGTGTCGGCGCCGTAGGTCCGGCCCGGTGCGGGCATCGCGCCGGTGGGCGTGTGCAGCGGCCCGGCGAGCGCGTCGGCGCTGGTGTCGTCCATCGCGGCGGCCTTGCCGGCACCGATCGCCGGGCGTCCGCCCCGGCGTAACGCCGCCAGCCGGTCGGTGAGCGACTCGCCCGGCGCGAGCATCGCGCGCCCGCCGATCTGGCCGCTCGGCTTCGGCTGCTCCGGCTGGACGGCCGGCGCGGGTGGCAACGGCCGCTGCTGGACGGGGACCACCGAGTACGGGTCGGTCACCGAGTGGACCGCGGCGGCGGTGCTGGTCAGCGGGCCGGCGAGCAGCTCACGCAGCATGGCCCGGGCGGTGTGCACGTCCAGCCGGCGGGCCGGGTCCTTCTCCAGCAGGCCCATCAGCACGGGAACCAGCGGGCCGCTGCGCTGCGGTGGGGCGGGCGGGTCCTCGACGACGGCGTGCATCGTCTCGATCGGGTCGCCCTTGTCGAACGGTGGCCGCCCCTCGACCGCCGTGTAGAGCGTCACCCCGAGGGAGAACAGGTCGCTGGGCGGGCCGAAATCCTGGCCCATGGCCCGCTCGGGCGAGATGAAGTGCGGCGAGCCGAGCACCATGCCGGGCGTGGTGAGCTGCACGTCGGTGGGCATCCGGGCCACGCCGAAGTCGGTCAGCACGCAGCGGCCGTCCGAGCAGATCAGCACGTTGGCCGGCTTGACGTCGCGGTGCAGCACGCCGATCGCGTGCGCCACCTCCAGCGCGCCGAGCAGCGCGATGCCGATCTTCGCGACCACCCGCTGCGCGACCGGCCCGTCCTCGATCACCATGTCGGCGAGGCTGCGGGCGTCGAGCAGCTCCATCACGATCCACGGCCGGCCGCCCTCGGTGACCACGTCGTAGACCTGGACCACGGCCGGGTGCTGGATCGCGGCGGCGGCCCGCGCCTCGCGCAGGGTGCGCTCGTACATCGCGTCACGGTCGCTGGGGGCCAGCCCCGGAGGCAGCACGACCTCCTTGACGGCCACGTCCCGGCGCAGCAGCGTGTCTGTCGCACGCCAGACCGTGCCCATTCCGCCGTTGCCCACCGCCGAGCGCAACGAATAGCGCCCGCCGATGGTGGTGCCGGATGTCGCGCGGCCGCTGGGGGGACTGACTGGTCCGCCGCTCCACGTCGGGATCTGAGTCACTGAAGAGCCACCGGGGGATATCGAGGGGGCTGGGACACAACCCCCCTATCTTGCTGGTTCCGGGGCCCGATGCGAAAGCCGACGCGGCGGACGTTTGGTGAACTGACGGTACGTGCCCGACCCTTCACCTCTGGTCGACCGTCCGGGACGGAGTGTGCGGAATCCCTCACCCGGGGCCCGGCCAGCTCGTCCTACCATCCGGGGATGAGCGAACGGCGGTCAAGCGAGTCCGGTTTCCCGATCAAGGGCGTGTACACGGCGGCCGACCTCCCCGGGGACCTGGACTCCCGGCTGGGCGGCCCGGGCGAGTACCCGTACACCCGCGGGGTCTACCCCACCATGTACACGTCGCGCCCCTGGACGATGCGCCAGTACGCCGGCTTCGGCACCGCCACCGAGTCCAACGCGCGGTACCACCAGCTGCTGCGGGCCGGCACGATGGGCCTGTCCGTCGCCTTCGACCTGCCGACCCAGATGGGGTACGACTCGGACGACCCGATCGCGCACGGTGAGGTCGGCAAGGTCGGTGTCGCCATCGACTCCATCGAGGACATGCGGCTGCTCTTCGACGGCATCCCGCTGGACAAGGTCTCCACCTCGATGACCATCAACGCCCCCGGCTCGGTGCTGCTCCTGCTCTACCAACTGGTCGCCGAGGAGAACGGCGTGCCCGGCTCGGCGCTGAACGGCACGATCCAGAACGACATCCTCAAGGAGTACATCGCCCGGGGCACGTACATCTTCCCGCCGAAGCCGTCGCTGCGCCTGGTCGCGGACACCTTCGCGTACTGCCGCAAGGAGGTGCCGAAGTGGAACACCATCTCCATCTCCGGCTACCACATGGCGGAGGCCGGCGCGTCGCCCGTGCAGGAGATCGCGTTCACCCTGGCCAACGGCGTCGAGTACGTGCGCGCCGCGGTGGCCGCCGGGCTCGCCGTCGACGACTTCGCCCCCCGGCTGTCGTTCTTCTTCGTCGCCCGTACGACGCTGCTGGAGGAGGTGGCGAAGTTCCGCGCCGCCCGGCGGATCTGGGCCCGGCTGATGCGGGACGAGTTCGGCGCGAAGAACCCGAAGTCGATGATGCTGCGGTTCCACACCCAGACCGCGGGGGTGCAGCTCACCGCCCAGCAGCCGGAGGTGAACCTGGTCCGGGTGGCGGTGCAGGGGCTCGGCGCGGTGCTCGGCGGCACCCAGTCGCTGCACACCAACAGCTTCGACGAGGCGATCGCGCTGCCGACCGAGAAGGCCGCCCGGCTCGCGCTGCGGACCCAGCAGGTGCTCGCGTACGAGACGGATCTGACCGCCACCGTCGACCCGTTCGCCGGGTCGTACGTGGTGGAGGCCATGACCGACGAGATCGAGACCGCCGCGGACGCGTTGGTGCAGCGGGTCTTCGAGCACGGGTCGGCGGTCGACGCCATCGAGGCCGGCTTCCAGAAGCGTGAGATCGAGCAGTCCGCATACCGGATCGCGCAGGAGATCGACTCCGGCGAGCGGGTCGTGGTGGGCCTCAACCGGTTCGCGATCGACGAGGAGGAGCCGTACGAGCCGCTGCGCGTCGATCCGGCGATCGAGGCGGCCCAGGCGGAGCGGCTGGCGAAGCTCCGTGCGGAGCGGGACAACGACGCCGTCGAGCGGGCCCTGGCGGAGCTGCGCGCCGCCGCCGAGGGCGGCGACAACGTGCTCTACCCGATGAAGGAGGCGCTGCGGACGCGCGCCACCGTGGGGGAGGTCTGCGGCACGCTGCGCCAGGTGTGGGGTCTCTACCGGCCGTCGGACCGCTTCTGACGGCACGCGTCGCGCGCTCGTCGAGATCTCGTCGAGGCGCCACCCGGAGACTTGTCCGGGTGGCGCCTCGTGTTGTCGTACGGGCGGCGCAGGTCGGCGGGGGTGTGATCGACGGCGTACAGTTGTCGCCACCTCCCCGCCGCCCGTCGGCGGCGCAGACGCGGAGAGGGGCGCGCGCGACGACGCCGGCGCCCGCTCCCGCCCCCGGGGCGGCGCGGCCCACCGGTCGCGGCGTGTGCCGGAGACCTTTTCCGGGTAACCCGGCCGGGTGATCGGGGACGCACACCGTGTGCGGTCGGGTGCAGCCCGAACGTGTGAACGTCTGCGGGGCCTCGTCGCCGAGCGTGGTCGGGTAGTTGTCGGAGTGTCAGTTAACACATCCGACTAATGCCACAATTCGGAAAGACGGCTCGGAGCCGGTGACGATTTCGTGACCCGCGAAACGGTTACGCGTTGTAGGAGGTGTGGGGCAGATGACGGCGTTCGACCGCGATCTACCTGCTGTCCCGCTGATTTACGAGCGCCCCGAGCAGGGTGTTCGTGACGCAGCGCGCTCCGACCGCTACCGGAACGAGGTTGCGCAGCGTCACCGCCGGAGGTCTAGGCTGTCTGCTGTTCCTGAAGATCCATCCATTTCTAGTGATCGAGAATTCGACGTGACGAGTGCGTTGACGCTGCCGACCGGCAGCCAGCTGGCGTCGTCCTGGATTGAGGCGCCGACCGGGTCCCAGCCCCTGCCCTTCGAGCTGGACCACCTGCTCGCCCTCCGGGTACCCGGGTTGATCGCCACCCGCCGTCACATCCACTCGCACCCGGAACTCTCCGGCGAGGAGTTCGAGACCGCCGCCCTGGTCGCCCGTGAGCTGTCCCTCGCCGGGCTGCGCCCGCGAATGCTGCCCAAGGGCAACGGCGTCATCTGCGACATCGACGGTCGCCCCGACGGCCCGGTGATCGCGCTCCGCGCCGACATCGACGCGCTGCCGTTGACCGACACCAAGGACGTGCCGTACCGCTCCACGGTCGACGGGGTCTGCCACGCCTGCGGCCACGACGTGCACACCACGATCCTGCTCGGTGTGGGCATGCTCCTCGCCCAGCTCGCCGACCTCGGGGAGCTGCCCGGCCGGGTGCGCCTGATCTTCCAGCCGGCCGAGGAGATCCTGCCCTGCGGCTCGCTCGAGGTCATCGAGGCCGGTGGTCTCGACGACGTCGCGCAGATCTTCGCGCTGCACTGCGACCCGAACCTGCCGGTGGGCAAGGTCGGCCTGCGGGTCGGGCCGATCACCGCGGCCGCCGACAACGTGACCGTCCGCCTCACCGGCCCGGGCGGGCACACCGCCCGACCGCACCTCACCGTCGACCTGGTGGACGCGCTGGGCCGGCTCATCACCGAGGTCCCCGCCCTCGTCGCCCGGCGGGTGCCGGCCAACAGCGGGCTGCTGCTGGTGTTCGGCCACGCCTCGGCCGGCACCCGGTACAACGTCATCCCGTCGGAGGCCTGCGCGGCCGGCACGCTGCGGGTGATGGACCGCGACACGTGGGAACTGGCCCCGAAGGTGGTCGGTCAGGTCGTGCGGGACGTGATCGCGCCGACCGGGGCGACGGTGGACCTGGAGTACCTGCGCGGCCGGCCCCCGGTCAGCAACGACTCCCGGGCCATCCAGATCCTCACCGCGGCCACCGCCGCCGCGCTCGGCCCGGAGGGCATCGCCGAGACCCCGCAGAGCATGGGCGGCGAGGACTTCTCCTGGTACCTGGAGTACGTCCCCGGCGCCCTCGCCCGCCTCGGCGTCGGCCGCTCCGGCCCGAACGTCGACCTGCACCGCGCGTCGTTCGACGTGGACGAGCGGGCCATCCCGGCCGGCGTCCGGGTCATGGTGCAGACCGCGCTCCGGGCACTGGCGGTGGCGAGCTGATCCCGCCCGGGTTCCCGACGCCCTGACCCGCCGTCTCCGGCGCCGCGGTGGCGGTGGCCGGGCCGGCGGTGGCGGTGGCCGGCATCGCGGCGACCAGCGCCGGCTGCGGCCGGCGGCGGCGCACCAGCCACACCAGCAGGCCCACCGGTACGCCCACCGTGACCAGCCACGGAAGCAGCGCCCCGAGGACGGTCAGCAGCACGGTCAGCGAGGCCAGGAAGACCTTCCACCCGGCGTCGAGCCCGGCCAGGAAGCCCACCCGTTCCTCCCCGTCGACCGGGCGGGCCTCCGGCCCGACCAGCGACACCGTGATCGTGGAGAGGGCGGTGAGATCGGCGAGCCGGCGCTTCTTCGCCTCGAGCGAGGCCAGGTCGGCCTCGCGGCGGGCCAGCTCGTTCTCCAGCGACACCAGGTCGGTGATCGAGGTGGCCCGGGCCAGCAGTCGCCGGCCGTTCTCGACCCGGGCCCGCTGGGTGGCGATCCGGGCGTCCAGGTCGACCGTCTCCTCGGTCACGTCCTCGGTGCTGATCTCCTGGCGTTGCCGCGTGCCCAGCTTGGCGATCTCGTCCACCACCGTGGTGAACTTCGCGGCCGGCACCCGCAGCGTCAGCTCGGCGGTGGCGTCCCCGTCGGCGCTGCGCCGCTGGTCGCCGCCGACGAAACCGCCGGCCGTCGTGGTCAGTGCGATCGCGTCCCGGGCGGCCCGGTCCACGTCCTGCACCTGTACCCGCATCGAGCCGGTGTAGACGATGGCGCGCTGGTCGACCCGCAGGTCCGCCGGTGCGCCGCCCGCCGCCGTCCCGGGCTGCCCGGCCCCGGCCTGCGCGTCGGCGGCCGCCGGCCCGCCCCGGTCCGTGCCGCCCTCCACGCCGGTGACCGGCTGCTCCGCCGCGCTGTCGTGCCCGCCGCTCCCGCCGCCGCAGCCGCCGGCGGCGAGTACCGCCACCAGCGCTGCCGCGAGCACCACACCCCGCCGGCGTGGTCCGATTCCGCCCATCCCCGCTCCGATCGTCGGCGGCCGGCCTCCGGGCCGGCCCGCGCCTTGTCCGCAGCCCCGTGACCGGGGCGATCGGTCAGACGGGACGCGGTGCCGCGTCCGTTCCGGCAGACTGCGCTGAGGACGTCACGATTCGATAATCGAGGAGTCACGAATGCGGCTGACCAAGTACGGCCACTCCTGCGTACGCGTCGAGCACGACGGCGGGGTCCTGGTCGTCGACCCGGGGATCGTCAGCGAGCGGGCCGCGCTGGACGGCGCGGACGCCGTACTGATCACCCACGAGCACCCCGACCACGTCGATGTGGCGGCCCTGGTCGAGCAGCACGACCGCCGCCCGTTCGCCGTGTACGGCCCGGCCTCGCTCGCCGCCACACTGGACGGTCTCGCCGACGTGCTCACGCCGGTCGAGGCGGGTGGCCGGTTCACCGCGGCCGGCGTCCCGGTCCGCACCTACGGCGGGCGGCACGCCGTGATCCACCCCGACATCCCGGTGGTGGAGAACCTGGCGTACCTGATCGACGAGCGGGTCTACCACCCGGGCGACTCCCTCGTCGTCCCCGACGACATCGAGGTGGACACGCTCTTCCTGCCGATCCACGCCCCGTGGACCAAGTTCTCCGAATCGCTGGACTTCCTCCGCGCGGTGGCGCCGCGCCGGGCGTACGCGCTGCACGACGGTTACCTCAACGACAACGGGCTGGGCGTGCTGAACGGCAACTTCAGCCGGCTCTTCGAGGGGGATTACCGGCGGCTCGAACCGGGCACCCGGGTCGACGCCTGAGCGGCGATGCCGGATCCGCCCCGGGAGCTGGTGCGCCAGCTCTACCGCACGCCCCCCGACAAGTTCGTCGCCGCGCGGGACGCGGCGGTCGCCGAGGCCCGGCGTGCCGGCGACGCGCGAACCGCCCGGGAGATCGCCCGGCTGCGCCGCCCCACGGTGGCCGCCTGGCTGGTCAACCTGCTCGCGCTGGAGCGGCCGGAGCTGGTCGCCGACCTCGGCCAGCTCGCCGAGTCACTGCGGGCCGCCCAGCGCGAGCTGCGCGGGGCCAAGCTGCGCGAGCTGTCGGCCCAGCGTCGCGCGGTCGTCGGTGCGCTGCTCGGCGAGGTGCGCAAGCTGGCGGCCGGGGTCGAGGGCGCCCCGCCGGCCGGGAAGCTCCCGCTGGGCGAGGTGGAGGCGACCCTCAACGCCGCGCTCTCCGACGCCGAGGTCGCCGAGCAGGTGCGCTCCGGGCGCCTGCTGCGGGCCGCCACGTACGCCGGGTTCGGTGAGGTGCCCCGGCCGCAGCTGCGCCTGGTCACCGGCGGCGAGGAGGAGGTCGCCGAGCCGCCGCCCCGGCCCCGCGGGGCGGACCGGTCGGCGATGCGGGCCGAGCAGGCGGAACGGGCCGCCCGGGCCGAGCGGGCCCGCCGCCGCCGCGCGTTGGAGAAGGAGCTGGCGAAGGCGCGTACCGACCAGGAACGGGCCGAGGCGGAGCTGACCGGCGCGACGGAGGCCGAGCGCGACGGCGCTGCCGCCCTCGACGCGATCGAAACTGAGCTGGCCGAGCTGGAGCGGCGGCGGGCCGTCGTGGAGCAGGACCTGAGCCGGGCCAAGCTGGCCCGGCGGGCCGCCGAGCGGACGCTCACCGCCGCCCGTCGCCGCACCGGCGAGGTCGAGGCGGCCGTGGAGGCGCTCGACGCCGAAGCGGAGGATGCCGGCACCCGCGGCGGCACGGCAGACTGACCCCTTGTGGACGGACGGGTGGTGCGGGGAGCGGGGGCGTGACCCCGGAGCAGGTGGCGGCCGGGTGCAAGCCGGCGGTGCTGGAGCTCGGGGACGCGTTCACCCGCTGCCCGGTCACCCTGCGCCAGGCCCGCCTGCTCGGCATCTCCGGGTGGGCGTTCTACATCGCCGGGCGGGCCGGCGCGCTCGGTGACGTACGCGCGGAGACGGTGGCCGCCGCGCTCGGGTTCATCGCACCGGAGGCGGTCGCCGACGGCTGGGACGCGGCCCTGCGGACCGTCCGGCCGATGCGGGTGGCGACCGCGACGCTGGCGGAGTGCTGCCGGTGGGGCGACGAGAACCTCGACTCCGTGTCCGGTGCCGGGCGGCTCGCCGTGCTGCTGGGCCGGGCGGTCGACGCCGCGGACGCCACCGGCATGCCGCTGTTCGCCGCGTGGCGGGCGATGCCGGTGCCGGAGCGGACCGCCGGCGCCCGGGTGGCGGTGAGCCTGCGCCTGCTGCGGGAGCACTTCGCCGGGGCGCACCTGCTCGCCGTACGCGCCGCCGGCATGACGCCGCTGGAAGCGGTGCTCGCCGGGCCGGAGGGCGAGGCCGGTGCCGTGGCGTGCGGCTGGCCGCCGCCGTACCCCCCGGTGGGCCCACTGGTCCGGCGGCGGCTGTGGGCGGAGGCGGTGACCGACCGGTTGGCCGCGCCGGCGTTCGCGGCGCTCGGCCCGGCCGACGGTGCCGAACTGGTGGATCTCCTGGCCGCCTTCCGCGCGCACCGGCGCCGCCCCTGACTGGCGCGCCAAAAATCGGCGGCGCTCCGGTCGGCGGTTTGCCAGGATCGGCCCCGTGACCCTCCCCGCCGGTTGGACCGCCCGCCGACCCACCCTCGACGACGTCCCCGCGATCCTCGCCGTGGTCCACGCCGCCGACGTCTTCGCCGTCGGCTACCCGGACTTCGACGCCGAGGACGTCAAGGCCGCCCTCACCGCACCCTTCACCGATCCGACCCGGGACTCCTGGGTGGTCAGCGATCCGGAGGGCAGGCTCGTCGCCTGGGCGACCGTGGACAACCCGACCGGGGTGGGCCGGGAGTTCGTGGAGGTCTACGTCGACCCGGAGCACGGCGACGACCTGCGTGCCCCGCTGCTCGCCCGGATGCTCGACCGGGTGGGCGAGCGGGCCGCCGAGCGGGGCGTGCCGGCGCTGACCGCCCGCGTGTCCGTCTTCGCTCCGGAGGTCCGGTGGGCGGCGGAGGTCGCCGAGGCCGGCTTCACCCTCGCCAAGCGGTACGTGGGGATGCGCCGGAGCCTGGCCGACCTGCCCGCCGAGCCGCCGCCCCCGCCCGGGGTCACCGTCCGCCCGCTGCGCGGCGACGACGAGTCGGACCTGCGGGAGTTCTACCGGATCTTCGACGTCGCCTTCCGGGACACGCCGGACTACGAGCCGGTCGGCTTCGAGCGGTGGCGGGAGCAGCTCCGCCTGTACGGCACCACCTGGGACGAGTGGTTCGTCGCCGAGGTCGACGGCGTACCGGCCGGCGTGCTGCAATCCTCCGACCAGGGGTTGGAGCAGAACGAGGGGTGGGTGCGGAGCCTGTCCGTGCTGCCCGCGTACCGGCGGCGCGGGGTCGGTGCGGCGCTGCTGTGGCGGGCCTTCTCGGCCTACGCGGCGAAGGGCCGGGAGTGGGCCGGCCTCGGTGTCGATCTGACCAACCCGACCGTGCCGGTCACCCTCTACGAGTCGGTGGGGCTCCGTGAGGTGCGCTGGACCGACATGTACGAGCTGGTCGTACCCGCCACCGGTGTGTGATTGACGACCTCCGGCGGGCCCGGCTCACGTCCCCGGCGTGACCAGTAGCAGACTGGAGGCCGTGCGACAGTCCCTAGGCCGAGGCGGTGCCGGTGGGGCGGGAGCGCAGGCCCGTGACGTAGTCGTCCGGCGCGCCCGCCTTCTCGGCGGCGTTCGCGATCTCCGACAGGTACCACGAGGTCGGCAGGCCGCCCTCGTACCCGTCGAAGACGTAGATCCACGCCGTGACGTCGCCGTCCAGGGTCGAGACCCGCACGTGCAGCTTCCGGTACGTGCCGGCGGTGACGCCCTCGATCTCGTCGAGCTGCGCCGCGTCGTACGGGTGGATGTCGTAGAGCGCCACGAACACCCGGTCGCCGGGAGACTCGACGACCGTGCTGACCGCCCCCTCCCAGCCGATCACGCCCTCGCCCGCGAAGGTGAGCCGCCAGCCCTCGAGCCAGCCGGTGCCCACCATCGGCGAATGCGGACAGTAGGCGCGCATCCGGGCAGGGTCGAGGTTTGAGCCGTAGGCGGCGTAATGACGCACGGCGATGACGATAGCCGGGTCGGCCGGTGGGGGAGAATACGACGGTGCGTGTCGGACGCGTTCGGGAGAAGAAAGTCACTGTGAGCATGGACGAGGGGCGAGCGCTGTGAGCCGGATCGTGATCATCGGCGGGGGGCCGGCCGGCTACGAGGCGGCCCTGGTCGCCGCCCAGCTGGACGCCGACGTCACCGTGGTGGAGGCCGAGGGCGCGGGCGGCGCGTGCGTGCTGTCCGACTGCGTGCCGTCGAAGACCTTCATCGCCAGCTCGCAGGTGGTGACCGGCTACCGGGACACCGAGGAGTTCGGGGTGCACTCCGACGGCCTGGAGGCGGTCACGGTCGACGCGCCGGCCGTCCACGGGCGGGTCAAGCGGCTCGCTCTCGCCCAGTCCGCCGACATCCACGCGAAGCTTGTGAAGGCGGGTGTGACCTTCGTGGCCGGCAGCGCCCGGCTCGGTGAGGACACGCTCGGTCACACCCACCGGGTGGTGGTCACGCCCGGTGACGGCGGCGCGGAGTACTCGATCGACGCCTCCACCGTCCTGATCGCCACCGGCGCGACGCCGCGCCAGCTCCCCACCGCCGTGCCGGACGGCGAGCGCATCCTGACCTGGCGCCAGGTGTACGACCTCACCGAGCTGCCCCGGCACCTGATCGTGGTCGGTTCCGGCGTGACCGGCGCGGAGTTCGCCAGCGCGTACCTGGCGATGGGCATCGAGGTCACCCTGGTCTCCAGCCGGGACCGGGTGATGCCGCACGAGGACGCCGACGCCGCGATGGCCATCGAGCGGGTGTTCCGCAGCCGGGGCATGAGCATCCTCAACAACTCCCGTGCCGACGCGGTCCGCCGTACCGGGGACGGCGTCGAGGTCGAGCTCTCCGACGGCCGCAAGGTGCACGGCTCGCACGCGCTGATCGCGGTCGGTTCCATCCCGAACACGGCGAACCTCGGCCTGGCCGAGTACGGCGTCGGGCTGGCCCGTGGCGGATACGTCACGGTCGACCGGGTCTCCCGGACCAACGTGCCGGGCATCTACGCGGCCGGCGACTGCACCGGGGTGCTGCCGCTGGCCAGCGTCGCCGCCATGCAGGGCCGCATCGCGATGTGGCACGCGCTCGGCGAGGCGGTCCGGCCGCTGCGCCTGCGGACCGTCGCGGCGAACGTCTTCACCGACCCGGAGCTGGCCACCGTCGGCGTCTCACAGGACGAGGTCGACGCCGGCAAGGTCCCCGCCCGCCAGGTGATGCTGCCGCTCGCCGGCAACGCCCGGGCGAAGATGGACGAGGTCTCCGACGGCTTCGTCAAGCTCTTCTGCCGTCCCGCCAGCGGCCAGGTCATCGGCGGCGTGGTGGTGGCTCCCAAGGCGAGCGAGCTGATCCTGCCGATCACGATGGCCGTGGAGAACAACCTGACGGTCAACGAGCTGGCCCAGACCATCACGATCTACCCGAGCCTCTCCGGCTCGATCACCGAAGCGGCCCGCCAGCTGATGCTCCACGAGCTGGAGTGACCGTCGTCAGCGTGGCGGCGACGGTCGCCAGGAGGGCGACCTCGGCGAGGATCAGCAGGCGCTCCACGAGGCCGAGCAGCACCCGGTCCCCGGGGTAGGCCGACCAGACCATCGCGGCGGCGAGCAGGAGACTGGCGACGGCGAACCGGCGTACCCAGCGGGCGGTGCCGGCGGGCAGCCGGTCGGCGAGGAGCCAACCGCCGACCGGCAGCGCCAGGAACGCCGCGACGGAGGCGTACCGGTGCACGTACGCGGCGGTGTCCATCGGCAGGCCCGGCTCGTTGGTCGGCACGGCCGCGGCCAGCAGGAGACCGCCGATCCAGGCCGCCAGCAGCACCTCCGCCACCCGGGGTCGCCGCAGCCGCCGGAGAGCGGGAAGCAGGACGGCCGTGGCCACGGCGAGGACGACCATGGCGTAGTCGATGACGCCGCCCCGATCGGAGACGGCGAAGTCGCTGACCGTCAGCGACCAGGGGTCGAGGTCGTCCACGCCGAGGTGGCCGACCACGGCGAGCAGCGCCGCGAGGGCGATCCCACCGAGTGCGAGCAGTCCACTGTTCCGGCTTGCGGGCATGCCTCAGCCTGCCGCCGGAGCCGCCCGAGACGGATCCGGGCGACCCACCGACATCGATCCCGGGGTCAGCCCTTAGGTGCCGCTCACCCGGTGAGATCCTGGAAGATTTCGGCCCCTCCGGAGGCCGTTTCCTTCCAGGTTCCGAGTGTTCAGTCTGATGGGAGGTCGGCGGGGCGGGTGGTGCGGGTGGTCAGGAGGGTCATCGCCCAGCCGGCCGCCGCGAAGCCGAGGGCCGCCGCTCCGGCGATGATCGCCAGGCGCCAGGCCGAGCCGGTCAGGGCGGCGCCGCCCAGGTGGCCGACCAGCGCGCCGTACGACGCCCAGCCCAGGGCGGCCAGCGACTCGTACAGCAGGAACAGCCGGTAGGGGTAGCGGCGACGGCCCGCCGCGAAGCACGCCGCCATCCGGCCACCGGGCACGAACCGGCACACCATGATCACCATCGGCCCGGGCCGGCTGAGCCCCCGCGCGACCCGCCCCGCGACGCGCCGGGCCGCACCGGGCTCGCGCGACCGCCGCGCCGCACGGCTGGCCCGCAGCGTGGCGGCGATCCGGGAGGACGGCGTGCCCCGGCCGAGCAGGTAGCACGCCAGGTCGCCGGCGAAGACGCCCGCCGCGCCGACCGCGATGGTGACGGGCAGGCTGAGGCCGCCGTAGACGGTCAGCGCGCCGGACGTGATCATGATGGCCTGGGTGGGGATCACCGGGATGAAGGCGTCGGCGATCAGCAGGCCGAGCAGCGCGATGTACGCCAGCGTCGGCGACGCGACCTCACTCAGTTCGGGCACGGCTGTCACCTCGCCGGACGGGCCGATCGGATGTCGGTGAGCCTGACGGAACGACCGGCGTCACCCGGGACGGGCCTCCTCGGTCGTGATCGCCGACACGGCAGGCCCATAGGGGTTCAACGGGCAGGTGGATGCGGTGGTGACGGCCTTCGCGGGAATTCCGGAGAGCCGGGGCGCTCGCGGGATCGGCGTCGATCGGCGTACCGTTGTCGGCGCGCGGCCCCGTCGGGTCCCCCGTTCCTGACGAGCAGGCCGCCGCGGGCCGCCGGCAGGTCCCGTGCCGGCGGCCCGCCCCCGTCCCGCCGCCGCCCGCACGACGGTCCCGGCCCGCGCCCGCAGCGCCGCCGCCCGCCCGACACCCGGTGCCGCCGCCCGCACCCCGGCCGGAAATGCACGTGCCCGTCGGTGGCGGCTCCGCGTACCCTTGCCGCATGAATCGTGCGGTCCGCACCACGACGCCGGGAAACCCCGGCGCGCCGCACTGACACGTCTGTCCACGAGGCCCCGGGGCGATCCGCCCCGGGGCCTCGTGCTGTTCCGGGCACCGGTCGCCTCCGGGCCGTACCCGAACCAGGAGCGCGACATGATCGACCACCGCAGGCTCGGCCGTGAGCTGGGCCTCTTCGTCTCCGACCCGCTGGCCGGCGCCGGCCTGCCGCTCTGGCTGCCGGCCGGGGCCGCCGCCCGCCACGCCGTCGAGGAGTACGTCCGCGACCTCGAACGCCGGGCCGGCTACCGGCACGTGGTCACCCCGCCGCTGGGCAAGCGGGAACTCTTCCAGCTCTCCGGGCATCTCGGCTACTTCGCGGACGACATGTTCCCGCCGATGCGGCTCTCCGCCGACGACGAGTTCGTGCTGCGGCCGGCGCTCTGCCCGCACCACGCGCTGGTGTACCGGGCGCGGGGCCGCTCCTGGCGGGACCTGCCGCTGCGGTTCGCCGAGCTGGGCGGCATGTACCGGGCCGAGCGCTCCGGCGTGCTGGGCGGGCTGGCCCGGGTACGCGCCATCTCGCTGAACGACGCGCACAACTTCTGCGCGCTGGAGCAGGTCGGCGAGGAGGTGGCGGAGATCCTGCGGCTGATCCGCGAGGCGCACGCCGCGCTCGGCGTCCGGCCGGCGGGGTTCCGGCTGTCGCTGCGCGGGCCGGGGGAGAAGTACGTCGGCGACGACGCCCGGTGGGCGCGGGCCGAGGACCTGCTGCGCGCCGCGCTCGACGGGGTGGAGTACGCGGAGGGTCCGGGCGAGGCGGCCTTCTACGGCCCGAAGATCGACGTCCAGATCGTCGACGCGGCCGGCCGGGAGTCGACCATCTCGACCGTCCAGCTCGACTTCGACAAGCCGGAGCGCTTCGACCTGTCGTACACCGACTCGGGCGGGGCGCGGCGGCGGCCGGTGATGGTGCACCGCAGCCTGGTCGGGAGCATGGAGCGGCTGTTCGCGTACCTGATCGAGGTGCACCAGGGCGCCTTCCCGCCCTGGTACGCCCCGGTGCAGTTGGTCGTCCTGCCGGTCGACGCCGGGCAGGACGCGGCGGCCGAGCGCCTCGCCGCCGACGCGCTCGCTGCCGGGCTGCGCGTCGAGGTGGAACAGGCCGGGTCGCTGGGCGCCCGGATCCGGGACGCCGCCCGCGCCCGCGTCCCGTACGCGGCGGTGATCGGCCCACGCGAGGCGGCCGACGGACGCGTCTCGCTGCGCCTGCGGGACGGCCGTGCCCTGGCCCCGGTGCCCGCCGCCGAGGCGCTCGGGCTGGTCGGACGGGTGGTCGCCGCCCGCTCGGCGGACCTGCTGCTGGCCGGCTGAGCGGCCCTCCGGTCCCCGCGCGTCGTGCGCGGGGACCGAACCGGCGGCGTTCACCGCGCCACCGCCGGCTCGGGCTCGCCCGCCGTCGCCCGGCTGAACTGGGCCCGATGGAGACGCGCGTACGCCCCGTCGGCGGCGAGTAGATCGTCGTGCGTGCCCTGCTCGACGATCCGGCCGTCCTCCATCATCAGGATCAGGTCGGCGTCGCGGATCGTGGACAGCCGGTGCGCGATGACGAAGCTGGTGCGGTCCGACCGCAGCGCCGCCATCGCCCGCTGGAGCAGCACCTCCGTCCTCGTGTCCACCGAGCTGGTCGCCTCGTCGAGGATCAGCAGGGACGGCTCGGCCAGGAACGCGCGGGCGATGGTGATGAGCTGCTTCTCACCGGCGCTGACGTTGCTTCCGTCCTCGTCGATGACGGTGTCGTAGCCGTCCGGGAGGCTGCGGACGAAGCGGTCGACGAACGTCGCCCGTGCCGCCGCCAGGATCTCCGCCTCGGTGGCGCCCGGTCGCCCGTACGCGATGTTGTCGCGGATCGTCCCGCCGAAGAGCCACGTGTCCTGGAGCACCATGCCGACCCGACCGCGCAGGTCGTCGCGGGTGAGCCGGGTGGTGTCCACCCCGTCGAGGGTGATCCGCCCGGCGTCCAGTTCGTAGAAGCGCATGATCAGGTTGACCAGGGTGGTCTTGCCGGCGCCGGTGGGCCCGACGATGGCCACCGTCTGCCCGGGTTCGGCGACCAGCGACAGGTCCTCGATCAGCGGCTTCTCCGGGGCGTACCGGAAGGAGACGTGCTTGAACTCGACCCGTCCGCGCGGGTCGGTGACCCGGGTCGGCACGGCCGGGTCCGGGGTCTGCTCGTCGGCGTCGAGCACCGCGAACACCCGCTCGGCGGAGGCCACCCCGGACTGGAGCAGGTTCGCCATCGACGCGACCTGGGTGAGCGGCTGGGTGAACTGGCGGGAGTACTGGATGAACGCCTGCACGTCGCCCAGGGTCATCGTCCCCGACGCCACCCGCAGGCCGCCGACCACGGCGATCGCCACGTAGCTGAGGTTCCCGATGAACATCATCGCCGGCATGATGATCCCGGAGATGAACTGGGCACCGAAGCTGGCCCGGAACAGCTCCTCGTTCTTCGCGGCGAAGGCCGCCTGCACCTCGCGCTGCCGGCCGAAGACCTTGACCAGCTCGTGGCCGGTGAACGCCTCCTCGACCTGCCCGTTCAGCTCGCCGGTGTGGGTCCACTGGGCGATGAACTGGCCCTGCGACCGCTTCGCGATCCGCTGGGTGACCACGACCGACAGCGGCACCGCGACCAGCGCGACCAGGGCCAGCAGCGGCGAGATCCAGAACATCATGGCGAGTACGCCGACGACGGTGAGCAGCGAGGTGAGCAGCTGGCTCAGCGTCTGCTGGAGGCTGATGGAGATGTTGTCGATGTCGTTGGTGACCCGGCTGAGCAGTTCCCCGCGCGGCTGCCGGTCGAAGTACGGCAGCGGCAGCCGGTTGAGCTTCGCCTCCACGTCCTCGCGCAGCCGGTGCACGGTCCGCTGCACGACGCCGGTGAGCAGCCACCCCTGCCACCAGGTCAGGGCGGCCGCCGCCACGTAGAGGCCGAGGGCCAGCAGCAGCACCCGGGCCAGCGCCGAGGTGTCGATCCCCGCGCCGGGCACCACGCCCATCCGGGTGATCAGGTCGGCGAAGCTGTCGTCGCCCGCCGCCCGGGCCGCCGCCGCGGCCTGCTCGGTCGTCGTACCCGGCGGCAGCCGCAGGCCCAGCACCCCGGCGAAGATCAGGTCGGTGGCGTGCCCGAGCACCTTCGGCCCGACCACGCTGAGCCCGACGCCGAGCACCGCGAGCCCGATCACCCCGACCAACTGGGGGCGGTGCGGTCGCAGCCGCCCGAGCAGCCGCCGGGCCGACGGCCCGAAGGCCATCGACCGTTCGGCGGGCATCCCGGCCCCCATCCACGGCGGACCGCCGCGCTGGCCGCCGGGCGGCAGCCGCCGGGGTGCCGCCCCGTCGGTAGCCGGCCTTCCCTTCGGTACGACCGGAGCCGGTCGGTCGCCCACGCCGCCGTGGGGCGTCCTCGCGCGGTGCCCGCCGGTCCGCTCGCCGCTCACGCCGTCACCCCCGTGGTCTGCTGGGACGCGACGATCTCGGCGTACGTGGGGCAGTCCGCCAGCAGTTCCGCGTGCCGACCGACCCCGACCACCGACCCGCCCTCCAGGACGACGATCTGGTCGGCGTCGACGATCGTGGAGACCCGCTGCGCCACGATGACGACCGCCGCGTCTTCGGTGACCGGCCGCAACGCCGCCCGCAGCCGCGCGTCGGTGCCCAGGTCGAGCGCCGAGAACGAGTCGTCGAACAGGTAGATCTCCGGCCGGCGTACCAGGGCCCGGGCGATCGCCAGCCGCTGCCGCTGGCCGCCGGAGACGTTGGTGCCGCCCTGCGCGATCGGCGCGTCCAGCCCTTCGGGCATCGCCTCGACGAAGTCGCGCGCCTGCGCCACCTCCAGCGCCGCCCACAGCTCGGCCTCGGTCGCGTCCGGGTTGCCGAGCCGGAGGTTGCTCGCCACCGTGCCGCTGAACAGGTAGGGGCGCTGCGGCACCAGGCCGATCCGCCGCCACAGCTCGTCGGGCGCAAGGTCCCGGACGTCCACCCCGTTCACCAGCACCGCGCCGGAGGTCACGTCGACGAGCCGCGGGGCCAGGGAGAGCAGGGTGGTCTTACCGGCGCCGGTGCCGCCGACGACCGCCGTGGTCGTGCCCGGCGCCACCCGGAACGAGACGTCCCGCAGCACCGGCTCGGCCGCGCCCGGGTACTGGAAGCGCACGTCCCGCAGCTCCAGCTCGGCCCGCCGCGGCAGCTCGGTGACCGGGCGCGCCGGGGGCGTCACCGAGGAGTCGGTGTCCAGCACCTCGACGACGCGCTCGGCGCAGACCGCCGCCCGCGGCACCATCATCAGCATGAAGGTGGCCATCATGACGGCCATCAGGATCTGCATCAGGTACTGCAGGAAGGCGGTGAGCGCGCCGACCTCGATCGCGCCGGCGCCCACCCGCTGGGCGCCGAACCACAGCACCGCGACGCTGGAGACGTTGAGCACCAGCATCACGACGGGGAAGATCAGGGCACCCAGCCGGCCGGTCCGCAGGGCCGTCGCGGTCAGGTCGGTGTTGGCGACGGCGAAACGTGCCGTCTCGTACGGCTCCCGGACGAACGCCCGGACGACGCGGATGCCGGTGATCTGCTCGCGCAGTACCCGGTTCACCGTGTCGATGCGGGTCTGCATGAGGCGGAACCCGGGCACCATCCGCCGGATCACCAGGCCCAGGCCGACGGCCAGCACCGGCACGCTGACGAGCATCAGCCAGGACAGCCCGACGTCCTCGCGCAGCGCCATCACCACGCCGCCGACGCTCATGATCGGCGCGGCCACCAGCGCGATGGCGCTCATCAGCACGAGCACCTGCACCTGCTGCACGTCGTTGGTGTTGCGGGTGATCAGCGACGGGGCGCCGAACCGGGCGACCTCGCGGGCGGAGAAGCGGTTCACGTGCGCGAAGACCGCCGCCCGGACGTCCCGGCCGAAGGCTGCCGCGGTGCGGGCGCCGAGGTAGACGGCGGCGATCGCACAGACGATCTGGACCAGGCTGACCGCGAGCATCCAGCCGCCGGTCCGGACGATGTAGCCGGTGTCGCCCCGGGCGATGCCGAGGTCGATGATGTCGGCGTTGAGGCTCGGCAGGTAGAGCGAGGCCATCGTGCCGACGAACTGGAGGGCCACCACCGCGGCCAACGGGCGGCGGTACGGGCGCAGGTGCGTGCGCAGCAGCCGGATCAGCACGTCGGACCGCCCTCCGGCATGGCGGCGTCCGCGCTGCCGATGACCGCGAGCAGGAATTCCCGGACCACCGCCGCCTTCGCCGGGTCGGCGTCGACCGGGGTGAGTGGACGGTCGGAGCGCATCATCGCCCGGAGCGCGTCGGCGCGGGCCCGCCCGGTGGGGGTGAGCGCCAGTTTGACGCTGCGCCGGTCGGTGGCGTGCCGCTGCCGCTCGACCAGGCCGTCGCGTTCCAGGGTGTCGACGATGCCGGTCAGGGTGGCCGGCTTGACGAAGCACCGCTCGGCCACCGCGCGGTGCGGCAGCTCGCCGTGCTCGGCCAGGGTCAGCAGGGTGACCATGCCGGCCTGGGTGAGGCCGTGCTCCTCGGCGAGCCAGCGGTTCCACCGCTGGCTGGTGAGGTGCCCGGCCACCACCAGCAGCCGCCCGAGTGGGACGTCGTCGAGGCGGATCAGGTCCATGAGCGCCAGGTTAGCGGCCTGACAGTCAGGGGCCAAACGAAATTGCGACGGCGGTGGCGACGAAGAGCACCTGGAGAGCCGAGCGGACGCCGATCGGCGTCACCGGGCGGCCCGCCAGGGTGAGGCGACGCCGGGCCGCCGACACGTTCGCCGGGAACATGGCGACCATCAGCACCGCCAGGCCGGCGGCGGCCCACCGGGCGGTGGCCGGGACGAGCAGCGCCACGGCTCCGAGCAGTTCGAGCACCCCGGTCAGCGTGACCAGGAGTTCGGGGCGCGGGAGTCGGGGCGGCACCATCGCCACGAGGTCGGCCCGGCGTCGCGGGCCGAAGTGGGCCGCGCCGGTCAGGACGAACATGAGGGCCAGCCCCACCCGCAGGGCCGGCTGCCACCCGTCGACCGCGTCCACGCCGGCCAGGCCGGCCAGTCGGGCCACGGCGGCTCCGGCCACCAGGGCGATCAGTGGAATCAACAGGACCTCCTCGGCATATCTTGTCGACGTCAAGATTTCCCCCGCCGATGGCATCTTGTCAATGGAAAGATAGGATCGGCACATGACTGGCACCGGGAGCTACCACCACGGCGATCTGCGGCGCACCCTGATCACCGCGGCGGCCGAGGTGATCGAGGAGTCCGGGCCGGCGGCGCTGAGCCTGCGCGACCTCGCCCGGCGGGCCGGCGTGTCGCACGCGGCGCCCGCGCACCACTTCGGCGACAAGGCCGGCCTGCTCACCGCGCTCGCGGTGGAGGGCTTCGACCTGCTCGCCGAGGCGCTGCACGCTGCCGACGGCGGTCTGGTGGAAGCCGGGGTGGCCTACGTGGACTTCGCGGTGCGGCACCGGGCGCACTTCGAGGTGATGTTCCGCCCCGACCTCTACCGGGCGGACGCGCCGGAGTTGGCAGCCGCGAGGGAGCGGTCGGGGGCGGCTCTGCACGCGGGAGTCGCGGAACTCCCGCCGGGCCACGGCACGGCGGGCGACGCCGCCGGGGACGCCCTCGCCGCCTGGTCGATCGTGCACGGCTTCGCCACGCTCTGGAACGCTGGCGCCCTGCCGCCAGACACCGGCGACGACCCGCGGGCGGCGGCGCGGGCCGTCATCCGCCGCCTTTTCGGGCCCCGCTGACTCAGTCCGCCGTCGACCGCCTGCCCGGGTCGTCGGGGGCGGTGTCGACGTACTCCCGCATCACGGCCGCCACCTCCCGCAGGAAGGCGCTCGTCGCCGCCGCCTGCTCGGGTGTGAGCCGGGCGACCGCCTGCTCGATTCCGGCCAGCATCGGCCGTAGTGCCGCCAGCACCTCGTCGTACGCCTGGTCGGTGACCTGGAGCGCCAGCCGGCGCCGGTCCTGCGGGTGCGGCGTGCGCTCGACGTGGCCGGCCCGCACCAACCGGTCGACCAGGGTGGTGGCCGAGGCCGAGCGGATTCCGAGCCGGTTGCCCAGTTCCACCGGGCCGAGGGCGTCCGGGCTGGAGACGAGGTGGTCGATGGCGGCGGCGTCGGTCGCCCCGATCCCGAGGCGGCGGGCCAGGGCGCCCCGGGTGTCACCGGCGGCCCGGATCACCTCGCGCAGCGCCCGGGCGGTCTCGCTCGTCGAGGGGGCCTCGCCGTACGGTCCGCGGGGCGCGCCGCCGGTGGTTGACGGAGGAGGTTCCATGGGTGAAAGCTAGCATCTCACGTAGCTAGAGAAACTAGCGATCGGAGGCGGGGTATGCCGGAGCAGGGACGCGCACGCTGGTGGGGACTCCTCGCGATCAGCCTCGGAGTCGCGACGATCATCGTCGACGCCACCATCGTCAACGTGGCCGTGCCCGCGATCATCCGGGACCTCGGCATCACCGCCACGGACGCGCAGTGGGTGCAGGAGGCGTACACCCTCGTCTTCGCCGCCCTGCTGCTGGTCGCCGGCCGATTCGCCGACCGCGCCGGCCGGCGGCGGACGTTCGTCACCGGCGTCGTGGTCTTCGTCGCGGCCAGCGTGCTCGCCGCGGTGGCCGGGTCCGGCGAGGCGCTGATCGGCGCCCGGGTGCTCCAAGGGCTCGGCGGTGCCATGATCCTGCCCACCTCGCTGTCCCTGTTGAACGCCACGTTCACCGGACGGGAGAAAGGGGTCGCGTTCGCGATCTGGGGCTCCACCATCGGCGGGGCCGCCGCCCTCGGCCCGCTCCTCGGCGGCTGGCTCACCACCGAGCTGTCGTGGCGGTGGGCGTTCGGCATCAACGTGCCGGTCGGCGCGCTCGTGGTGGCCGCCACGCTCGTGCTGGTACGCGAATCGCGGGACGAGCGCGCGGAGCGGGGGCTCGACTGGCTGGGCGCCCTGCTCTCGGTCGTCGGCCTGACCGGTGTCGTCTTCGCGCTCATCGAGGGGCGCACCTACGGCTGGTGGGAGCGGGAGAAACCGTTCAGCCTGTTCGGGGCGGACTGGACGGCCGCGATCTCGCCGGTGCCGGTCGCCGCGCTGGTCGGGCTGGTCACCCTCGCCGGCTTCGTCGCCCACCAGGTCCGCCGCGACCGGGCCGGCCGGGCGGCCCTGCTAGACCTGTCGCTGTTCCGGATCGGCTCGTTCCGCAACGCCGTCGTCGCCGCCGCGATCGTCAGCCTCGGCGAGTTCGGCCTGCTCTTCGCCCTCCCGCTGTGGTACCAGAACGTCCTCGGCTACAGCGCGTTCGACACCGGCCTCGCCCTGCTGCCCCTCGCCGTCGGCAGTTTCCTGGCCAGTGGTCTCGGCGCACCTCTGGTCCAGCGGTGGGGCGCCACCCGCGTCGTCCAGCTCGGGGTCGCCGCCGAACTCGCCGGCATCGCCGGCCTCGGCACGGTCGTCGCCCCCGACACGTCCTGGTGGGCGCCGCTCGGCTACCTGTTCCTCTACGGCGTCGGCGTCGGCCTGGCCACCGCCCAACTCACCGGGGTGTCGCTGCGAGAGGTGCCGGTCCGGCAGAGCGGCCAGGGATCCGGCGTGCAGAGCACCGCCCGGCAGCTGGGGTCGGCACTCGGCATCGCGGTGCTCGGCACCGTGCTCTTCGCCGGCCTGGGTGGGACCCTCGGCGACCGGCTCGCCGGCCAGCCCGGCGTCGATCCCGCCCAGCGGGAGCAGATCGTGGCCGCCGTCCGGGAGAGCGCCGGCGCGGCGATCGGCGGTCTCGCCGCCGATCCGCGTACGGCGCCGATCGCGCAGGAGGCGAAGGCCGCCCTCTCCGACGCCACCCGGTACGCGGCCTTCTGCGCCGCCGGCTTCCTCCTGATCGGCCTGCTCGCCTGCGCCCGGCTGCCCCGGGACCGCCCCGAGCCGTCGCCGCCGTCCCGGCGGCCGGCGCCGGCGACGACGTCGGGCGGCTGAGCCGGCCACCGACGCCGGGCGGCCGGGCCGGTCACCGAGGCCGCCCGGTTCAGCCGGTCACCAGCTCGTCGGCAGCGGCATCCCCTCGGTGTAGCCGGCCGCGCTCTGCACGCCGACCAGCGCCCGCTCGTGGAACTCCGCGAGATTGTGCGCCCCGGCGTAGGTGAAGGCGCTGCGTACCCCGGAGATGATCTCGTCGATCAGGTCCTCGACGCCGGGCCGGTTCGGGTCGAGGTACATCCGTGCCGAGGAGATGCCCTCCTCGAAGATCGCCTTCCGGGCGCGGTCGTACGCGGAATCCTCCGCCGTCCGGGCGCTCACCGCGCGGGCCGAGGCCATGCCGAAGCTCTCCTTGTAGCGCCGGCCGTCCGCCTCGACGTAGAGGTCGCCGGGCGACTCGTACGTGCCGGCGAACCACGAGCCGATCATCACGTTCGAGGCGCCCGCCGCCAGCGCCAGCGCCACGTCACGCGGATGCCGGACCCCACCGTCGGCCCACACGTGCCGGCCCAGCTCGCGTGCCGCCGCGGCGCAGTCCAGCACGGCCGAGAACTGGGGCCGGCCCACCCCGGTCATCATCCGGGTGGTGCACATCGCGCCCGGGCCGACGCCCACCTTCACGATGTCGGCGCCCGCCTCGACGAGATCGCGTACCCCGTCGGCGGTGACCACGTTGCCGGCCGCGACCGGGACGGCCGGGTCGACCTTGCGCACCGTCCGCAGGGCGGAGATCATCCGCTCCTGGTGGCCGTGCGCGGTGTCCACGACCAGCGTGTCGACCCCGGCCTCCAGCAGCGCCTTGGCCTTGCCGGCGACGTCGCCGTTGATGCCGACCGCCGCGGCGATCCGGAGCCGGCCCCGGTCGTCGACGGCCGGCTTGTACAGCGTCGCGCGCAGTGCGCCCTGCCGGGTCAGCACCCCGACCAGCCGTCCCTGCGCGTCCACCACGGGAGCGAGCCGGCGGCGGCCCGCCGAGAGCCGGTCGAAGCCGGTACGCGGGTCCGCGTCCGCCGGCACGGTGTGCAGCTCGGTCGACATCACGTGCCGCAACTGCGCGAACCGGTCCACACCCACCGTGTCCGCCTCGGTCACCACGCCGACCGGCCGGCCCGCCTCGTCGACCACGATCACCGCGCCGTGCGCCCGCTTCGGCAGGAGGTGGATCGCGTCACCGACAGTGTCGGTCGGGCCGAGTGTGATCGCCGTGTCATGCACCAGGTGCCGCTGCTTGACCCAGGCGACGACGTTCGCGACCACCTCGATCGGGATGTCCTGGGGGATCACCGCGATGGCACCGCGCCGGGCGACCGTCTCCGCCATCCGCCGGCCGGACACCGCGGTCATGTTCGACACCACCAGCGGGATGGTGGTGCCCGTCCCGTCGCTGGTCGCAAGGTCGACGTCGAGGCGGGACGCGACCTCGGAGCGGGCCGGCGCCATGAAGACGTCGTTGTAGGTCAGGTCGTGCGCGGGGACCGCGCCGTGAAGGAACTGCACCCGGCCATCATGACCTCCCACCGCCCCCTCCGCCGCCGAGGGGCAAGGAAGGGCCCCTTGTTAACGCCTGCGGTAGAGGAAGGGCCCCTTCTTAACAGCCGCAGTCGGCAGGCGGTCGCGCAGAAAATCACAGTCAGGCCAGCAGCAGCGCCGCCGCCAGCCCGGCCATCACCACGGCGATCACGCCGTCGAGCACCCGCCACACCGCGGTACGCGCGAGCACCGGCCCGAGCCGGTACGCGCCCGCCCCGAGCGCCGTGAACCAGGCGAGGCTGGCCGTGGCCGCTCCCACCCCGAACACCCACCGGTGCGGGTGCTGCTGGGCGACGCCGCCGAGCAGCAGCACGGTGTCCAGGTAGACGTGCGGGTTGAGGTAGGTGAAGGCGAGGCACGCCAGCAGGGTGGTCCGCAGGCGGGCCGGCGGACGGTCGGCGGGTCGCAACGCGTCCGGACGCCACGCGCGGCGGGCGGCGAGCACCGCGTAGCACAGCAGGAACGCGGCGCCGCCCCACCGTACGGCGGTGAGCAGGCCGGGCCGGTCCGCCACCAGGGCACCCACCCCGGCGATGCCGGCGCCGATCAGCAGGGCGTCGGAGAACGCGCAGGTGAGGACGACCGGTACGACGTGCTCGCGGCGCAGCCCCTGACGCAGGACGAACGCGTTCTGCGCGCCGATGGCGACGATCAGGGCGACGGAGAGCGAGAACCCGGCGAGGGCGGAGGCGATCACCCCATCGACGGTAGGCGGACCCGCTTCATGCGGTCCAGCTAAAGATTTTGATGTTCCGTAAGATTTCCTCATGCTCGACGCCGTTCAGCTCCGGACGCTCGCCGCCGTGGTCGCCGAGGGGAGCTTCGACGCTGCCGCCCGGCTGCTGCACGTGACGCCGTCCGCGGTGAGCCAGCGGATCAAGACCCTGGAGGAGACCGTCGGCCAGGTCCTGGTGCGACGGCACCGCCCGTGCCGGCCCACCGAGGCGGGGGAGCCGCTGCTGCGCCTCGCCGGCCAGCTCGCCCTCCTTGAGCAGGAGGCACTGGCGGAGGCGCGGGGGCCGCTGGGCGGTGGCCGGGGGCGTACGCGGGTCGCGGTGGTGGTGAACGCCGACTCCCTGGGCACCTGGTTTCCCGCCGCGCTGGCCCGGGTGCCGGAGCCGCTCGACCTCTCCTTCGACATCCGGCAGGACGACCAGGAGCACACCGCCGAGTTGCTCCGCGACGGATCGGTGACGGCGGCGGTGACCGCCCAGCGGGAGCCGGTGCAGGGGTGCCGGGTGCAGCCGCTCGGCGCCATGCGCTACCGGGCGCTGGCGTCTCCGGCGTACGTCGGGCGGTGGTTGCCCGAGGGCGCCACCCCGGCCGCGCTGGCGGAGGCGCCGGTGATGGTGTTCGACCGGAAGGACCGGTTGCAGCACCGCTTCCTGCGGTCGGTCACCGGTCGGGCCCTGGACCCGCCGGCGCACTACCTGCCGTCGGTGCCGGCGTTCAGCGAGGCGATCCGGCTGGGGCTCGGCTGGGCGCTGGTGCCCGAGCAGATCGCCGACGCCGACCTGGCGTCCGGGCGCTGCGTCGACATCGCCCCCGGCCGCACGGCGGACGTCCCGCTGTACTGGCAGCACTGGCGGCTGGAGTCGACGGCGCTGACGGCGCTCACGGCCGCCGTCCGCGCGGTGGCCGCCGAAACCCTCCGCTGACGAGCCCCGGAACGGTTGTTAGGAAGGGACCCTTTTAGAGGGCGCGCAAATAGGTCGGCGGGGATGAGCCGGGTAGGAGGTGGGCACAGGCGTCAGTGATCATGAAGGTTCCTACGCCTAGTGATCACTGGAACGCCTGTGCCCGCTGTCCCATCATGGCTGAGCGACCCCTTGTGGGACCAGTTCGCCGCGCTGCTGCCACCCCGCCCCGCTACCGATCCCACCCATCCGTTGGGCTGTCACCGCCGGCGGGTCGCCGACCGGATCGTGTTCGACAAGTTGCTGCAGGTGCTGCGGTTCGGCTGCTCCTACCAGGGCATCGCCGACTCGACCTGCTCGGCCACCACGATCCGCAACCGCCGTGACGAGTGGATCCGCCTGGGCGTGTTCGCCCAGCTCAAGACGATCGCGCTGAACGCCTACGACCGTCTCGTCGGGCTGCTGCTGGACGACCTTGCCGTCGATGGGTGCATCACCAAGGCGCCCGGCGGTGGCGAGGTCGCTGGCCGTTCACCGGTCGACCGCGGCAAGCAAGGCATGAAACGTTCGGTCATGGTCGACGCCCGCGGCATCCCACTGGGCCGCGTCCTGGCCGGCGCCAACCGCCACGACTCCCCGCTGCTGGAATCCACCCTGGACCGGCTCGACGACCTCGGCCCGCTGCCCGGCACCATCACCGTGCACCTGGACGCCGGGTACGACTCCCAGAAGACCCGCGACCTGCTCACCGCCCGCAGGCTGACCGGCGAGATCGCCCGCAAGGGCGTCAAAGCCCCGGTCCAGGCCACCCAGCGGTGGCACGTCGAGCGCACGAACGCCTGGCACAACGCCTTCAACCGGCTACAACGCTGCTACGAACGCAAAGAAGACGTGATCAACGCCTACTTCGACCTTGCCGACGCCGTCATCACCATCCGTAGCCTCATCCGTCAGGCGTGGATCCTGTACCGGTGGGACACCCGCCCCACCCGCCGACCATGAAACCCACCTATCTGCGCGACCTCTTACTACCGCAGGCGTTAACAAGGGGCCCTTCCTTACACCTCAGGCGATGGTGCAGATCGCGGCGCCGGCGGTGATGACCGCGCCGACCTCGGCGCCGAGGCCGCTGATCGTGCCCGCCTTGTGGGCGTGCAGCGGCTGCTCCATCTTCATGGCCTCCAGCACCACGACCAGGTCGCCCTCGGCCACGGTGTCACCGTCGGCGACCGCGATCTTCACGATGGTGCCCTGCATCGGCGAGGTGAGCGCGTCACCGCTGACCGCGGCGCCGGCCTTGGCGCCACCGCCCCGCCGGGCCGGCTTCTTCGCGACGGGCGACACGGTGGCCGCACCCCCGCCGAAGCCGGCCGGGAGGCTGACCTCCAGCCGCTTGCCGCCCACCTCGACCACGACGGTCTCGCGCTCGGCCGGGCCCTCGACGGCGCCGGCGGGCGCGGTGAACGCCGGGACGGTGTTGTCGAACTCGGTCTCGATCCACCGGGTGTGCACGGTGAACGGCTCGGCGGTGAACGCCTCGTCCCGGACCACCAGGCGGTGGAACGGCAGCGCGGTGGCCATGCCCTCGACGACCATCTCGTCCAGCGCGCGGCGGGCCCGCTCGATCGCCTCGGCGCGCGTCTCACCGGTGATGATGACCTTGGCGAGCAGCGAGTCGAAGTTGCCGCCGATCACGTCACCGGCGGAGATACCGGTGTCCACCCGGACGCCCGGGCCGGTGGGCAGGCGCAGCGCGGTGATCGTGCCCGGCGCGGGCAGGAAGTTGCGGCCCGGGTCCTCACCGTTGATCCGGAACTCGATGGAGTGCCCGCGCGGCGTCGGGTCCTCCGTGAAGCGCAACTTCTCGCCGTCGGCGATGCGGAACTGCTCGCGGACCAGGTCGATGCCGGCGGTCTCCTCGGTCACCGGGTGCTCGACCTGGAGCCGGGTGTTGACCTCCAGGAAGGAGATCGTGCCGTCGGCGCCGACCAGGTACTCGACCGTGCCCGCGCCGTGGTAGCCGGCCTCGCGGCAGATCGCCTTGGCGGACTCGTGGATCTGCGTCCGCTGCGCCTCGGTGAGGAACGGCGCCGGGGCCTCCTCGACCAGCTTCTGGTGGCGGCGCTGGAGGGAGCAGTCCCGGGTGCCGACCACGATCACGTTGCCGTGCTGGTCGGCGAGGACCTGGGCCTCGACGTGGCGGGGCTTGTCCAGGTACCGCTCGACGAAGCACTCACCCCGGCCGAACGCGGCGACCGCCTCGCGGGTGGCCGACTCGAACAGGTGCGGGATCTCCTCCATCGTGCGGGCCACCTTGAGACCGCGCCCGCCGCCGCCGAAGGCCGCCTTGATGGCGACCGGCAGGCCGTGGTCCACGGCGAAGGCCATCACCTCGTCGGCGCTGCCGACCGGGTCCGGCGTGCCGGGGACCAGGGGCGCGCCGGCACGCTGGGCGATGTGCCGGGCGGTGACCTTGTCACCGAGGTCGCGGATCGCCTGCGGAGTGGGGCCGACCCAGGTCAGCCCGGCGTCGATGACCGCCTGGGCGAAGTCGGCGTTCTCCGAGAGGAAGCCGTAGCCGGGGTGCACGGCGTCGGCCCCCGACTTGCCCGCGACGTCGATCAGCTTGTCGATCCGCAGGTAGCTGTCGGCTGCGGTGTCACCGCCGAGGGCGTACGCCTCGTCGGCCAGGGTGGCGTGCAGGGCGTCCCGGTCCGAGTCGGCGTAGACGGCGACGCTGCCCAGGCCGGCGTCGCGGCAGGCGCGGATGACGCGGACGGCGATCTCGCCGCGGTTGGCGATGAGTACCTTGCGCACCTTGGTGGCTCCTCCCGGGAGGTCGTTGACCGGGAGTGTATCGGCCACTCTGACGCACCTAACGATCGCTCAGTGTGGGATGCCGCACTGTGCCGCCGCCCGCCAGTTCACCGGTGGGGCCCGGGGAAAGAGAGCTGTCTCTCATCCGGAGCGGGGCGACGGTGGGGCGCTTGTAGCGTGAGGCCAGTGCCGCGCCTCACCCGTGACCGGACCACCTGGCTCGCCTACGCCCAGCTCGGCCTGTGGGGCTTCTTCCTCTACGGCTTCGGCCCGGTGGTGCCGCTGCTCCGCGACGAACAGGGCACCTCGGCCGCGGTCGCCGGCCTGCACAGCACCGGCATCGCCGTCGGCGCGCTGCTCGGCGGGGCGCTCTTCGCGCCGCTGGCCCGCCGCGTCGGCCGCAGTCCCGCGATCTGGACCGGCCTGGCCGGGGTCGCACTCGGCATCACCGCCCTGGCAACTCTGCACGCCCTGCCCGCCACCATCACCGCCATGGCGGTGATCGCCACCTTCGGCATGATGGTGATCAGCGGCGTGACCGTGGTGCTCACCGCCCGGCACGGCGTCGCCGCGCCGGCCGCGCTGAGCGAGGCCAACGCCGCCTGCGCCGGCATGGGCGTCCTCGCTCCGCTGGTCATCGGCGCCAGCGTGGACGCGGGGTGGGGCTGGCGGCCGGCGATGGCCGCCGAGGTCGGCCTGATCGCGTTGGTCGCGCTCGCCGCCCTGACCTTCCGGGTACGCGGACCGCTGGCCGACCCCGCTGCCGCGGCTGCCGGTGCCCGGCCGGCGGTGCCCGCCCCCGGCACGGCGGTCTCTCGGCGGCTGCCGCAGGCGTACTGGGTCGCCTGGGTCCTCATGGCGGTGACCGGTTCGATCGAGGTGTGCCTGTCGCTCTGGACCGCCGACGTGCTCCGTACGCACGCCGGGCTCGGCGCGGGCGCCGCCTCGGCCGCCGTGGCCGCGATCGTCGGCGGGATGTTCGCCGGGCGGGTGGTCGGCGGCCGTATCGCCCTGCGGTACCGGCCCGTCCCGCTGCTGCTCGCTGCGCTGGGACTCTCCCTGGCCGGTTTCGCCCTGTTCTGGGCCACCCCGGTCGGGGGCCTCGCGGTCGCCGGACTGCTTCTGCTCGGCCTCGGCAACGCACTGCACTACCCCTTGGCGATCTCGATCGCGCTCGCCGTCGCGGGGCCCGCCGCGGACAGGGCGGCCGGTTGGGCGTCGTACTCGATGGGGGTGGGTTTCGGGATCGCGCCGGTCGCCCTCGGCTGGGTGGCCGACGAGGTCGGCCCGCACCTGGCGTTTCTGCTCCTGCCCGCCTTCATCGGGGTGGCCGCGCTGCTCGCCGTCCGCCTCGGCCGGGCCCTCCGCGCCCCGACCCCGGAGGCCGCCCGGACCCCGGTCGGCGCTGCCTAAAACCGGCGGTCCTTGCCCGTCGCCAGCGGCGGTGCTTGGCCGTCGCGGCCTGCGGCCGTCGCCGGACGCGGCGATGCTTGGTCGTCGCCTCGGCCCGCCGCAGGTCGGCGCAGGCCCTACAGCACCCGGGCCAGCGTGAGTCCGTCAGCGACGGGGAGCATGACCGCCTCGACCCGGACGTCGGCCAGGACCTCGTCGTTGAACGCCGCGATCGCCCGGTCCGCCGCGTCCTGCGGTGCGATGACCCGGCCGCCACGCAGGACGTTGTCCACCGCGATCACTCCGCCGGGGCGCATCCGTGGCACCAGCTCCGACCAGTAGATCGGGTACCCGGTCTTGTCCGCGTCGATGAAGGCGAAATCGAGGTGACGGTCGTGCGGCATCTCGTGCAGCGTGTCGGCGGCCGGCCCGATCCGCAGGTCGATCCGGTCCGCCACGCCCGCGCGGGCCCAGTACCGCCGGGCGATGCCCGTGTACTCCTCGGAGATGTCCAGGCAGGTCAGCCGCCCACCCTGGGCCAGGCCACGGGCGATCGCCAGCGCGGACAGCCCGGTGAAGGTGCCCACCTCGACCGCCTGCCGCACGCCCAGGAGCCGGGTCAGGAAGGTCAGGAACGCGGCCTGCTCCGGGGCCACCTGCATCTGCGCGTCGTCCGGCAACGCCGCGCGCGTCTCGTCGATCAGGTCCCGCATCACGTCGTCCGGCGGTGAGCCGTGCGCCACGAGGTACGCGTGCAGCTCCGGCGTGAGCGGGATGGACTTCGTGGTCATCGTGCCTCTCCTCGTACCGGCGTCAGGCGAGCGGCTCGACCGACTGGTTGCCCGGCGTGACCTTCGTCCACAGGTCGGTGATCCGCAGGTCCAGTTCGGCCAGGAGCCGACGAAGCAGGGGTAGGGACAGGCCCACCACGGTGCCCGGGTCGCCGTCGATCCGTTCCACGAACGGCCCGCCCAGCCCGTCGATCGTGAACGCACCGGCCACCGCCAGCGGCTCGCCCGTGGCGACGTACGTCGCGACTTCGTCGTCGCTGATGTCGGCGAAGTGCACGGTCGTCGAGGCGACCGCCTCGGCCCGGCGACCCGCCACGATGTCGACGAGGCAGTGCCCGCTGTGCAGGACGCCGCTGCGCCCCCGCATCCGCTTCCACCGGCGTACGGCCTCCGCCGCGTCGGCCGGCTTGCCGAAGATCCCGCCGTCGAACTCCAGCACCGAGTCGCACCCGATCACCAGCGTCCGCTGGTCGTCGGACGGCCGCAGCCGGGTCAGGACAGCCTGTGCCTTGAGCCGTGCCAGTTCGAGGCAGAGCTCCTCCGCCCGGTCCGTCACCACCAACGATTCGTCGACGCCGCTGACCAGCACGTCCGGCTCGATGCCGGCGGCCTGGAGGGTCTTGCGGCGGGCGGGGCTGGCCGAGGCGAGCACGAGACGGAGCGGCAGAGATCGGGACACCCCGCCGACGTTACCGGGCGCCGTGGACAGCTGGGGCACGACGGGCCGCAGAGCGCCGAACGGCCCGATTCGGGACCGCGCTGAAGATATACTGGAAGCCTTCACGGTATATAGGGATGGCCATGACCAAGATACTGGTGGATGTGGACGACGAGGCCCTGGCCGATGCCGCCGAGGCCTTCGGGACCAAGACCAAGAAGGAAACGGTGAATGTGGCACTCCGGGAGGGCGCGGCGAGGCTCCGTCGCGCCAGGGCGCTCGCCGAACTCGCCAACCGCGCTGAGGCCGGTGACTTCGATGAACTGCTCGACAAGGGCGCCTACCGGCCGTGAGGCTTGCTGACTACCTGGTCGACACCAGCGCACTGGTTCGTCTGCTGCGCAACGCTGAACTGCGCGCCCGGTGGGAGTCGCCCCTGACGGCCGGTCTGATCGCCGTCTGTCCCGTCGTCGAGTTGGAGTTCCTGTACACCGCCCGGTCCGCCGCAGACCGCGAGTGGCTTCAGCATCAACTCCGAACGGTGTTCGGCTGGGTGATGATGCCGGACCGCGGCTACGAGCGGGCTGCCGAGATCCAGCACGACCTCACATTGCGGGGCGTGCATCGCTCCGCCGGCGCGGTGGATCTGCTCATCGCGGCAACGGCCGAGTACCACGGTATGTCCCTGCTGCATTACGACCGCGACTTCGATCAGATCGCGAACGTGACCGGGCAGCCCGCCACGTGGGTGGCTCGCGCGGGTTCGATCAAGTAGTCGCGGGCCCGGGTGCTCTTGATCGCCTCTAGCCTCACCGGCTGATGCGGGGCGGTGGATCATCGCTGCGCCGGCGGCGCCTGGCGATGAAGGCCCACGCACCGCCCGCTGCCACGATGACTCCCAACGTGACGAGGCCACGAGTTGTCGCTGCCCGGTCGCTGTCAGACCGCTCCGCCTCGGCTTCCGTCGGTCGGGCGGCTGGCGCGGCAGCGGTTGCAGATTCGAAGCCGAGCGGAGGTACGTCGGCAGTGAGCGCAGCGACGATGTCGATCACGCCATAGCCGTACTGGTCGTCCCGCCCAGGCGGTCCCTTGTCGACAGCCGTCGCAGTCAACCGATGCACCACCTCATCCGCCGGCAGATGCGGATACTTCGCCCGGATCAAAGCAACCGCCCCAGCAACAATGGCAGTGGAATTTGAGGTGCCAGTACTCTTTAGATATCTGCCACCTCTCCCCGTGCTGTAGATATCCACCGCCGGCGCAGCTATGTCGATTTGTGGCCCTGTCGCTGCTATCATGGCTATTTTTCCGCTGCGATCTATTCCGCCGACGGCAATGACGCCCTCGGCCGATGCTGGAAAGATCACGCTTTGATCATCCGGCCGGTTTCCTGCCGCAGCTACAACGACTACATCGGCTGCTCGTGCAGCCCGAAGTGCACGGAACAGGTGCGAGGAAGTGACTCCTCCGCCAGAAATGCTGACGACGTCTGCGCCAGCGGCAACGGCGTATTCAATTCCCCCAGCTAGGCGATCCGCATTGCCCTCGTTATCTGCGTCAGATGTTCTTATTGGGAGAATTTGGGCTCGTGGTGCGATGCCTAGTGCTCCGACTTTGTCAGGACGACCGTGGGCGCCGATGATGCCAGCCATAGCTGTGCCATGACTGTTCGGATCTTCCCGGGCGTCACCCACGGCCCCTGGGAGGAGGCTGGTGCCCGGCAGTAAATTCTCTTTGAGGTCAGGGTGGGGGTCTACTCCGGTATCGGGTATTGCCACTATTACGCCCTCACCTTGGCTGATGCGATGAGCGGCCTCGACGTCGAGGTAGTCCAAGTGCCACTGGTCTGCACGGATGCGGTCAGCCCCGTTGGGTGCGGGAGTTAAAGATTTGCCGTGTGCAGGTACTCCCATACCAAGCAGTGCTGTCAGGCTCGAAAGAGCGATCAAGACCCGCCTTAGACGCGAAGTCACCTGGTGAAACCGATGGCCGGGCCGGGATCGATCGGTCCTTCGTCCTTCGGCGGAAGGACTACAGGATCCACCCCACGATCCGTCTCCCATGGGTGGTCCGGATCCCAGGTTCGTTCCACGCTTGGTTCGTTGCGCCGTGCCGCCTGGCCATGTGTCGCGCCCTGCCCCATGGCTGTGGGAATACCGGATGAGCCTGTGATCGGCGGAGGGACATGTGCCCCAGGAAAACCGCGGGCTCCGCCAGGTCGTGAACCAGCGCCGCCAGCAGGGGCTGTACCTGCCCCGCCGCCTCCAATCACTCCACCTATGGGGTTGACGCGGCGGGGTTGGGTACCGCCTGAGGCGGGCTGGCCAAGTCCCGCGCCGGGAAGCCCACCTATCAGCCCTCCGGGCGGCATCGCTCGGGGGACAGGTGGCTGTGTTGCGTGTGGTTTGTTGTTCGGTCTGCTTACGACTGGCCGTCCGAGATGACTTGAACCAGGGTTGTTGGGCCGACCGGAGATTGGGGAGTTCGGTAGAGCGCCCAAGCTCGGCGAATTTGCTGAACCGGCCTGCCCGGCGCCTGGAATATTCGGATTGATTGCCGCCGGGGCGATGGATTTCGCTGCGCCGCCTAGCAATGGCCCGAGCTTCGGATTCGGCGACGTAGGAAAAGGTCGCGGCGTTGATTTCGATGGAGTGGGCGATGACAGGGAGGCTCCCGCCAACGGTACCGGCATGATCGGCGGAATGACGGGGCTGGGCACAGCCACATATGGATCAGTAGCTTCCGGGGCACGGCCAGGCTGTCGTGCTGGTGGGGGTTGGCGTAGGGCTACTTGGGCTTGTTGGAGTTCGCTGCTGAGGCCGTACATGATGCCGCGCGCCTGGACGTTCAGCCGTTCCAGGTCCGCGTCGGTGACCGGCGGTTCGGAGACGCGGCTGCCGGCGACCGCCTTCGGGTCCGCGGCGGTGGCCTCGTACGACCGCTTCTGTTGGAGCTTCACCGCGTACTCGTCGTGGATCTTCTCCAGGGCGGTGCGGGTGCTGCCGATGGCCTGGGTGGCGGCGGCGAGCGCGGTGTAGTTCGCCGCCGCCGCGTCGTGGGTGTGCTGCACCCTGTCGATGAGCTGGTCGAGTTCGGCGAGGTACGTGCGGGCGGCGGCGTTGGTGTCCGGCGGCCACGCCTCGGCGAGACCCCGGCGGTACGCCTGCAACCGGCCGAGGTGCGCCTGGGCCAGGTCGCAGACCTTGCGCCAGCCGGCGACGTGCCGCCACTGGTTGGTGGTGTCCTGGTCCTTGAGGCAGGCCCACATGCTGGCCACATCCATCAGGTGCCAGTCGGTGAGGCCGCCTGAGCGGCCGACTCCGGGCTCGTTCACGGCCGCACCACCGGGCCGGGCCGGGTCTCCTCCGGGCCGGTCGGGTCAGGCAGCATCACGGGCGACCCGGTCGGCGCGACGGCGGTCGGGGCGGCGAGGGCCCGTTCGACGTCGACCACGCGGGCGGACGAGAAGGCGTCGGAGTCGCGGTAGCGGTCGGCGACGGTGCCGGCCGCGGCGGCCAGGTGCCCGGTCGCCCCGCCGACGCTCCAGACCAGGTCGGCGGTGGCCTGCTGGGTCTCCCAGTGGGCGTGCAGGAACTGCACCAGCTCGATGAACGCGTCCGCCGGGTTGGGCACGGCTGCGGTCATGTCCGCCTTGATGTACGACAGGTGCGGCGTGTACTGGCGCTCCACCTCGGCCTGGAGCTTCTCGGCGAACTCCTGTAACTGGCGGATGTCGGCCTCGATGCCGCCGTAGCCATGGAGCCAGGCCGCTGGGCGGTCCTCCTCGGGGATCATGGTCCCTCCCTACGCGTCACCGCACCGTTTCCGAGAGTGAGGTTAACGGGTGGCGGCTGGGAGTTGCAGCCCCAGAGTGGTGCACACCGGGCGACTCGCCGTCGACGCAGCCGCGAAGACCTGCGCTGATGCGTACGAAAAGTCAGCGCGGCAGGCCGGACGCGCGCCATGCGCCGGGACCGGCCGTGCGGGCCGCGCCGGCGGGGCGGGCGCTGCGCGCCCAGGCGGACACCGGGGTGGGGGCGGGCGCGGCGGCCGGGCGGGACCGGACGACGATCGCGCCCACCAGGGCGGCCAGCTCGTCGGCGGTCGGTACGCCGCGGACGATCCGGAACAGCGGCTCTTCGGCTGACATGGCGTCAGGGTACGCGGTCGGAACTTGACCTTCGCCGCACAGTGGCGTGCCGGCGGTGTGACTGTCGTCGCCGCCGGGTACCGTCTCAGCGATGTCGAACGCGCTTCCCCAACTCGTCGCTGACCGATACCGGCTGATTTCGCCGCTCGGTCAGGGTGGCATGGGTCGGGTGTGGAAGGCGCGCGACGAGGTGCTGCACCGCGACGTGGCGATCAAGGAGTTGGTGCCGCCGCCCAGCCTCACCGACGAGGAGCGCCGCGAGATGCGGGAGCGCTCGCTGCGGGAGGCGCGGGCCATCGCCCGGCTCAACCACATCAACGTCGTCCGCATCTTCGACGTGCTGCGCACGGACGGCGATCCGTGGATCGTCATGGAGTACGTGCCGTCGAAGTCCCTCCAGGACACCATCGCCGAGGAGGGGCCGGTGTCGCCGGCCCGGGCGGTGGAGATCGGGCTCGGCGTGCTCGCCGCCCTGAAGGCGGCGCACAAGGCGGGCGTCATGCACCGCGACATCAAGCCCGGCAACGTGCTGCTGGGCAACGACGGCCGCGTCGTGCTGACCGATTTCGGCCTCGCGACGATCCCCGGCGACCCCAACGTCACCCGCACCGGCATGGTGCTCGGTTCGCCCGCGTACATCGCGCCGGAGCGGGCCCGGGACGGCACCGCCGGTCCGGAGGCCGATCTCTGGTCGCTGGGCGCGACCCTGTACGCGGCGGTCGAGGGCAAGTCGCCGTACGCGCGGCCGTCGGCGATCGCCACCCTGGCGGCGCTCGCCACCGAACCGCTGCCGCCGCCGAAGAACGCCGGCCCGCTCCGGCCGGTGCTCAACGGTCTCCTCCGCAAGGACCCGAACGAGCGGATCACCGCCGAGGTTGCGGAGAAACTGCTGCGCCGCGCCGGCGGGAAGCGGTCGCGCACGATCCCGCTGCTCGATGGTGTCCGCCGGCCCGGGCCGAACGGCAGACGCGAGCCCCGCCCGCCGGTCGTGCCGTCGCCGCGCCCGGCGGAGCAGGAGTCCGACAAGCCCGTCGCCCCGCCCGCGCCCCGCCAACCGGCGGCCGGTGCGGTCGCGGCCGCAGGTGCGGACGCGCCCGCGCAGGTGACCCCGACCACCTCGGATGCCGCCCCGACCGCCAAGGTCACGCCCCCGCCGTCCACTCCGGAAGCCGGTCCGGCGACGAAAGCCACCGAGCCCGCGCCGCCGCCCGCGCCCGACGACACGAAGGGCGAGCCCGCCGCGACGTCCGTCCTGCCCCGCCCGGCTCCCGCGCCGGCCGGGCGCGCGCCGGTTCCGCCGTCCGACGGTACGAGACGCGACACGACCCGCCGGAACCTGCTGATCGGTGTCGTGGTGGCCGTGCTGCTGCTCGGTCTCGCCGTGGTCGTGCCGCTGCTCGCCAACGACGAGGACGGTGGCGACCCCTCGGGAGCCGGTGCGACGAGTGGCGCACCCACGTCGGCGGCGGCGCCGACGTCGGCGCCCGCCCCGGCCGACCCCGCGCCGAGCAGCGCCGCACCGACCACGCCACCGGCCAGCCCTACCGGGGATCCGAACGCCCTGCCGGCCGGCTGGAAGCTGCATGAGGACCAGGCGGGCTTCGCCCTGCCCATCCCGGAGGGCTGGGTGCGCCGCAGCGGCGGGGCGAACACGGTCGTCTTCGACGAACCCAACGGCGTGCGTGAGCTGCTCGTCCAGTGGACCGACCGGCCGAAGGCGGACGCCTACGAGGACTGGCAGAACCTCGAGCCGGCCCGTAAAAACCTCGTGCGCGACTACGAGTTGCTGAGCATCAGGCGCTGCGACTACGGGCGCACCTGCGCGGACTGGGAGTGGCTGGAGACCCGGGACAACACCCGGATCCACGTCCGCAACCGGGGGTTCGCCACCGCAAGTAACCGCGGATACGCGCTGCGCTGGGAGGTCCCCGACGAGGACTGGGCGGCGGGCCAGCGGGACTTCGACGTGATCATGAAGGGCTTCGTGCCGGACCGCCAGGACTGACGCGTGGGATTCGTGCCGGTGCGAAGCTGATCCGCATGACCTTCCGTCGTACGGGGTATCTGACTGCCCACGACGGAAGGAGGTACGAGATGAGTTACCGACGGAAGGACACCCGGCCCCGGGTGGCACTGTGGATGCTCGTCGCGCTCGGCGACGTCGTCCTGCTCCTCGCCAGCGCCGGCCTGCCGGTCCTGGTCGCGCTGCTCACTGTCGGCACCGTCACCGTCGCCGGGGTGGTGGTCTGGCGGCTGTCCCGCCGGGCTGCCCTCACCCGGACCGACGCGGTGACCGTCCCGGTGGCGGCACGACGGCGGGCCTGACGACCCGCCGCGAGGATGGCGTGGCGGCAGCCGGACCAGTTGTCGACCGTACGGTGACAGCCGATCCCGCTGCCGCCAACTACCTCCCCAGGGTGGTGTGGCTCAGGTGTTGTTGGCGAGCGCGATCAGCCGGCTGCGGTCGCCGTTCCAGTAGTTCCGGTCGACGTTGCCGCTGATGCCGGCGACCCGGCCGGTGCTGGTGTACTGCCAGAAGCTCCAGAACGGCGCCCCGGGCGGCAGGGCGCTCGGCGAGCTCGCCCAGCGGGCGATCCAGAGCGGGTGGTTGCCCCACGGGCCGCTCCAACTGCCGGTGCACGTGTTCCAGAAGCTGGTGGTGGTGTAGATGACGGCGTACCGGCCGGTGCGGGAGCGGTAGGTGTTCAGGAAGTCCTGCACCCAGTTCCGCATCCCGGTCGTGCTCAGGCCGTAGCAGTACCCACCGCTGTACGGGTTCGCTTCGAGGTCCAGCGCGGCGGGCAGCGTGCGGCTGTCCGCCGACCAGGCGCCGCCGTTCGAGGCCAGGTAGTTCGCCTGCACCCCGCCGGAGGAGATGTTCGGCCGGGCGAAGTGGTACGCCCCGCGGATCACCCCGGCGTTGTAGGCGGCGACGTAGTTGGTGTTGAACCGCGGGTCCTTGTAGCTCGTCCCCTCGGTGGCCTTGATGAAGGCGAACTGGATGCCCGCGTTGCGGACGCTGGTCCAGTTGATGGCCCCCTGGTAGTGGGAGACGTCGATGCCGGGAACGGTGGCCGCGGACGCGGGGGTGGCGGTCGCGACGAGGGCCGCGGCCGCGGTGGCGACCGTGGTGAGAGCGGCGGCGATCAGCCGGCGCAGCGGTGATCTGGTACGGGCCATGGATGCCTCCAAAGACGCCGATCGATTGACTGACATCATTGAAGACGGGTGCCGCCCGAGGCAACACATGTTGAGGAAAAGTTTCACCGCCGACGGGTGAACGCCTGCCGCGTCGGTTCAGCGCAACCGGCCCGGGATCAACACGGGACGAGGGCGGTAGGCTCCCCGCCCATGGTGGCGATCGACGGCCTGACCGACCTGTGGGAGACGCTGCTCAGCGCGCAGCCGGACCCGCCCCCGCTGCTGGTGCTGCTAACCGGCCTCATCGGGTTGGTGGTGGTCTCCACCCGGGTGCCCTGGCGGATCGGCCGCAACGCGATCACCATCGCCCACGAGGGCGGGCACGCCCTCGCCGCCCTGCTCACCGGCCGGAGGCTGCACGGCATCCGGCTGCACTCCGACACGTCGGGGCTCACCCTGTCCGCCGGCCGGCCCACCGGCCCGGGCATGGTCCTGACCCTGCTCGCCGGCTACGTCGCCCCGCCGCTGGTCGGCCTTGCCGGCGCGTGGATCCTCGGCGGCAACCGGATCACGCTGCTGCTGTGGATCGCCGTGGTGCTGCTGCTCGCCATGCTGATCATGATCCGGAACGTCTTCGGCGTGCTGTCGCTCCTGGTCACCGGTGGGATCGTGCTCGCCGTCTCCTGGTACACGAGCCCGCAGGTGCAGGCGGCGTTCGCGTACACCGGGGTGTGGTTCCTGCTGCTCGGCGGGATCCGTCCGGTGGTGGAGCTGCAACGGCTGCGCGCCCGGGGTCGGATGCCCGCCTCCGACGCCGACCAGCTCGCCGGCATCACCCCGTTCCCGCCGTTCTTCTGGGTCACGCTGTTCGCCCTGGTCAACCTGGTGGTCCTCGTCGCGGGTGCGCTGCTGCTCGCCGGCCCGATCCTCACCGAGGCCGGTCTGGCGCCCTGAGCCCCGCCGGGCCGCGCCCGGGCAGAATGGGGCCGTGCGTTACGTGATCATCGGTGCGGGGGCGGTCGGGGGAACCATCGGCGTGCAGCTCGGGGCAGCCGGGCGGGACGTGACCCTGGCCGCCCGTGGCGCGCACCTGGCGGCCATCCGGGAACGGGGTCTGACGCTGCGCCGGCCGGACGGGGAGACGACGTGGCACGGGCCGGCCGTCGACGGGCCGGGGGAGCGGCCACTGCCGGCGGACACCGTCCTCGTCCTCACCGTGAAGTCGCAGGACACCGCGTCCGCGCTCGCCGCCTGGGCGGACGCGCCGGTCGCCGGCGGCGGGACGGCGGCCGAGCGCCTACCGCTGGTCACCGCGCAGAACGGGGTGGCCAACGAGCCCGCCGCGCTCCGGCTCTTCGCCGCCGTGCACGCCGTCTGCGTCTGGCTCCCCGCGACCCACCTCGAACCCGGCGTCGTCGTCGCCAACGGCCACCCGCACCCGGGGATGCTGCACCTCGGGCGGTACCCGTCCGGATCGGACGACACCGACCGGGCCGTGGCCGCCGACCTGACCGCGGCCGGCTTCGTCGCGCCGGTCCGCGACGACGTGATGCGGTGGAAGTACGGCAAACTCCTCGCCAACCTCGGCAACGGGCTCCAGGCGCTGCTCGGTGCGGACGTCCCGGACGACCTGTCGGACCGGGTACGCGCCGAGGGCGAGGCCGTGCTCGCGGCGGCCGGCATCCCGCACACCGACCGGGCGGAGGAGGTGGCCGAACGGGGCGACCTCGTCGGGCACCGGCCGGTCGGCGGCGAGCACCGGTCCGGCAGCTCCACCTGGCAGAGCCTCGCCCGGGGCGCCGGGTCCGCCGAGGCCGACCACCTCAACGGTGAGATCGTCCTGCTCGGCCGCCTGCACGGCGTGCCGACCCCGGTGAACGCGGCCGTGCAGCTCGGCATGCGGCGGGCCGTGCGGGAACGGATCCCGGCCGGCACGTTTCCGCGCGTGGACCTGGAGCGGCTGCTGGGCTGAGCTCCGCCGTACGGTCCGGGTGGCGCTGCGGCTGTCCGTGCGCGGCGCGGGTGGCGTCGGTCGGTCGGCGGGAGAAAGCGGGGGCTCCGCGGCAACCGGCGGGGTTCGCTGGTGCGTGTCCTCTGCGACCACCACGGGGAGGTAGCAGAGGTGACCGACGCCGAGGGCTTCGACGACTTCTACCGCGGCAGCCGGCAGCGGCTGCTCGGGTTCGTCTACGTGCTGACCGGGGACGTCGCCGAAGCCCAGGACGCCGTGCAGGAGGCCTACATCCGGGCGTGGCAGCGCTGGTCGACGGTGAGCGCGTACGACGATCCGGAGGCGTGGGTACGGGTGGTGGCCAGCCGGATCGCCGTCAGCCGGTGGCGCAGCCTGCGTAGCCGCGCCCGGGCGTACCTGCGGCACGGCGCGTCGGAGACCGTTCCCGGCCCGGGCATCGAGACGGTCGAGGTGGTCGAGGCGCTGCGCCGGCTGCCCGAGGCGCAGCGGATCGCGATCGCGCTGCACTACCTCGTTGGTCTGCCGGTCGCCGAGGTCGCCCGGCAGACCAACGCGCCCGTGGGCACGGTCAAGGCCCGGCTCTCGCGGGGACGCGCCGCGCTGGCCGGTCTGCTCGCCGTCGCTGACCTGGAGGAGGTGGCCGATGCGTGACGAGATGAGCTTCGTCGAGCGGGTGCAGCGCGACCTGAGCGACGTCCGCTGGCCGGAGCCCGCGGAGATCCGGGCGCGTGCCCGACGGCGCAACCGGCGTACCACTTTGGTGGCGGCCGTGCTCGTGGTGGCCACCACGTCGACCGTCGCCCTGCTGGCCGGTCGGTTGGTGCCCGCGCCGACCACCACCAGCGCGATGGAGACGACTCCGACGCCGGTACGCAACGAGATCGCCTGGGAGACGCTGCTGCAACCGGGGGATCTGGGCGTCGAGACCGACCCGCCACTGACTCAGGCCGAGATCGGGGCCCCGGTCCGGGTCGCCGACCTGTTGCTCGTCTGCCACGAGTCGCAGGGCCGAACGGCGGCCTGGGAGACGTCCCGGTACTCCCGATCCCAGACGCTCCTCCGGCAACGGCCGCCCGGCTTCGACCACCCCCCGAGCGATGTGCTGCTCAGCCAGGACGTGTACCGGTTGGCGCCGGAGGCGGCCGGACGGTTCTTCCAGAGCGTGGGAACCCTGATCGCGCCGTGCGTCGCGTGGCGGTCGGTCGGTCCGACGCAGTGGGGAAGTCGGGTCGTCCAGGCCGAGGCCATCCACAGCTGGGAGGCGGTGGAGCGTGACTTCACCGGTGACGAGTCACTGCTCCTGCGGCACACCGTCACCCGCGCGCGGAACCTCGAGACGGGCGAGTTCGCCGGTGCCGCGCCGAAGCCCACGACGGTTGCGGTGGTCCGGGTGGGTGACCTGGTCACGGTGCTCAGCCAGGGCCGCGACGGCACGGAGCCGGATCTGCGTCGCCTCGCCACGCTTGCCGCCCGGCGTCTGTGTGTCGCCGCCAACCCGCCCTGCTGACAACCTCGCTGACGACCTGCGGATGACCCGAGCAACTTCGGGGAAAGAGTGGCCTCCCAGTGCGGGGAGGGGACTCTTCCCCCGAAGTTGCGCGGATCTTGCGCCGAGCGTGCGGCACGCCGGCTACAGCGGGATGTTGCCGTGCTTCTTCGGGGGGAGGGTCTCGCGCTTGGTGCGCAGCACCCGCAGGGCGCGGACGATCTGCGCCCGGGTCTCGTGCGGCGGGATGACCGAGTCGACGTACCCGCGCTCCGCCGCGATGTACGGGTTGGCGAGCGTGTCCTCGTACTCGGTGATCAGCTCGGCGCGCAGCGCCGCCTGGTCCTCGGCGGCGGCCAGTTCCTGCCGGTAGAGGATGTTCACCGCGCCCTGGGCGCCCATCACCGCGATCTGGGCGGTCGGCCACGCGAAGTTCAGGTCCGCGCCGAGGTGCTTGGAGCCCATGACGTCGTACGCCCCGCCGTAGGCCTTGCGGGTGATGACGGTGACCTTCGGGACGGTCGCCTCGGCGTACGCGTAGATGAGCTTCGCGCCGCGGCGGATGATGCCGTCCCACTCCTGGCCGGTGCCGGGGAGGAAGCCGGGAACGTCCACGAAGGTCAGCACCGGGATGTTGAACGCGTCGCAGGTGCGGACGAACCGGGCGGCCTTCTCGGACGCGGCGATGTCCAGCGTCCCGGCGAAGTGCATGGGCTGGTTGGCGACCACGCCGACCGGGCGCCCCTCGACGCGGCCGTAGCCGATGATGAGGTTCTGCGCGTACAGCGGCTGCACCTCGAGGAACTCGCCGTCGTCGAGGACGTGCTCGATGACGCGGTGCATGTCGTACGGCTGGTTGGCCGAGTCCGGGATCAGGGTGTCCAGCTCCCGGTCCTCGTCGGAGATGTCGAGGTCGACGGGGGCGTCGTAGACCACCGGCTCGTCGAGGTTGTTCGACGGCAGGTACGACAGCAGCGCCTTCACGTACTCGATCGCGTCCTCCTCGTCGGTGGCGAGGTAGTGCGCGTTGCCGCTGCGCGAGTTGTGGGTGCGGGCGCCGCCCAGCTCCTCCATCGCCACGTCCTCACCGGTGACCGTCTTGATGACGTCCGGGCCGGTGATGAACATGTGGGAGGTCTGGTCGACCATCACCGTGAAGTCGGTGACCGCCGGGGAGTAGACCGCGCCGCCGGCGCACGGGCCCATGATGAGCGAGATCTGCGGGATGACGCCGCTCGCCCGGACGTTGCGGAAGAAGATCTCGCCGTAGAGGCCGAGCGAGGCGACGCCCTCCTGGATCCGGGCGCCGCCGGAGTCGTTGATGCCGATGACGGGGCAGCCGATCTTCATGGCCAGGTCCATCACCTTGACGATCTTCTCGCCGAAGACCTCGCCGAGCGAGCCGCCGAAGACCGTGAAGTCCTGCGCGAAGACGCACACCTGGCGGCCGTCGATGGTGCCGTAGCCGGTGATCACGCCGTCGCCGTACGGGCGGCTCTTCTCCAGCCCGAAGTTGGTCGACCGGTGTCGGGCCAGCTCGTCCAGCTCGACGAAGGAGCCCTCGTCGAGCAGCATCTCGATCCGCTCGCGCGCGGTCTTCTTGCCCCTCGCGTGCTGCTTCTCCACGGCGCGCGCCGACCCGGCGTGCACCGCCTCGTCGACCCGACGCTCCAGGTCCGCCAGCTTGCCCGCGGTGCTGTGGATGTTGATCCCGGTCTCGGTAGTCACCCAGGGAATATAACGATGGTTCAGGCGGATGCCGCTGTGCAGTACACCTCACTACCCTCCGTCCGCGCGGCCCGTAGGCTGGCGGGATGCCGGGCTCCCCGTACACCGATCTGGACCGCCCGCCGTTGTCGGCGGCGCGGCTGCGGCGGGCGCTGGTCGCGCCGCACGGCCCGTGGGCCCGGCTGGAGTTGCGCGCGGAGACCGCCTCGACCAACGCCGACGTCGCGGAGGCGGCCCGCACCGGCGAGCCGGAGGGCCTCGTGGTGGTCGCGGAGCGGCAGACCGCCGGCCGCGGGCGGCGGGGCCGCGCCTGGCAGTCGCCGGCCCGGGCGGGCATCGCGACGAGCGTCCTGCTCCGGCCGGGCGAGGCCGTCGCCGACCGCGGCTGGCCGCCGGCGCCTTCGTCGGCGTACGGATGGCTGCCCCTGCTCGCCGGCGTCGCGCTGGTCGAGGCGGTGGCCCGGCTGGCCGAGCTGGAGGCCACCCTGAAGTGGCCGAACGACCTGCTCCTCGGCGACGCGAAGTGCGCCGGGATCCTCGCCGAGACGGTGACCGGAGCGACCCCGGCGGCGCCGCCGGCGGTCGTGCTTGGCATCGGCCTGAACGTCACTCTCCGCGCCGACGAGCTGCCGGAGAACCCGACCGGCCTGCCGGCCACCTCGCTGCAACTGGCCGGTGCCGCCGCCACCGACCGGGATCCGCTGCTGCGCGCCCTGCTCCGCTCGCTCGCCGACTGGTACGGCCGCTGGCGTGCCGCCGGCGGCAGCGCCGTCGAAAGCGGCCTGCACGCCGCCTACCTCGACGCGTGCGCCACGGTCGGCCGCCAGGTGCGGGTCCTGCTTCCCGGCGGCGGCGAACTGACCGGCACCGCAACCGGCGTCGACCCCGACGGCCACCTCGTGGTGACCGCACCCGACGGCGACCACCGCCTGACCGCAGGCGACGTCCTCCACCTCCGCTGACGCGGCGTCCGCGCGGCTGATCCCCCGGCGGCGTCCGAGCGGTTAGCGTCTGCGCGTCCCGTTCTGGTCATGGAGGTGTCTGTGGCGTTTCCCGAGGACGTGCTCACCGAGGACGAGCACGTCGTGCTGCACCTGCACCCGCATTGGAAGGCCCTGGTCCGGCCGGTGGCGGTGGTGGTGCTCGCCGTCGCCGCGGTGCTGGCGGCCCTGATTCTGCTGCCGTCGGGCGGAGGCGGGACCGCGGCGCTGGCCGTGATCGGCGGGCTGGCGCTGCTGGCGGTGCTCTGGTTCGCGTTCTGGCCGTTCCTGGTCTGGCGCACCACCCACTACCTGTTCACGAACGAGCGCGTGCTCATCCAGCAGGGTGTGCTCTCCCGGGACCGCCGGGACATCCCCCTGACCCGGGTGAACGACCACGCGATGAACCAGCGGTTCAGCGAGCGCCTGTTCGGTTGCGGCACTCTCACCATCGAGTCGGCGGGCGAGCGCGGCCAGTCGGTGCTGCACGACGTGCCGCAGGTCGAGCGGGTCCAGACCACGCTGTACGAGCTGGTGGAGGCGCACCACGACAAGCACTCCCTGGGCGACGCCGAGATGCGCGACATGCTCGCCGACGTCCAGGACGGCAAGCCGCTCCGCGAACCGAGCTGACGGCCACGCGAAACGGCCGCGTCACCCGACGGGGTGACGCGGCCGTCGTCGCGCGGTCAGGGTTGGCGGCTCCGGCGGGTGCTCGCCTGGAGTTCGGCGGCGAGCTCCGCCTCCAGCTCCCGGTCGAGGGTGAGCCCGACATCCTGCGGGATCCCCCGGCCCTGGAGCGGGGTCCCGGCCGCCCGCCGGGTGCCCGGTGGCGGCTCGGCCTCCTCCAGTTCGGAGACGGACTCCGCCAGCTCGGCCACCGGGTCCATCTCGGCCATCGTGTCCCACTCGTCCCGGGGGATGGTGTGCCAGGTGTCCGCCGCGTGCGCGGGAGCAGGTTGGAAGACGAACGTCCGGTACGACCAGAAGCGGAAGAGCGTGGCGAGCCCGACGCCGCAGGTCTTGGCGACGTTCAGCGCGAGGAGGCTGGTCACTCCGAAGCCGTACTTGGCGGCGGCCAGCACGCCCAGTTCGATCAGGAGGCCGACGCCGTTGAAAAGGAAGAACAGGGCGTATTCGCGACGCATCGCCGATTTTGGGCGGTCACGGTACGTCCAGTGACGATTCATCAGATATGACGTGATCGTGGCTACGACGGTCGCGATGACCGTGGCCTTCAACTGACCGTCCCGGAAAACGGTGAGTGCCAGGGCATTGAACACCGCGTAATTGATGACGGTGTTGACGCCCCCGACGACGCCGAATTTGAGCGCCTCGCGGACGAACTTCTGCCAGCGCTCAGGCAGGAGACGGACAAGACGCATGCGGAACACCTTAGAAGAGTTGACAGGGCCGGAACGTCCCGGCCGGGCGGGATGGGCGCCAGGTCACGCCGCGTGTCGGTCGTGCGTCACTTCCCGAACGGACGGGGTTCCCGCTTCCGGGAAGACGAACCGCCGGTAGGACCAGAAGCGGAAGAGCGTCCCGAGCCCGGTCCCGACGATGTAGCCGGAGATGTTGTCGGCCAGCGGCGTCCGGAAGATCTCCGGCCAGACGCTGCCCAGCCCGTAGCGGCTGATCGCCATGCAGGACACCGCGATCGCCAGCCCCACGCCGTTGAAGAGGAAGAAGAGCGCGTATTCGCGGGCCGGGTTGGAGCGCTGGCGGTGCCGCCAGGTCCAGAAGCGGTTGCCGAGGAAGGCGACGGTCGCGGCGATGACGGTGGAGATGACCCGCGCGGTCACCGGCTCGACGCCCAGGGCCAGCGTGAGGTAGTTGAAGATGGTGAGGTCGACCAGGAAGGCGACCCCACCCACGGTGGCGAACTTGCTCAGCTCCTGGACGAGGTGACCGAACCGGTCGAGCAGGGAGCGGAACAGACCCGGGTCGGTCTGTCGGGAGCCCGGCCCCCCGATCATTGTCGCGGCCACTCCGCGAGCCTACCGGCTGTGGACCCGCCGTACTGGTAGCAACGGCGAGCAGGGTGGCTGGCGGCGACGGCGATGAGCGGAGCGTAACCGGCCCGGTGCCGGCGCGGTGGTCGTTCCGCGAACCCCGGTGGCGACCCTCGGCATCGGACGGCGGTTGGTCTCCGTCGGGCCCTCGTTCCGAGGTTCCCCGCAGGATTTGCGTGAAACTGCGCGTGAAAGCGGGTATCAGCTCGTGATGCCGCAGCGTGGCCGTACCTTGTGCAGTTCTTCACAACCAGTCCCACTGACTGGCGACGCAACCCGGTTTACGCTGAGGCCAATCCCAGGTTTCCACGAAGGCGACGCATAGCGCCGTCAAGACTCGTGCATCCCATAGACCGGTCAGCGTCGACCACAAGGAGATGTGTCATGGTTGCTCCGGCCACTGTTCGGGGTATCGATCAGGCCCCGACGTCCCACCCCAAACTGCTCGCCTGGGTCCGTGAGGTCGCGGAACTGACCACCCCCGACCGGGTCGTCTGGGTTGACGGGTCCGACGAGGAGTGGCGTCGTCTCACCGACGAGCTCGTCGACGCCGGCACCCTGATCCGGCTCAACCCGGAGAAGAAGCCAAACTCGTTCTACGCGCGTACCGACCCGACGGACGTCGCCCGGGTCGAGGAGCGCACCTTCATCTGCTCCGTCGACGAGGCGGACGCCGGCCCCACCAACAACTGGATGGCGCCGGCGGAGATGAAGCGGACGATGACGCAGCTGTACCGCGGCTGCATGCGCGGGCGCACCATGTACGTCATCCCGTTCTGCATGGGCCCGGTCGAGGCCGAGAGCCCCATGTTCGGCGTCGAGATCACCGACAGCCCGTACGTGGTGGCCTCGATGCGGATCATGACCCGGATGGGGTCGAAGATCCTGGAGGCCATGGGCGACGACGCCGACTTCGTGCACGCGCTGCACTCGATCGGCGCCCCGCTCGCGCCCGGCCAGCAGGACGTGGCGTGGCCGTGCAACGAGACGAAGTACATCTCCCACTTCCCGGAGACCCGGGAGATCTGGTCCTTCGGCTCCGGCTACGGCGGCAACTCGCTGCTCGGCAAGAAGTGCTACTCGCTGCGTATCGCCAGCGTGATGGGCCGCGACGAGGGCTGGCTCGCCGAGCACATGCTGATCCTCAAGATCACGTCGCCGGAGGGCAAGGTCTACCACATCGCCGGCGCCTTCCCGTCGGCGTGCGGCAAGACCAACCTCGCCATGCTTGAGCCGACCATCCCGGGCTGGAAGGTCGAGACCATCGGTGACGACATCGCCTGGATGCGGTTCGGCCCGGACGGTCGCCTCTACGCGATCAACCCGGAGTACGGCCTGTTCGGCGTCGCGCCCGGCACCGACTGGAAGACCAACGCCAACGCGATGCGGACGCTGGAGCGGGGCAACTCCGTCTTCACCAACGTGGCCCTGACCGACGACGGGGACATCTGGTGGGAGGGCATGGGGGAGCCCCCGGCGCACCTGATCGACTGGAAGGGCAACGACTGGACGCCGGAGAGCGACAGCCTCTCCTCCCACGCGAACAGCCGGTTCTGCACCCCGATCACCCAGTGCCCCATCCTCGCCGAGGACTACTACGACCCGAACGGCGTGCCGATCGACGCGATCCTGTTCGGCGGCCGCCGCCGGGACACCGTCCCGCTGGTCACCGAGGCGCGCGACTGGGTGCACGGCGTCTACATGGGCGCGACGCTCTCCTCGGAGACCACGGCCGCCGCGTCCGGCGCGGTCGGCGTCGTCCGCCGCGACCCGATGGCCATGCTGCCGTTCATCGGCTACCACGCCGGTGACTACTTCCGGCACTGGATCGAGATGGGCAAGGGCGCCGACGGCGACGAGTCGAAGCTGCCCAAGATCTACTACGTCAACTGGTTCCGCAAGGACCCGGAGGGCAACTTCCTCTGGCCCGGGTTCGGCGAGAACTCGCGCGTGCTCAAGTGGATCGTCGAGCGGATCGAGGGTGGCGCCGAGGCCGTCGAGACCCCGATCGGGATGGTTCCGGCGCAGGACGCGCTGGACGTCGAGGGCCTGGACATGACCCCGGAGGACGTCCGGATCGCCCTGAAGGTCGACCCCGACGAGTGGCGCGACGAGCTGCCGCTGGTCACCGAGTGGTTCGAGAAGTTCGGTGACAAGCTGCCCGGCGTGCTCTGGGCCGAGCTGGACGCGCTGCGCGCCCGCCTCGACGCGGAACAGCCGCAGAAGTAGGTGTGATCCCCGCGCCCGTGGGGCACCACCGGATCCCATGAGGACGGCCGCCGAGACCACCGAGGTCCGGCGGCCGTCCGCCGTCCGGGCGCTCACCACCCTGCTCGCCGTGACGGCGGCGGCGACCGTCGTGGTCGAGCTGCTCAATTTCTGGTACGCCCCGGAGCAGGGCTTCGGTCTCGCCGTCCGGACCGGGTGGGCGCTGCTGCGGTCGCTCGGCTTCCTGCTGCTCATCGGGCACGTCCGGCGGGGCCGGACCGTCGCCCGACCGTTCGGGCTGATCCTCGCTGTCACCACCGTCTTCGCCGTCGGACGGCTGATCGTGCCCCGGCAGGGCGTGCCGGCACTGCCCGGGCTGCTCGGCTTCGCGCTGCTCACGACGCTCTGCGCGGCGGTCGTGTGGCTGCTGTACCGCTCGCCGGCGCTGGCCGGGCACCTGGTGCGACACCGGCCCCGGCTGGTCGTCGACCGCCGTGGCGTCCGCCTGCGGGAGATCCCTCCGCGCCGGCCGGAGGTCAGCGGCTGGCTGCTCACCGGACGGGTGGCCGCGTTCACCTACAGCCCGCTCATGCTCGTCCCCGCCCTGGTCGCGTGCGGTGCGGTGCTCGACGGCCGGTTGGCGGCGATGCCCGCCGTGCTGCTCTGGTTCGCCGCGGGGATCCTCACCAGCTACGCGGTGCTGTTCTGCACCGCCTTCCTGCTGCGCGGCAAGCACTGGGCCCGCACGCTGCTCGTCGTGGTCACGTTCGCCGTCCTCGCCGTCGACCTGCCGTTGTGCTGGTGGCTGCTGGGCGTCGACGGACTGGTCCGGGACGGCGGCCCGCTGGTCGCCGCCGCTGCCCTGACCCTGTACGCCCTCCACCGCGCCACCCTGGCCGAACACTCCGGCACGCGCGCCTCCTGACCGACCGGCCCGCGACATCGGCGGAGCGCTCGCTCTCCGGGGCCGGCCGGTCGCCGCTAGCACCGATCCGGCTGTCGACCGTCGCTGGGGGCGGATGTGCACATCCGGTCCTTTGGAGCTGATGTCGTGGACGGATCACTGCCATGAGGCGTGCCGGTGTGGGCGTTTCGGTCGGCGCGGTGGCGTGATGTCGTGGACGAGTCACCTCCAAAGGCGGTCCCCAGTGTCCTGCCGGCCGAAGGGTTCGGGTGGCCGGTGCGGTGCGGCATCGACGGTGGTGCCGTGCGTCGGGGCAGGATGGCGGTGGGGAGCCGGGCACGGAAGGGGCGCCGTGGACGACGAGTTCGACGTGGTGGTGGTCGGGGCGGGACCGGCCGGGGCGGCCGCTGCCCTCGCGGCGCGGCGTGCGGGAGCGCACGTGCTCCTGGTGGACAGGTCCGACTTCCCGCGGGACAAGCCCTGCGGCGACGGTATCGCCGCCCACGCGCTCGACGTGCTCGCCGAGTTGGGCGTGCCGGACGCCGTGGCCGGGTACGCGCCGCTGCCCGCGCTGCGCCTGGTCGGTCCGGGAGGCGGATCGGTGGCGCGGGCGCTGCCCCGGCCGGCGTACACCGTGCCCCGGACGGTCTTCGACGCCCGGCTGGTCGCGGCGGCGGTCGCGGCGGGCGCCCGGCTGCGCCGGCACGCGGTCCGCCGAGTCGAGGTGCGCTCCGACCGGGTGGTGCTCGACGGACGGATCGCCGGGCGTGCCGTGGTGGGCGCGGACGGCGCCGGCTCCGTCGTCCGCCGCGCCCTCGGGCACCGCCCGAACCCGGACCGCCACCTGGCCCTGGCCCTGCGGGGCTACGCGCCCGCGCTGCCCGGCCCGCCCGAACAGCTCATCGTCACGTCGGCGCCGCGCTGGCCGGCGTACGCCTGGTCGTTCCCGATCGGCGACGGGCGCGCGAACGTCGGGTACGGGGAGGTGCTGCGGGGCGAGCCGCTGACCCGTGCCCACCTCGTCGAGCGGCTCGGCGCGCTGCTGCCCGGCACGGACCCGGCCGCGGTAACCGACCTGCGTGCCCACCATCTGCCGCTGTCCACCCGTCGACCCACGCCGGGGCGGGGGCGGGTGGTGCTGGCCGGGGACGCGCTCTCGCTGATCAACCCGTTCACCGGGGAGGGGATCTTCTACGCCCTGCTGTCCGGGGCGCTGGCGGGTGCGGCGGCCGCCGGCGCCCCGGAGCACGCGGCCCGGCGGTACACCGAGGCGCTGCGGCGCCGGCTCGGCGTACACCTACGGCACAGCTCGGTGGCGGCCTGGCTGGCCCGGCGGCGCCCCGTCGTGGACGCGGCGGTCCGGGCGGCCACCCGGGACGACCGCGTCTACCGGACGGTGGTCGAGCTGGGGCTCGGTGACGGCCGCCTGGACGCCCGCACGCTCGGCCTGATCGGCCGCGGCCTCGTGACGCCGGAACGGCATCCCGTCCCCTGATCCGTCGCTCCGGTCGCTACCCTGGCAGGTGATGACTCTGCGGGATCTTGTCTATTCGGTGTACGAGCGCCGGCTCACGGCCAAGCTCGCGGGCAAGCCGGTGCCCCGGCACGTCGGCGTCATGTGCGACGGCAACCGCAGGTGGGCCAAGGAGATGGGCTTCGTCGACCCGAACGACGGCCACCGGGTCGGCGCCGAGCGCATCAAGGAGCTGCTGCGCTGGTGCGACGCGGCCGGCGTCGGGCACGTGACGCTGTGGCTGCTCTCCACCGACAACCTCTCCCGGCCGGCCGCCCAGCTGGATCCGCTGCTCCAGATCATCGAGGACCTGACGACCGAGCTGGCCGAGGAGGGCAACCCCTGGCGGCTACGCATGGTCGGCGCTCTCGACGTGCTGCCGGCGCACCACGCGGCGGCGCTCAAGGCGGCCGAGGAGCGCACCCGGGAGCGCACCGGCGGCGCGCAGGTCAACATCGCGGTCGGATACGGCGGCCGGCGGGAGATCGCCGACGCGGTGCGCTCGCTGCTCCACGAGCACGCGAAGGCCGGCACCAGCATCGAGCAGCTGGCCGAGGCGCTCGACGTCGAGCACATCGCCGAGCACCTCTACACCCGGGGCCTGCCCGACCCGGATCTGATCATCCGGACCAGCGGCGAGCAGCGCCTCTCGGGCTTCATGCTCTGGCAGTCCGTGCACTCGGAGTTCTACTTCTGCGAGCTCAACTGGCCGGATTTCCGCCGCGTCGACTTCCTCCGCGCGCTCCGCTCGTACGCCAACCGTCAGCGGCGCTTCGGCGCCTGAACCCGGGCCCGGCGCCCGCCGGACGTTCGCGCGGCGGGACGTCAGGTGATCCGGCGGACGGCGTCGGTGAGGAAGTCGCCGAGGGCGGCGGGGGAGTCGATCGTCAGGTCGGCGGCGTCGGCGACCTCCTGACCGGTCTCCGGGTTCGCCACGGCGACGCAGACCCCGAAGAAGTGCGGGTCGGCGGCGGCGCGGGCGCGCAGCGCCGCGAAGGCCTTGATGTCCGAGACGTCGTCGCCGAAGTACCAGGCGCCCTCCGCGTCCCGGACCAGCTCGTCGATGACCATGCCCTTGTCGCGGTCGACCGGAGGTTTCAACTCGAGGACCATCCGACCGGCCTGGACCCGCAGGCCGAGCTGCTCGGCCCGGGCGCGGCCCCACTCCTCCACCGTCGCCCCGAGCTGCGGGGCGGTACGCCAGTGCAGCGCCACCGAGAGCCGCTTGTACTCCACCAGCGCACCGGCGGGCAACTCGGCACGGGCCTGGTCGGCGACGTCCGCCATGGTGGGCACCCAGGGCAGCGCGGCCGGCTCGGTCACCGTCTCGCCGCCGGAGTGGCTGTGCTCCAACCCGTACAGGCCGTAGAGGTCGACTCCGGCGAGCCCGCCGAGGTGGTCACGGAGGAACTCGACCGGGCGCGCGGAGACGATCGCCACCCGGCGTACGACGGGGGCGAGCGCCTCGATGGCGGCCAGCACCTTCGGCGCCGGCTGGACGGCGGTCGGGTCGTCGTCGACCGGCGCGAGCGTGCCGTCGAAGTCGAAGAAGAGGACTGTTCCGGCCGCCCGGGCGGCGGTCGTGCGCCAGGCCAGGTCGGCGTTCAACGGGGTCTTCGGCTGCTGCTTGCCCAGATTCAACGGCGGCACGCGCGTCAGCGTACCCCGGGTGTGGCGGCTCATTCCCGGCCGTGACGTACCCCTCCGCCCGGCCTCACGGTGGGCGGCCGCGTGGGGCCGGCGGATGCGCGGGTCAGCGTTCGGCGGCTCCCCGTCCCCGGCGTCCGAACGGCACGACGGCCGCCTCCTGGCTGTGGCTGAGCAGGTACCCCTCCACGAACCCGGTGTTCCGGTCACCGGTGCTGGTCTCGATCTCGTTGAGCCGGGCCACCAGGAACTCGGTCAGCGCGCTGACCCGGTCGTTGAGCCGGTCGTGCAGTTCGGCCACGACGGCCAGGACGACCGCGGTGCCGGTGGCGGTGAGCGTGAGGAGGTTGACGAGCAGGGGAAGCTGCCCGCCGTTCACCGCAAGGATCACCGCGTTCCCGGTCAGGCACAGTGTCAGCGACACGGTGGCGACCATGACTGCCAACCACTTCAGGGTCATGGACAGACCCCTCCTTCTGTCCCGCAGGGCTGGATTCGGCCTTGTCCCGTCCCCCCGCCGACGACGAGCCCAAGCAGTACGAATACGGACGCTAGCGCGCCGAATCCGGCCCCGGAGCGAAACGAATGAGTCTGACCAGCCGTTCTTTCGCCATCTGAGGAACTACCCGGCCTGTTTACCTCGTTTTCGGACGTCGACCGGGAGAGTCGGGCGATATGCGAGGTACCGGATGGTCTCCCGGATGTGGAACTTCTCCGCATCCGACACGGTGGGGTCGACCAGCCGGCGCAGCAGCGCCTCCACGTCGGGATCCATCGGCGGCGGTGCCGGGGCGGTCCGCGGGGTGGCCCGCCGGTCCCAGCCCAGCGCGGCGAACGCGGTGGCCGGGTTGAGGCCCAGGCCCTCGCAGAAGGCCACGACGCGTTCGGCCTCCGGGTCGCTGGCCCAGTCGCCCCGGACCCACCGGTTGATCGTCTGGCGGGAGACGCCGGTGCGTCGGGAGACCTCGGTCCCGCTCCACGCTCGGGTGGCACGTGCCTCGTCGAGGGCGCGGCGGACGAAGGTGGCGAAGGCGATCTTCCGTGCGTTGGCGGTCTCGGTCACCCGGTGACCGTACGACCAGCCGGTCGTCGCCGCCTCGCCCGGCACGCGCTTGTCACGCGAACGTGACGGCATGTTCGGATTCCCGGTAAACGATCCGGGTGCGCTTCTGAGGGGTGTCACCTGGGCAGAATAGATAACCGTATGTGCGGGGGTAATCAGACGAAAAGCTGATACTGTCACGTCCATGGGACAACCTACCGTGTGTCACGTGCAGGAGACGATGAGTGCTCACATGCGTGACATCTCCGGCACGAGGGGGACACGGTGACCGAACTCGCCACCCGTGCGCAGGCCTTCGGTCTGATCGCCGACGGTGTCGCCGCCGGCCTGACCGCGCCCTGGCGCCTCTACCTGGCCCGGGGCTGCCGCTACCTCTCCCTCAGTGTCGGCGACCGTGCAGAGTGGAACGCCTGGCGTACCCACCTCGGCTGCCCCGAACTCAGCGTCCGGGTCTACGACGCCGGCGGCGAGATCCGCCGCGCGTCGGTGGCGGAGGTCGTGCTGGACGGGTGCCGGATCAGCGTCGAGCTGGTGGAGGAGGTCAGCACCGACGACCTCGACCGGCTGCTGGTCGTCGATCCCACCCCGGCCGAGCCGGAGGAGCGATGAGCACACAGGTACGGCACGCCGGAGCGGCCGGATGAGTCCGTTCCTCGCCGTCTTCCTCGTCCTCGTCCTCGCGGCCACCAGTTATGCCGCGGGCCGCCTGCACGGTCAGCTGAGCTACCGGATCGGCTACCGGTTCGGATACCGGCAGGGCTACTTCGACGGTGACCGGGGTGCCTGGAACCGGCGCCGGCGGGACGCCCAGGCGGCCATCGCCTCCGCGCTCGCCGGGCCGCCGCCGGCCGACAACGCCGCCCGGACCCGGGTCACCGGCACGGTGGTCCGCCCCGGCACCACGTACACCGGCTCGTCGTTCACCACGCCGGCCGCGCCGGTCACCGGACGACACCCGACCGGCACGCTGGTACGACGGGCCACCTGAGCCCGGCCGGCGGGGACCCGAGACCCGCCGGCCGGTACGTGAGGGCACGGTGCGTCGTCCGCGGCGGACACGCACCGTCGGGGTCAGGTCAGACCGGTGACGCTGACCCCACCGGCCGGGATGCGCGCAGGGGGCATGCATCCCGGCCGGTTCCGCCGCGTGGCCGGCGCTACCCGCCCCGGTCCGGCTCGGCGCGTTGGCGGCCCTCGGGTGCCGATCCTGTTCACCCCCCCGGTCGGTGGAAGATCCACGTGGCCCTCTAGCCGGGACGGTCCGGCGCCGCTAGCGTCTAGGCATGGCGCGGGGTTGTCCCGGGCCAGCCGGCAAGCCCGGATCTGCGACCTCGCGCACGGGGCCCGCATCCGACCCCGTGTCCCCGGGCACCGGAGGAGGCGGAACGCGGGTGGCCGGGTGCCCATCCGCCGGAGCAGGCCTGTGACGACTCGCCGTACGACCGCCGGTGCCGACCAGACCCCGGCCGCGACTGCCACGACCCGCCGCGCCACCCGGAGCCGCCGCCCCGCGGCCGTCCCGGCCGGCAACGAGGAGCCCCGACCATCCGGCCAGGCGTTCGTCCTGGACACCTCGGTGCTGCTCTCCGACCCGGCGGCGTTCCACCGGTTCGCCGAGCACGAGGTGGTGCTTCCGCTGGTGGTCATCTCCGAACTGGAAGGCAAGCGACACCACCCGGAGCTGGGCTGGTTCGCGCGCCAGTCGCTGCGACTGCTGGACGAGCTGCGCGTGCGGCATGGCCGGCTGGACCGACCGGTGCCGGCCAACGACCACGGCGGCACGCTGCGCGTCGAGCTGAACCACAGCGACGACGGGGTACTGCCTCCGGGCTTCCGCACCGAGTCCAACGACGCCCGCATCCTCTCCGTGGCGTTGAACCTCGCCGCCGAGGGACGTGCGGTCACGCTGGTCAGCAAGGACATGCCCCTGCGCGTCAAGGCGGCGTCGGTGGGCCTGCGCGCCGACGAGTACCGGCACGGCCAGGCCAGCGACCCCACCTGGACGGGGATGTCCGAGCTGGAGCTGACCGAGGACCAGATCAGCCGCCTGTACGCGGGCGAGTCGCTGGACGTGGACGAGGCGGCCGGGCTGCCCTGTCACACCGGTCTGGTGCTGCACTCGACCCGGGGCTCGGCGCTCGGCCGGGTGCTGCCCGACAAGACCGTCCGGCTGGTCCGGGGGGACCGCGAGGCGTTCGGCCTGCACGGCCGCTCCGCGGAGCAGCGCATCGCGCTCGACCTGCTGCTGGACGACTCGGTGGGCATCGTGTCGCTCGGCGGCCGGGCCGGCACCGGCAAGTCCGCCCTGGCGCTCTGCGCCGGCCTGGAGGCGGTGATGGAGCGCCGCCGGCACAGGAAGGTGGTCGTGTTCCGCCCGCTGTACGCCGTCGGCGGGCAGGAGCTCGGCTACCTGCCGGGTTCGGAGTCGGAGAAGATGTCGCCGTGGGCGCAGGCGGTGTTCGACACCCTCGGCGCCGTGGTCCACGAGAACGTCCTCGACGAGGTCACCTCCCGCGGGCTGCTGGAGGTGCTGCCGTTGACCCACATCCGGGGGCGCAGCCTGCACGACGCCTTCGTCATCGTGGACGAGGCGCAGTCGCTGGAGCGGGGCGTGCTGTTGACGGTGCTGTCCCGCATCGGCCAAGGATCCCGTGTCGTGCTGACCCACGACGTGGCCCAGCGGGACAACCTTCGGGTCGGACGGCACGACGGGGTGACCGCGGTGATCGAGGCGCTGAAGGGCCATCCGCTCTTCGCGCATGTCACGCTCAGCCGATCGGAGCGGTCGCCGATCGCCGCCATGGTGACGGATCTTCTGGAGGACAACCCGCTCTGACGTCCGATTTCGGTATCTTTGTCCACATAATCTGTGTGGCACAAGTCACAATCGGGCCTGGTGGTTTCCCATCAGCCTCACTGTGCGCGATGGTGTCCCACGAGCGCTCGCGCACCACGAAGATCGTCGGTGATCGTTCGCCCGCTCCGGCGGGACGACGTCGACGACCCCGGGGTGGGTCGACCGCGACCGTTGGGTCGGGGCGCTCGCGGCGCGGATCCCCGCCCATCCGTGGTGCGGTACGCGTCGTGTCCTTGCACCCGACGAAGGGACCACTTCGTGAGTCGGCTGTGGAGCCGGTTGGGCGCCCGTACGGCCGCTGTCGCGCTGCTCTCCGTGGGCGTCGCCGGTGGCTTCTACCTGGGCGGCGACCGGGATCAGGGCCAGAGCGCGCAGGTCGGCGTCGCGGTCGAACAGGCCGCGCTGCAGCAGGCCCGCCAGGTGCACTCCGCGAAGGAGCGGACCACCGAGTACCAGGAGAAGCTGCGGGCGGCCGCGGCCGCCGAGGCGGTCGCCGAGCGGAAGCGCCGGGCGGAGGCCGCCGCGGCGTCGCGGAAGAAGGCCCGCGAGGCCGCCGCCAAGGCCGCCGCCGAGACGAAGGCCGCCGAGAGCAAGCCGTACGACGGACCGATCCCGTCCTCCTGCGAGGAGTTCAGCGGAAACCGGAAGATCGGTTGCGCGTTGATGATCGACGCGGGCTTCGGGATCGACCAGTTTCCCTGCCTGAACAAGCTCTGGGACAAGGAGAGCGGCTGGAACCACAAGGCCCGCAACCCCTCGTCCGGGGCGTACGGCATCCCGCAGGCGCTGCCCGGCAGCAAGATGGGCTCGGTGGCGGACGACTGGCAGACCAACCCGGCCACCCAGATCAAGTGGGGCCTCGGATACATCAAGGGCCGGTACGACACCCCGTGCGGGGCGTGGGCCCACTCCCAGGACGTGGGCTGGTACTGACCGGTCACCGGTGGCGGGGTGTGGTCGACCACATCCCGCCACCGGTGTTTCCGCCGTCGGACACCCGCTCGGGTGGCGGCTGTGGCCGTCACCTGATAGCTGTTGACAGGTGACCCTCCTTCCGGGAAGCGGCGACCCCCACCGGTTCGGCACCGAGGCGTTCTACGCCGCGCTCGGCCGGGCCTTCGTCGCCATGTGCGCGGTGGTGCCGTTCCTGTTCCTCATCGAGGCCGTCGACCAGGGCCTGGCGTTCGGGCTCGACCCGGCGGCCGGCATCATCCCGAAGCGGATCGACGGCCTCGACGGGGTCTTCTTCTCACCGTTCCTGCACCACGGCTTCGACCACCTCTACAGCAACAGCATCCCGCTGATCCTGCTCGGCACCTTCGTGCTCGCCGCCGGCGCCCGCCGCTTCCTCTGGTCCACCCTGATCATCGTGCTGGTGAGCGGCCTCGGCGTCTGGTTCACCGGCTCGTCCAACTCGGTGGTGGTCGGCGCGAGCGGCGTCATCTTCGGCTACCTCGGCATCCTGCTCACCCGTGGCATCGTCGAGCGGAGCTGGTGGAACTTCGCGGTCTTCCTCCTCGTCGGCCTGCTCTACGGCTGGCAGCTCGTCGGCATCCTCCCCACCGACGAGCGCATCTCCTGGCAGGGCCACCTCTTCGGGCTGCTCGGCGGGATCGTCGCCGCGATCATTTTCCGGCGTCGCCGGCCGGACCTCGGTCCGTACCACTCCGAGTCGACGCTCACCCTGCCCTGAGCTGCGGCGACGCGACGCGCCGCCGCACCTGGGACACCCTTGCCTGACCGTCGCGCCGCCTCTACCGTCGAGAGATCAGCACCCGTTGATCCGTGAGCGGAAAGCGACGGTACGCCCATGCGCGAGGTCGATGTCGCGGTGATCGGAGCCGGGCCCGCCGGCCTCTTCGCGGCGTACTACGCCGGGTTCCGGGGGCTCTCGGTCGCGGTGATCGACGCACTGCCGGAGCCCGGCGGCCAGATCACCGCGATGTACCCGGAGAAGCTGATCCTCGACGTCGCCGGGTTCCCCGCTGTCAAGGGGCGGGACCTGGTGGCCAACCTGGTCGCCCAGGCCGCCCCCTTCGGGCCGCGCTACCTGCTCGGCACCCGGGCGGAGAAGCTCTCGTACGCCGACGGCCGGCCGGTGCTCGGTCTCGCCGGGGGCGAGCAACTGGCCTGCGGAGCCGTCCTCATCACCGGTGGCCTGGGCAGCTTCACGCCCCGGCCGCTGCCGGTCGCGGAGCACTTCGTCGGCGGCGGGATCGTCTACTTCGTACCGCAGCCGGCCGACCTCGCCGACCAGGACGTCCTCATCGTCGGCGGGGGCGACTCCGCCTTCGACTGGGCACTGACGCTTCAGCCGCTGGCCCGCTCGGTGACCCTCGTCCACCGCCGGGAGAAGTTCCGGGCGCACGCCGCCACCGTCGCCCGCGTACTCGGCATGCCGGTTCGGGTGATCGTCAACGCCGAGGTGACGAGGCTGCACGGGGACGGCACGGTGACCGGCGCCGAGATCACCGTCCGGGGCGGCGCGGCGGAGGTGCTGCCGGTCGACACCGTCGTCGCGGCGCTGGGTTTCACCGCCAACCTCGGGCCGCTGGCCGAGTGGGGGCTCCGCCTGAACCGCCGGCACGTCGTGGTCGACAGCACGATGGCCACCAACCTGCCCCGGGTGTTCGCCGCCGGCGACATCACCGAGTACCCGGGCAAGGTCCGGCTGATCGCCACCGGCTTCGGAGAGGCCGCCACGGCGGTGAACAACGCGGCCGTGGTGATCGACCCGAGCGCCCACCTCTTCCCCGGGCACTCCTCCGACGGCACCTGATCTTCGCCCGGTCGTGGCCGGAATGAGACCCGTCACTGCAGCGGGAGGCGCTGGCCGGCCGGTACCCGGAGCCCGGGGACGTCGACCGGCACTTCTCCTCGCCGGAACTGGTCGTGTTCGGCGCCGAGGGCGGCCACGGCGTCCTCGGCGCCAACGGCCGGGACGGGTTCGCGTTCCGACACCCGGACGGCCGGTGGGAGCGGGTGGGTTCGCTCCACGTCGACTGGGAGAACGACACCGCCGAATGGGCGGCCCGGCTGGCCGATCCGGCGCGGCCCCACGCGGCGGACCCGTCGCACCCGGCCGGGCAGGCCTGACGGACTAGACCGGACGGGGCTCAGGCCGGCAGGCCGATCAGGTCGGCCATCAGGGCAATCTGGTGGTCGAAGTACTCGTCGCGGTGGGGCAGGGCGCGGTTGATCCGACCGAACAGTTCGAAACTGATCAGCCCGAAGAGCTGCGTCCACCCGGCCATCCCCCGGGCGAGCAGCGCCTCCGGCATTCCCGGGAAGTACGCCGCCGCGATCTCGGCCAGGTCGGCACGGACCGGCTCGGGCAGCTCGTCGGTCGGCGGCGGGGTGAGCTGCCCGGCGGCCAGGCCGTCCCGCAGGATGCCGACCAGCGTCAGCGGAGGGCGCTGCGCGGGCTCGATTGTGTCGTCGGGCGCCGTGTAGCCGGGGACCGGGCTGCCGTAGAGCAGCGCGTACTCGGCCGGGTGGGCGAGCGCCCAGCCCCGGGCCGCCCGGCACACCCCGTGCCAGCGGCCGCGCAGGTCGGTCGGGTCGGCGGCGGCGTCCGCCGCCTCGACCGCGTCGCCGAGCGCGTCGTACGCCTCGAGGATGAGCGCGGTGAGCAGGTCGTCGCGGCTCGGGAAGTAACGGTAGATCGCGGACGAGACCATGCCGAGGTCCCGGGCGACCGCGCGCAGCGACAGGTTGGCCCCGTCGGTGGCCAGGTGGCGGCGGGCCACGGACTTGATCTCCTCGATCATCCCGGCGCGCACCCGGGCCCGGAAGGTGTTGGCGACCATGGGCCCACTCTGCCACGAGTGAGAGCGCCAATCAAAACCGAGAGCACTGCTCTTGACGGAGTCGCGCGGGTCCGGCATGCTGGACACGCCGCCGAGAGCAGTGCTCTCGGATTGGATCCCCGATTCGAAAGGTGACCTCTGATGTCGCTCCACGTGATCGTCGGCGCCGGACCCGTCGGCACCGCCACCGCCCGCCTGCTCGCCGAGCGCGGCGAGCGGGTGCGGGTGGTGAGCCGCCGGGGCGCCGGCCCCGACCACCCGGCCGTCGAGCGGGTCGCCGCCGACGCCACCGACGCCGACCGCCTCACCGCCCTGACCACGGGCGCCGCCGCCCTGTACAACTGCGCCAACCCCGCGTACCACCGGTGGCCGGTCGACTGGCCGCCGCTCGCCGCCGCCCTGCTCAACGCCGCCGAGCGCACCGGCGCCGTGCTCGCCACAGTCGGCAACCTCTACGGGTACGGACCGGTCGACGCGCCGATGACCGAGGCCACCCCGCTCGCGGCGACCGGCACCAAGGGGCGGGTCCGCAACCGCATGTGGGCCGACGCGCTGGCCGCCCACCAGGCGGGCCGGGTCCGGGTGACCGAGGTCCGCGGCTCCGACTACCTCGGCGCCGGCACCACATCCCTCACCACGATGGTGCTGCCGGCCGTGCTCGCCGGCCGCCGGGTGGTCGTCCCGGCCGACGTCGACGCCCCGCACACGTTCACGTACGTGGGCGACGTGGCCCGCACCGTGGTCGCCGCCGCCACAAGCGAGCGGGCCTGGGGGCGGGCGTGGCACGTGCCGAGCCCGCCCGCGGTGACCGTGCGCGACCTGGCCACCCGCGCCGCGACCCTGGCCGGCGTACCCGCGCCGAGAATGACCCGCCTGCCGTACGCGGCGGTGTGGCTGGGCGGACTGGTCAACCCGTTCGCCCGGGAACTGCGGGAGACGGCGTACCAGTTCGACCGCCCGTACCTGATGGACTCGACGGCCGCCGAGCGGGCGCTCGGGATCGCGCCGACCCCGCTCGACGAGGCGCTCGCCGAGACGATCGGTGCGCTGCGGGCGGGCGCCGCCAAGCGTTAGGAAGGGACCCTTTTACTACACGAGGCGTTAATAAGGGGCCCTTCCTTACCGCGCGGCGACGAGCACGGCGAGCAGGGCCAGCGCCGCACCGAGCAGGGTGGCCGGGCCGGGTTGCGAGGCCGCGGTGGGCAGGACCAGGTCCAGCGCGACCGCACCGATCACCTGGCCGGCGATGGTGGCCAGGCCGAGCAGCAGGACACCGGTGAAGCGGACGATGGCGGCGGCGATCGCGATGAAGACGATCCCGATCAGGCCACCCAGGTACAGCCACGGCTCGGTGGGCAGCGCACCGGCGGGACGGCCGCGTACCGCCACGTCGACCGCGAACACGACCAACAGGGCCACCGTGCCGACGGTGAAGTTGACCAGGGTGGCGGTCAACGCGCTGCCGGCCGCCCGGCCGACCCGCCCGTTGACCGCCTGCTGCCAGGCGATGCCCACCCCGGCGAGCAGCGGCAGCAGGGCCAGCGCCAGGGCGTCCGGGTCGCCGATCCGGTCGCCGACCGCCAGCACGACCGCGACCACCGTGAGCCCCGCCCCGGCCAGGCGTCGGGCGGTCAGCGGCTGCCGGCCGGTCGGGCCGATGCCGGCCCGGTCGACCGCGAGGCTGCTGCCGGACTGGCCGGCGACCACCGCCACGGTGAAGACGGCGACGCCCAGGGTGCCGATCGTGAGGCCCTGCGTCGCCACCAGGAACGCCCCGCACACCCCGCCGAGGCACTGCCACGGACGCAACGTCCGTGCCGCCAGCGCCCCGCGCAGGGCGGCCAGGCCCCGCCGCCCGCGCGGGGTGGCGGGGACAAGCACCAGCAGCACCAGCAGGCCCCCGCCGAACGAGATCACCGCCGCGGCGATCCCGTCGGCCAGGCGTACGCCCAACTCACCGTTGATCCGGGACTGCACGGCCACGGCCAGCCCGGAGGCGGTCGCGAGGCCCACGCCGGTGATCCGGCGGGTCGCCGACGGGGTCGGCCGGACCAGCGTCCCGGCGGAACTCACTCCTGCTCGGCCAGGGGACGGCCGTCGAAGTCCACCGCCGAGTACAGCGCCAACTTCTCCAGCCGGTGGTACGAGTCGATCACCCGGATCGTGCCGCTCTTGGATCGCATCACGATCGACTGCGTGTACGCCCCGCCCGCCTTGTACCGCACGCCGCGCAGCAGGTCGCCGGAGGTGACCCCGGTGGCGACGAAGAAGCAGTTGTCGCCGGTCACCAGGTCGTCGGTGGTGAGCACGCGGTCCAGGTCGTGCCCGGCCGCGATCGCCTTCTCCCGCTCCTCGTCGTCGCGCGGCCACAGCTTGGCCTGCATGGCGCCGCCCATGCACTTGAGGGCGCAGGCGGCGGTGATCCCCTCGGGCGTGCCGCCGATGCCCATCAGCACGTCGACGTCGGATTCGCCCCGGGCGGCGGCGATGGCGCCCGCGATGTCACCGTCGGAGATGAAGCGGATGCCCGCCCCGGTGCGCCGGATCTGGGCGACCAGGTTGTCGTGGCGGGACCGGTCCAGGACGCAGACCGTGACCTCGGAGACGTCCGTGCCCTTGACCTTGGCGATGCGCCGCAGGTTGTCCGCGACGCCGGCGTTGATGTCCACCACGTCGGCGTAGACCGGGCCGACCGCGAGCTTCTCCATGTAGAAGACGGCGCTGGGGTCGAACATCGCGCCGCGCTCGGCCACCGCCAGCACGGCGAGGGCGTTCGGCATGCCCTTGCTCATCAGCGTGGTGCCGTCGATCGGGTCGACCGCCACGTCGACCTCCGGGCCGGTGCCGTCACCGACCTCCTCGCCGTTGAAGAGCATCGGGGCGTTGTCCTTCTCGCCCTCGCCGATCACCACGACGCCGCGCATCGGGATCGAGTTGATCAGCTTGCGCATGGCGTCGACGGCGGCCCCGTCGCCGCCCTCCTTGTCGCCCCGGCCGACCCAGCGGCCGGCGGCCATCGCTGCGGCCTCGGTGACCCGGACCAGGTCGAGGGCGAGGTTGCGGTCGAGGTCCTGTGGGGTCCGCGTCCTGGTGTTCGTCATGACGGCTCCTCCTCGCGACGGTGCGGGGTGGACCGGCAGGGCGCGGCGTCGCCGCTGCCGGCTTTGTGGCTGATCCTCACACGATCCCGGGTGGCGTGTGGTGGCGGGGCGGTGATGGGTTGGATACGTCTCGTCGGGCGGCTGCGAAGATGTCGGGGTGGAACCCGCACAGCCTGCCGACCGCGTACCCGCCGACCGCACTCCGCCGGAGGGCCAGCCGCCGGTCGACCCCGCGTCCGCCGGAGCCGTACCCCCGGGGGAGCCGGCCCTGGTGGAGCCCGTCGGTGCCCCGGCGACGCCGCCCACCGTGGGCGCGGCGGAGACCGGGGAGCTTCCGGCCCCGCCACCCGCCGCGGACGTGCGTCGCTCGGAGCGCTCACCGAAGGACATGGCGATCTCGCTGCTCGTGCTGCTGATCCCCATCGCCCTGCTGCTCGCCTTCTACCGGGGTTTCCTCGGCGGCGACCAGCCCACCGTGGTCGACCCGGCACCCGCGCTCGCCTCGGCGCGGGCGGCGAACGCCTTCCCGGTCAGCCAACCGGAGGGCCTGGGCGAGGGGTGGCGCCCGGTCAACGCCTCCTTCCAGCAGGTCGAGGGCGGTGCGACGCTGCGCCTGGGGTACCTGACGCCGGAGGGCCGGGGCGTCCAGGTGGTGCAGAGCAACGTGCCGGCGGAGCGGCTGCTGCCCGCCGAGCTGACCGACCAGGGCCAACCTCAGGGGCAGACCGACCTCGGGGGGCGTACCTGGCAGCGGTACACGGCCCGGGGCAACGAGCAGGCGCTGGTGCTGCTGGAACCGGCCCGTACGGTGATCGTCGTCGGTGACGCGCGGGACAACGAGCTACGGGCGCTGGCCGGGTCGCTGAGCTGAGCGTGCCCCCCACGGGTCGGGAAGATCGGCTAATCTGCCTCGGCTCGATGCCCGGCGGATTCGTCCCGCCGGGTGCCGTCCTGTTTCGAAGAGAGATGATTGTGAACATTCGACGGTGGACCGTCGGCGTCCTCGCCGCCACCCTTTTCGTTCCCGGCCTGGCCGCCTGCAACTCCGGCTCCACCGAGCCGACCAGCGGCGCGAGCCCGGTCGTGCCGGCCGACCCGAAGGAGGCGCTCCTCGCCTCGACCAAGGAGATCGAGAAGGGCAACTTCAACTTCACGCTCACCGGCGACGGGCTGACCGGGCAGGGCCTGGTGCACAAGCCCAGCAACAGCGCTCAGTTCACCGTGACCTTCGACGAGGACTCCGAAGCGGCCGGGATGTCCATGGAGTTGATCTACATCCAGTCGGACAGCTGGATGAAGCTCGATCTCGGCGCGCTGGCCGAGAGCCTTCCCCCGCAGATGACCGCCCAGCAGGACAAGTACCAGCACCTCGACCGGTCCCGCATCAAGGACTCCGAGGCGCTCGCCTTCGACCTGGAGGACGTCGACCCGGCCGGCGCCGACGTGCTGTTCAAGGCGGTGACCGACGTGCAGAAGACCGGCGAGGGCGCGTACGCCGGCAAGCTGGACGCCACCGCCGCCACCGATGCGGAAGCCCTGGACGCCGATGTGCTGAAGGCCCTGGGTGACCAGGCCAAGGCGCTGCCGTTCACCGCGAAGCTGGACACCGAGGGCCGGCTCACCGAGCTGGTCATCTCCGTGCCCGCCGCCGGCGACACCAAGGCGCACGACATCAAGGTCACCTACGCCGACTACGGCGCCGCCAAGGGCGCGCAGAAGCCGCCGGCGAACCAGGTCGTCGAGGCTCCCGAGTCGACCTACGAGATGCTCAGCTAGACCGATCCGACGGACGAGGGGCTACTTTCCGACGCCCTGCTCGGGCCTGTGTCGACGTCACCGCGGACGCCGGCGCAGGCCCGTTCCGCGTTCTGCGGCCGGGTCGTCCGGGCGGGGATCCGGAGACGCCGGTGATTGCGTGACGCGACGGCAGGGAACAGACAGGGGTGCGACCTGGCCGGCTCCGGCAGCCGGACGTGGCTCGCGCGGCGCGGCCGGCGGTGGCGCGCGCCGCCCGGTACCGGCCGCCGCGAGGCGTGCCGGGTGACCCACCTGGAGACACGCATGACTGTTCGACGTCTGAGCGCCGGCCTGATGGCCGCCGCGTTGTTCGCACCCGGTCTCGCCGCCTGCAACGCCGACGGGACCCCGCAGGGCGGCTCGTCCGGCACGCCGACGGCCACCGCGTCCGGACCGGCTCCCGCCACCGGCGTCCCCGCCGACGCCAAGCAGGCGCTGCTGGACTCGACGCGGGAGATCAGCAACGGCAACTTCCGCTTCACCATGTCCGGTAGCGGGTCCACCGCCGAGGGGCAGGTGCACGAGCCCAGCCAGAGCGCGCAGATGAAGGTGGTGCTCGGCAAGCCGACCGACGACCTGTCGATGACCCTCGACCTCGTCCACATCAAGCCGGACAGCTGGGTGAAGCTGGATCTCGGCGGCCGGACCGCCAGCAGCGTGCCCGGCGTGCAGAAGCTCAACCTCGGCAAGTACCAGCACCTCGACCAGTCCCGGATCCAGGGGAACCGGAACCTGGGCTTCGACTTCGACCAGGTCGACCCGGCCGGCAGCACGGTGCTCACGCAGGGCATCACCGAGGTACGGAAGACCGGCGAGGGCACGTACGCCGGCACGCTGGACGCGTCGAAGGCCGCCGACGCCGGGTCGGTCGACCCCGCCGTGATCACCGCGCTCGGTCCGCAGGCGCGTACGGTGCCCTTCACCGCCAAGCTGGACCTGCAGGGCCGGCTCAGTGAACTGGTCCTTCAGATCCCGGCCGCCGGCCAGTCGGCCGCGCAGGAGATCCGGATGGCGTACTCCGACTACGGCAACGCCACGCCGGCCCAGCAGCCGCCGGCCGACCAGGTGGTCGAGGCGCCCGCCGAGTTCTACAACCTGTTCACGTGACGGGCGGCGCGGGCGGCCTCCGGCCGCCCGCGCCGGGACGCACTCCGGCGGCCCCGCCGCCGCCTCGTGGGTTTTGCAGGAATGCGGCCCCTCCGGGGGGCGGATCCTTCCCGGGATCTGGCGACCGGGGCGGTCAGGACTCGGCGGCCTCCTGGCGGGCGGCGTCGAGGCGGGCGCGGGCGCCGTCCAGCCACGCCTGGCAGACGCCGGCCAGCTTCTCGCCGCGCTCCCAGAGCGCCAGCGACTCCTCCAGCGTGGTGCCGCCGGCCTCCAGCCGCTCGACCACCGACGCCAGCTCGGCGCGGGCCTGCTCGTAGCTGAGCCGCTCGTCCTTGGTTTCCTCGCTCATCGACCCCATCCCATCACACCCGGCGGACACCGCCGGACGGACGGTGTCAGCCGTCCACGGTCGCGGCCAGCTCGCCGTCGGCGAGGCGTACCCGAAGCGGATCCCCCTTGGCGACCTCGGACGCCGCGCGGACGACGTGGCCGTCGGCGCGCTGCACGATGGCGTACCCGCGGTCGAGGGTGGCGGCGGGGGACAGGGCGCGCAGGCGGGCCAGCGTGTGCCGCAGGTCGTCGTCGGCGGCGGCCAGCCGGTGGTCGAGGCAGCGCAGAGCCCGCTGGCGCAGCCCGGTCACGTCGGTCGCCCGCTGCTCGACCATCACCTGCGGCCGGGCCAGCACCGGCCGCGACCGGAGCAGGTCGAGGCGGTGCGACTCCCGGTCGACGAGGTTGCGGACCGCCCGCTCCAGCCGGGACCGGGCCTGCCCGATGAGGCGGACCTCCTCGGCGAGGTCGGGAACCACGCGCTTGGCCGCGTCGGTCGGGGTGGACGCGCGGACGTCGGCGACGTAGTCGAGCAGCGGCGCGTCGGTCTCGTGGCCGATCGCGCTGACGACCGGCGTACGGCAGGCGAACACGGCCCGGCACAGCGCCTCGTCGGAGAAGGGGAGCAGGTCCTCGATGCTGCCGCCGCCCCGGGCGATGACGATCACGTCGATGCTCGGGTCGGCGTCCAGCACCTTGAGCGCGTCGACGATCTGCGGCACGGCGCTCGGCCCCTGCACGGCCACGTTGACGGTGCGGAACGCCACCGCCGGCCAGCGCCGGCGGGCGTTGGTCAGCACGTCGCGCTCGGCGGCGCTCGCCCGCCCGGTGATCAGCCCGATCCGGTTGGGCAGGAACGGCGGGCGGCGCTTGCGCGCCCGGTCGAAGAGGCCCTCGGCGGCCAGCAGCTTCTTCAGCTTCTCCAGCCGGGCCAGCAGCTCGCCGAGGCCCACCTGACGGATCTCGTCGGCGCGCAGGCTCAGGGTGCCCCGGGCCGCGTAGAACTCGGGCTTGGCGTGCAGCACCACGCGGGCGCCCTCGCGCAGCTCCGGCGCGCCGGAGTCCAGCACGTCCCGGTTGGTGGTGACGGTCAGGCTGAGGTCGGCGGACGGGTCCCGCAGGGTGAGGAAGACGGTGGTGGCGCCGGGGCGGCGGCTGATCTGCGCGACCTGCCCGTCCACCCACACCCAGCCCAGCCGCGCGATCCACGCGCCGATCTTCTGGCTGACCACCCGGACCGGCCACGGCTCCTCGGAGCTGCTCCGCGGGATCTCCGCTCCCGTACCCACCCGCCCACCCTAGTTCCCACCCCCGACCACGCCCGCGTCGATCATGAGGTTGACGGGTGCCGAAAAGATCGAACCACCCGTCAACTTCATGATCAAAGGGTCGGGCAGGGGGCTGTGGTACGGGTCGCAGGCGCTGCCGGTGGAGAAGCCGGCACGTACGATGGGCGGGTGACTGAGGCTGAAGCGACGTCCCGGACCGGCAAGCGCGTGATCCTGGCGAAGCCCCGCGGCTACTGCGCGGGCGTCGACCGGGCGGTGCAGACCGTCGAGGAGGCGCTTAAGCTCTACGGCGCGCCGATCTACGTGCGCAAGCAGATCGTGCACAACAAGCACGTGGTCCGCACCCTGGAGGCCCAGGGCGCGATCTTCGTGGAGGAGAACGAGGAGGTGCCGGAGGGCGCCACCGTCATCTTCTCCGCCCACGGCGTCGCCCCCGAGGTGTACGAACAGGCGAAGGCGCGCTCGCTGAAGGCGATCGACGCGACGTGTCCCCTGGTCACCAAGGTGCACCAGGAGGCGAAGCGGTTCGCCGCCGAGGACTACGACATCCTGCTGATCGGCCACGAGGGGCACGAGGAGGTCGTCGGCACCTCCGGTGAGGCCCCCGAGCACATCCAGCTGGTCGACGGGCCGGAGGGCGCCGACCGAATCACCGTCCGCGACCCGAACAAGGTCGTCTGGCTCTCGCAGACCACGCTGTCGGTGGACGAGACGATGGAGACGGTGGCGCGCCTGAAGAAGCGGCTGCCGATGCTCCAGTCCCCGCCGAGCGACGACATCTGCTACGCGACCAGCAACCGGCAGCACGTGGTCAAGGAGATCGCGCCGGACTGCGACGTCGTGATCGTCGTCGGCTCGAAGAACTCCTCCAACTCGGTCCGCCTGGTCGAGGTGGCCCTCGACGCCGGCGCCCGCGCCGGTCACCTGGTCGACTTCGCGCACGAGATCGACGACGCCTGGCTGGAGGGCGCGACGACGGTCGGCCTGACCTCGGGCGCCAGCGTTCCCGAGGAGCTGGTCCAGGACGTGCTGGCCCACCTCGCCGCGCGCGGCTTCGCCGACGTCGAGGAGGTCGTGACCGCCAACGAGCGGCTGACCTTCTCCCTGCCGCAGGAACTCAAGCGGGACATGAAGGCCGCCGCGGCGGCCCGGGGTTAGCGTGGAACGCCGGCGGCCGCCGGTACGTCAGATACCGGTATGAGGACCCTTCGGCTCGCCGTCCCGGCGCTGGCCGTCTGCCTGGCGCTCGGCGCCTGCGGCGGCCAGGGTACGGGCGACGGCACCCCCACCCCGACGGGAGCATCGCCCGTGACCGACTCGCCGATCCCGGAGCCGACCACCCCCGGCGCCGTCCCGCCGACCTCGCCGGCCGCCCCCACGCAGCCGGTGCCGACGGTCAGCCCCAAGCAGCCGGGCGGGCCGACCAAGCCACCGCCGGTCGGGGCCGCCACATTGACCGGGAAGGTCGAGTCCGGTGTCGAGCCCGGCTGCCTGCTGCTCGACGGGTACCTGCTGATCGGCGGCCCGCGCGACGTGCTGACCGCCGGCGCCACGGTGACGGTGACCGGGAAGATCCAGCCGGACATGATGACCACCTGCCAGCAGGGCATCCCCTTCCTGGTGGAGACCGCCTCCCGGCGGGGCTGACGCGCCGGACGCCGAGGAGGCCCTCCGGGGCTTCCGAGACCTCGCGACACGTGACAGGAGCCCGCCCCCGGCGAACCGGGGACGGGCTCCTGCCGTGTTACGGAAGGGTCAGTTCACCGCGCCGATGGCGACGGCGCCGCGGCCGACGACCGCGCCCTCCGACGTCACCACGGCCAGCTCACCGTGCAGCTCCCGGCCGGCGGCCGGGGTGGACTGGGCGGTCACCGTACCCGTGAGGGAACCGGTGGCGCCGTGCGCCAGGGTGAGCGGGGCCGACGACGCCGACAGGGTGCCGAGCGCCGGGGCGGAGAACGAGTCCCGGTAGTCGTACGCCGTGCTTCCGCCGGCACCGTCCACCGCGTACCCCTCGACGACCACCCGGTAGGTGCCCGCCGTCGGATTGGTGAGGGTGACCGCCTCCTCGGAGTCACCGTCGGCGGCGAAGCCGACCCGGGTAGCGCCGAGGAACACGTACAGGTCCAGGTCGGCGGCGGCGTTGGCCGGGTTGCCGATCCGGGCCGTGAACTGCGTCGCCCCGGCCGGCACCTCGACGAGGAACTCCTGCGAGGCGCCCTCGGCGATGGTCGGCCGCTCGGTGTTGACGCTGGAGAGCGGGCCGCCCTGGCCGGTCACGGTGACCGGGCCGAAGGTGTTGGTCAGGCCCCAGGTGACCGGGGTCGCCGCACCGGCCTCGACCGACGGCAGCTCGACCACGGCCGGCTCGACCGCGACGCCCTGGATCCGCGCCGTGAGCTGGAACGGGTTGTTCAGCGACGGCGAGGTACGACGCGACTCCACCTCGATCTCCCAGATGCCCGGGATCGGGTTCTGGTAGTCCCGCTCCTGCGGCTTGCAGGCGTTGGCGTCGGAGAAGTTGGTGTAGCAGGCCAGGCTGGAGGTGCTCTCCACCGGAACGCCGTACGGGTTGAACGCGATGAACCGCGTCTGCGAGCCGGTGGCGATGCCGGCGAGGTTCACCTGGAGCGCGCCGGCCCCCGGCGGCACGGTCACGAAGTACGACGTGAAGCCGTTCCGGTCCACCGAGCCCTCGGCCGAGAACGAGAAGTTCGGCTTCCGGGTGTCGGTGGACGCGACGACCACGAGGGAGACCTCGAAGTCGATCGTGTTGGTGGCCGGGTCGTCCACCGTCATGATCGCCCCGTGCGCACCGGCACCCGGCTTGGCGGTGACGGTGACGGTGACGGTCTTGTTCAGCGGCAGCGAGACGGTCTTCGGTGCCTTGAAGGTGCCGTCGTTGCCGCGCAGCCCGATGGTGTGCTTGACGCTGCCGGCCGGGCCGCTGGTCCGGGTGAGCTTGACCTGGTAGGTCTTGGTCTGGCCGATCCGGTGGCCACCCTCCGCGGAGGCGCACCGGTTGTACAGGCCGGTGCCCCGGTTCGGGTTGGCGAGCTGCTCGGAGAGCACGGTGCAGACCGGCGCCTCCGACGTGTACGAGCGGGTCTCGACGCCCTGGCGCAGCAGCTTCCAGGCACCCGGCACGTCGAACATGCCGAAGCCCTGACCGTACGTCGGGACGCCCTTGATCGGCTTGGCCGAGCTGACGAGCGCCCGGCGCAGCATCGCCGGGGTGACGCCCTTGTCGGTCGCGCGTGCGGCCGACAGCAGCAGCGCGGCGCCGCCGGCGGCCTGCGGGGAGGCCATCGAGGTGCCGTTGAACATGCCGTAGCCCGGCGGGAGGGCGTAACCGGCCTCGGCGACCGGCGCGCCGGCCTGCCAGACCGGGATCGTGGAGATCGCGGAACCCGGCGCGGCGATGGTGGGCTTGACCCCGCCGTCCTCACGCGGACCGCGCGAGGAGAAGTTGAACAGGGCGTTCTTCGTCCGCACCACCGAGCCGTAGTTCGCCAGCCAGGTGTCCTTGCTGATGCTGGCCGCGACGCTGACCACGTTGGCCGACACCGACGGGTCGCCGATGGTGTTCAGGCCCGGGCCGGAGTTGCCGGCCGAGATGAACATCTGCACGCCGTACGTGTTGATCAGGTTGTTGTACAGCTCGGCGCGGGCGTTGTTGCCGTCGTTCAGCGCGGGCAGGCCGCCGATCGACATGTTGATGACATCGACGCCACGGTTGATGACCAGGTCCGCCATTCCGGTGGTGAGGGCGGCGTAGGTGCAGCCGCCGCCCCACGTGCAGGCGCGGGCGGAGACCAGCTTCGCACCGGGCGCGGCGCCGTCGAACGCGTCGTTGCCGAGCATGTCGTTGGCGGCGGTGATGCCGGCGACGTGGCTGCCGTGCGCGTCCTCGACGATGCCGATGTTGACGTAGTCGACCAGGCCGGGACCGCCCACCGGCGCGGTGTCGACGTCCTCGCGGTACTCGACCACGAACGGCATCTGTTCGCGGACCGCGGTCGACGGGTTGTCGGTGCCGAAGTGCCCGACGTCGAACTTCTCCTTGTACGGCCGCATCGCGGCCTCGTCGGTGAAGTCCCGGTCGAGGTCGGCGTCCACCCAGATGTCGTGGGTGGTCGGGTTGTAGAGCACGCCGAACACGTCGGTCTGGTCGCCGTCGCGGTTGACGTCGCCGCCCGGCTCGCTGGCCGCCGTGATCGACTCGCGGAAGGTGTTGAAGCGGTAGGTGCCCGCCGGAGCCGTCCAGGTGGCACCGGCCGCACTGAAGGACGGGCCGGTCACCTCGGTGATCATCGGTCGCCACGTGGCGTCCTCGAACGGATCCGTCGCGGTGATCCAGTCGACGATCTTGCGCTCGCCGGTGGTGGTCTGCTGAAGCGCCGGGTGGTCCAGGTCCACACCGGAGTCCATGATGCCGATCGTCACACCGCGCCCGTCCCACTCCGGGTGCTGCGAGACGAACCGCACGGCGCCGATCTCGTTGGTCGGCATGTAGGGGTTGGCGGCACGGGTGTCGGCGCCGGGGCCGCTCAGCGTCGCGCCCTGCTTGGCCGCCTTCTGGCCGGAAGGTGCGGCTTCCGGACTCGGCTCGGGACGCTGGATCGTCTCGTCCAGGTCGACACCGGAGACGCCGGGCAGCGTGGCGGCCTTGACCACCTTGTCGGTGGGGACCTTCGCCAGGACGTACCCGATCGTGTCGTACCGCTCGGTTACCGCGGCGCCGAGACCCTTCAGGTCGTCGGCGACGTCCTTGGCCTCGCCCTTCTCCGTCGCCACGATCAGGGTGACGGTGGGGGCCTTCTCCGCCTCTGCCTCCGCGAGCAGCTTGGCGTCGTGGGCGCCCAGCACCTCGACGGGGGTCGCGTCGGGTGCGGCCGGTGCGGCGCTCGCGGTGGCGGCGCCGCCCGCGACGGTCACGGCACTGGCCGCGATGACCGACGCGAAGAGCGCGGCGGAGGTACGCCGGCTCAGATTTCGGGGTTTGCTCACGTTCTCTTTCCTCCAGAGAACAGGGCCCTCAGATGCAGGGCACGCGTGAGCGAAATCCTTCGCGGTATCGACGTCCGGTGTCACTACCAGCCAGTTCGTTGTGACCATCTCGTGACATGCGTGGACACGCATTGTCACATCCACCGCTTGATGTGGACGGACGGTGAACGTCCACTCAGGCGCCCGGCTCCAGCAGCTCCGGCGCCTGGGGCTGACGTGGAGTGACCTCGACCTGAGCCGGCGCCGCCAGCTCGTCGTCGGACACGCCCAACTCGGCGAGCTTACGGGCACTGACCAGCACGCGCGCCTCCAGCGAACCCACCGCACGGTTGTACGCGGTGACCGCCCCACCGAGCGACGCCCCCAGCTTCCCGACGTGGTCGCCCAGGGTGGACAGCCGCCCGTACAGCTCGCGGGCCAGGGAATGCACCGCCACCGCGTTGCGGGCCAACGCCTCCTGTCGCCACGAGTAGGCGACCGTGCGCAGCAGCGCGACCAGGGTGGCGGGGGTCGCGAGCACCACGTTGCGGGCGAACGCGTGCTCCAGCAGCGTCGGGTCGCGCTGCAACGCGACGTCGAGGAACGGGTCGGCCGGCACGAACAGCACCACGAACTCGGGTGCCTGGTCGAACGCCGCCCAGTACGTCTTGGCCGCCAGCGCGTCCACGTGGGCGCGCAGGTGCTTCGCGTGCGCGTCGAGGTGGCCGTCCCGGCCACGCTCGTCGCGGGCCTCCATCGCGGTCAGGTACGCCTCGAACGGCGCCTTCGCGTCGACCACCACCGACCGGCCGCCGTGCAGACGCACCACCAGGTCGGGTCGGACCCCCTGATGGTCGGTCGCGGCGGTGACCTGCTCGGCGAAGTCGCAGTGCTCCAACATGCCGGCCGCCTCGACGATGCGACGCAGCTGGTGCTCGCCCCACCGGCCGCGCACCTGGGGTGCCCGCAGCGCCGCCACGAGCTGCTTGGTTTCCGTGCGCAGCTCACCGGAGACCGTGCTCATCGTGCGGACCTGTTCGCGCAGCTCGGCGTACGCGTCGACCCGGTCGCGTTCCAGCTCGGCGACCCGCAGCTCGTACCGCCGGAGGGTCTCGTGCAGCGGCGCCACCGCGCGGGCCACCGCCTCCTGGGACTGGGCGGTGGCCTCGTAGCTGAGCGCGCGCATGGACTGCTCCAGGCGGCCCTCGCCCTCCCGGGTGGCCGCGAGCGTGGCCTCCAGCCGGGCGATCTCGGTGGCGGACCGGACGCGGGCGGCGTACCAGCCCACCGCGCCGCCCGCGGCGAGGCAGACGACCACCACGGCCAGCGTCGGAAAGTCCATGCCGCCGAGCTTGCCAAACGGGTACGACCGGGCGCGCGTGGGTAGGTACGCGTCATGGAACTTCTGCTGTGCCTCGGCATCGTGGCTCTCGGCGCGGTGATCGCCTTCGCGGTCGCCCGTGCCCAGGCGGGCGCGCGCCGCGGTGACGAGCTGGCCGACGCGCGGGCGGAGGCGCAGCGCTGGTACGAGCGACTCGGCGGGCAGCTGATGAACCTCCACGGGGAGGAACCCGCGGTCCGGCAGGCGCTGGCCGACGCCGGGGAGCGGTACAACGCGGCCGGCTCCCAGCTGGAACAGGCGCGGACACCGCACCAGTTCGCGCTCGCCCGGGAGACGGCGCTGGAGGGACTGGCGTACATCCGGGCGGCCCGGACCGCGATGGGCATCGACCCCGGGCCCGACCTGCCGCCGCTCGCCGCGGCCAGAGGTGCCGGGCAGCTCACCCGGGACCGCGAGGTGGACGTGCAGGGGCAGACCTTCAAGGCCGGCCCGCAGCCCAGCCGGGACACGCCCTACTACTACCCGGGTGGGCGGTTCCAGGGCCGGCCGGTGCCGGCCGGTTGGTACTCGACGCCGTGGTGGAAGACCGCGCTGGGCGCCGGCGCGGGCGTGGTCGGCGGCCTGCTCATCGCCGACGCGCTCTTCTCCCCGATGTGGGGCGATCCCGGGTACGGCTACGGCACCGGCTACGAGGAGGGCTTCCAGGACGGGGCCGACCAGGGCGACGCCGGCGCTGCGGGCGGCGGTGACGTGGGCGGCGAGGGCAGCGGCGGCGCGGGCGCCGGCGACTTCGGCGGCGGCGACGATTTCGGCGGCGGCGACTTCTGAACCGCCGCCGAGCGGTAAGGAGGGGTCCCCTGTTAACAGCCGACTGTTAACAGGGGACCCCTCCTCTACCTCAGGCGTTAATAGGGGGCCCTTCCTTACGCCTCAGCCGGTGTTGCGCATGCCGGCGGCGATGCCGTTGACGGTGGTGAGCAGGGCCCGCTCCAGGGCGGTGCCGTCGCTCGGCGCGCGCCGGCCACCCGGCGCGGTGGCCACCGCACGACCCGCCGCGCCCGATTCCCGGTACTGCCGCAGCAGCGCCACCTGCAGGTGGTGCAGAGGCTCCAGGTAAGTGTCCCGCACGGCGAGGGTGCGCTGGAGCACCGGCGAGCTCTCCAGCAGGGCCGGCGAGGCGGTCACCGCGAGCACCTCGCGCTTGGTCAGCTCGTACTCCTGCTCGATCTTGTGGAAGATCGGGTGCAGCTTCTTCGGTACCAGCGTCTCCACGTACCGGCGGGCGATCGTCAGATCCGTCTTGGTCAGCATCATCTCGACGTTCGACAGGAACGTCCGGAAGAAGTGCCAGCTGCGGTGCATCTCGGCGAGCACGTCCGCGTGCCCGGCCTCGCGGGCGGCGGCCAGGCCGGAGCCCACCCCGAACCAGCCGGGGACGATCTGCCGGGTCTGGGTCCAGCCGAACACCCACGGGATGGCCCGCAGACCGGCCAGCCCGGCGCCGGTGTTCGGGCGCTTCGCCGGCCGGGAGCCGATGTTCAGCGCGCCCAGCAGCTCGGTCGGGGTCGACGCCCAGAAGTACGCGGGCAGGTCCGGGTCCTCGACCAGCGACCGGTACGACCGGAACGCCGCCTCGCTGACCACGTCCATCGTCGCGTCCCACCGCTCCAGCATCTCGGCCGGCTGCCGGGGCGCGGTGTGCAGCAGCGTCGCCTGGAGCACGGCGGCCATGGTCAGCTCCAGGTTCTCCCGGGCCAGCGCCGGCAGGGTGTACTTGTCGGAGATGACCTCGCCCTGCTCGGTCACCTTGATTGCACCGTCGAGCGTCCCGTACGGCTGGGCCAGGATCGCGTCGTGCGTGGGCCCGCCGCCCCGGCCGACCGTGCCGCCGCGGCCGTGGAAGAGCCGCAGGTGCACGCCGTGCCGGGCGGCGACGTCGCGCAGCGCGCGCTGCGCCCGGTGGATGGACCACTGGCTGGTGGTGATGCCGGCCTCCTTGTTGGAGTCGGAGTAGCCCAGCATCACCTCCTGCACGTCACCGCGGGCCGCGACCAGCGCCCGGTACGCCGGCAGCGACAAGAGCTCGTCCAGCAGCTCACCGCCGGCGTTCAGCTCGGCGGGGGTCTCCAGCAGCGGCACGAAGCCGATCCGCGCCCGGCCGCTGTGCACGTCGATCAGGCCGGCTTCGCGGGCCAGCACGACCGCGGCGAGCACGTCGTCCACGCCGAGGGTCATCGAGATGATGTACGACTCGATCACTTCGGTGCCGAACCGGTCCTGCGCCTCCCGGATCGTGCCGAACACGTCGAACGTCTTGCGGGCCGACTCGGTGAGCGGCGTGTCGAGGGTGGACAGCGGCCGCCGGCCGGTCAGCTCGTCGGCGAGCAGCTTGGTGCGCTCCAGCCGGCTCAGCGACGGGTAGTCCTCCACCTCGCCCACCGCGCCGTACAGCTGGGCCAGCACCTCGTGGTGCTTCTCGGCGTGCTCGCGGACGTCCATGGTGGCGAGGTGCAGGCCGAACGCGGACACCGTACGGATGGTCGACGCGAGCCGGCCCACGGCGGTGAGCTGGCCGGAGTTGCGGGCCAGCGAGGCGCGCAGCAACTCCAGGTCGGCGATCAGCTCGCCGGACCCCCGGTAGTCCCGCCCCGGCACGTGGGCGGTGCCCTGCCGCAGCCGCTGCCGGGTGTTGGCGAGCTTCGCCTTCACGCAGCGGGCCTTCAGCCGGTACGGCTCCTCGGCGTTGACCCGGCGGAACCGGGGTGCCACCTCGGGCAGCGCGTCGAGGTCGGCGGCCAGGCTGGCCGAGAGGTCCAGCGAGACGCCGCGTAGCCGGCGGGAGACCGACACCTCGTTGATGAGCTGGTCCATCGCCTTCTCGGTGGCCGCGATGCCGTGCTCGTGTTGGATGATCAGCACTTCGCGGGTCACCGTGGGGGTGACGAACGGGTTGCCGTCCCGGTCGCCGCCGATCCAGGTGCCGAAGGTCAGCGGCCGGGCGGTCGGCGAGGTCTCCACCCCGAGCATGCGCAGCGTGTCGGCGAGGTCGTCGAGCACCTGCGGCGCCGCCTCGGCGTACAGGTCGCGCAGGTAGTAGATGGCGTTGCGGGCCTCGTCCGTCGGGTCGGGCCGGTCCAGCCGCAGCTCGTCGGTCTGCCACATGAGGTCGAGCAGTTCGGCGAGGCGGCGGTTGGCGGGGCCCTCGTCGCTGGCCCCGTACAGGATCGCGTTGCTGGTCTCGGTGTCCAGTTCGTCGGCGATCGCGCGGAGCTTCGACAGGATCGACCGGCGGGCGGCCTCGGTGGGGTGGGCGGTGAAGACCGGGCGCACCGCGAGGCGGCGGGCCACCGCGGCGATCTCCTCGGCGGGCACCCCGCGCTCGGCGATCATCTTGGCCGCCTGGTCCAGCCAGCCGCCCTGGATGGCGCGGCGGCGGCGAAGGTCGCGGGCGCGGTGGACCTGCTCGGTGATGTTGGCCAGGTGGAAGTACGTGGAGAACGCGCGGGCCAGCTTGGTGCCCGTGGTGACGTCCAGCCCGGCGAGCCGCTGGGCGGCGGCCGGGGCGTCGGTGCGGACCTGGGCGCGGATGTCCTCGACGAGGTCGAGCAGGGGGCGGCCCTCCTGGCGGGCGAGGGTCTGGCCGAGCAGGGTGCCGAGGCGGCGGATGTCGGCGCGCAGCGCGGCGTCGGGGCCGTCGTGGTCGTGCTGGTCGGTCACGGTGCGCTCCTTACGTGAGTACGAAGGACAGCGCTGTCCGACTCCCTGGATGGTATCCGCGCGGACCGGGGTGTAAGGAGGGGCCCCTTGTTAACGCCTTCTGTTGTGGAAGGGTCCCTTCCTAACATCTCAGGCATTCGCGCAGCTCCCGGCCGGTGCCACGGCACGGACGCCGGGCCGTGGCGGCGGAGCAGGGTGTCGCCGATCACTCCGCCAGCCTAGAGTCCGGTACGAACGGGTACGCCGTTTCGCCCCGGCTCCGGCGCGGATGCCCACCGGCGGGCGTCGGTAGCGTTCGGAGCGTGCCGACGTTGCGCTATCCACCGAAGCCGCGCCCCGGCGACCGGGTCGCGGTCGTCTCCCCGTCCGCCGGCCTGCCGGGCCTCTTCCCGCACGTGTACGAGCTGGGCCTGCGCCGGCTGCGCGAGGACCTCGGCCTGGAGCCGGTCGAGTACCCGACCACGCGTGTCATGGACGCCGACCCGCGCGACCGGGCGCGGGACCTGACCGCCGCCTGCGCCGACCCCACGGTCACCGCCGTGCTGGCCACCGTCGGCGGGGAGGACCTGATCACGGTCACGCCGTACCTCGACGACGCGGTGCTGCGGGCGAACCCGAAGCCGTACTTCGGCTACTCGGACAACACCAACTTGCTGAACCACCTGCACCGGTTGGGGATGGTCGGCTACCACGGCGGCTCGGTGCTGGTGCACCTCGGCCGGCCCGGTGCGCCGCACCCGCTCACGTTCGACTCGCTGCGCGCCGCGCTCTTCACCACCGGCTGGTACGACCTGACCCCGGCCACCGAGTGGGGCGACCAGCCGAACGACTGGAACGACCCCGCCACGCTGGCCCGCGAGCCGGTGATGTTCCCGGCCGCGGGCTGGATTTGGGCCGGTCCGCAGCGGGTGGTCGAGGGCCGGATCTGGGGCGGCAACCTGGAGGTGCTGCACTGGCTGCTCGCCGCCGACCGGGTCGCCCCCGTGGCGGAGCTGGCCGGGTCGGTCTTCGTGCTGGAAACCTCCGAGGAGCTGCCGTCGGCCACCGAGGTCTTCCGGATGTTGCGCAACCTGGGGGAGCGGGGCCTGCTCGGGACGTTCCCCGCCGTGCTGGTCGGCCGGCCGAAGGCGTGGGAGTTCAGCCGGCCGCTCGGCCCGGCGGAGAAGGTGGCGTACGCGGCGGAGCAGCGGGCCGCGGTGACCCGGGCGCTGGCGACGTACAACCCGTACGCGGTGGTCGTCTTCGATCTGGACATCGGGCACACCGACCCGCAGCTGATCCTCCCGTACGGCGGTGACGTCCGCGTCGACGCGACAGCCCGCCGCATCTCGGTGCGCTACTGATCGGTGAGCGGCCAGGAAGATCCACTCGATGCCCCGGGCATCGCGATGTCCAACACGGTGCGATGCCGCGATGCCCGGGATCCCGTGTCGATCTTTCCGGTGCCGGCGCGATCAGCTCACGACGGCGAAGGCGCGGACCGGGAAGGTGCCCATGCCGGCCACCCGTGGTGGCGCGGCGGTGAACCGGAATCCGGACGGGGGAAGGGCCTCCAGCCCGGTCAGGTGCTCCACGATCGGGATCCCGGCCGCCAGCAGGCCGCTGTGCGCGGGGCGCTCGCCGGCCGCGGCCGGGCTCATGTCGTCGATGTTGATCGAGTCAATGCCGACTAGGGCGGCGCCCGCCTCGACCAGCGCGCCGGCGCCGTCGCCGGTGAGGTACGGGGCCTCGGGTGCGCCGTACCGGTCGGTGCCGAAGTGCGCCGACCAGCCGGTGTGCAGCAGCACCGCCTTGCCGGCGACGTCGTACGGGGCCAGCAGCAGCCGGTCCACCGCGCGGGTGTCGGCGGGCACCCGGACCACGACGCCGGGCAGGTCGGCGAGCCGGTCGAGCGGTGTGCCGGTGAGATCGGCACCGTCGGCGTAGCGGTGCGCGGGGGTGTCCACGTACGTGCCCGTGTTGGCGATCATTTCGATCCGGGCGACGTGGAACTCGGTGCCCGGGGCGTAGTTCGCGCGGGACGCCTCCCGGGTCAGCCAGTCGGTGATCCGCGGCGCCGGCCAGCCCGGAAGTGTGACCATCCCGTCGGTGACCGGGTGGCTCAACTCGACCAGCCGGCGGCCCGGCGCATCCTCGCCGGTCCCGGAAACGCCGCGCCCGCCCTTGTGCGGCTCCTCGATGATCGTCTTGTTCGTGATGCGGACGTCGGCCACCATCAGCAGCCCGAGGTGCCGGACGAAGAGCGCGGCCAGGTCCGCGTCGTCGATCTCCCGACCGGGGATGTCCAGCCGGAATCCCTCGGTTCGCAGCCCACCACCGTTGGCGAAGGTGACCTCCGCGTCGAACTGCACGCGCCACTGTCCGCTCATGGGTTCAGCCGACCATGACGGCGCGGCCGGGTCAAGATCCACCTCATGGGACGGGACCGGCGCAACTTCGGGGAAGGGGCTGCCTCCGGGCTTTGGAAGGCAGCACCTTCCCCGAAGTTGTCCGGATCTTGAGCGCGCGAACGCCGACGCGGATCGCGGATCGCGGGGGCGGGAGCGGGGGCCGGGCGGCGCGAGGCGGGGGTGGGGGCGGCGCGAGGCGGGGGTGGGGCGGCGCGGGGCGGGGTGAGGCGGCGGGCGACGGTGGCGGGAAGCGGGCAGAACGTCGGGGGACGGAGATAGGCTGGCAGGCGTGCACCCCCCGTCCCGCCGGACGAGGGGCTTTAGTCGTGTGCCGACGCCCCCTGGAAGTGATCACACATGCTCACCGGACTCTTCGCCGCCGCCCTGGCCGACCCGGCCCTCGCCCGGGCCCGTGACCTGGCGCGATCCGGTGCTGCCCGCCTCGACGGGCTCGACCTGACCGCCCCGCCGTCGCTGCGGCCGTTCGCCGTCGCCGCCGTCGCGGCCGACGAGCCGGTGGGAGGCGCGGGCCGGCCGGTGCTGGCGGTCACCGCCACCAGCCGGGAGGCCGACGACCTCGCCTCGGCGCTGGGCAGCCTGCTCCCGGCAGAGCAGGTGGCGGTCTTCCCCTCCTGGGAGACGCTCCCGCACGAGCGGCTGTCACCGCGTTCGGACACGGTGGGCCGGCGGCTGGCCGTGCTCCGCCGGCTGGCCCACCCCGACTCGGCCGACGCGCACGGCCGCACCGGCCCGCTGCGGGTGGTGGTCGCCCCGGTCCGGTCCCTGCTGCAACCGCAGCTGAAGGGCCTCGGCGACCTGGAACCGGTGCGGCTGGCCGCCGGCGACGAGGCCGACCTGGAGGAGGTCGCGCGCCGGCTCACCGACATGGCGTACGCGCGGGTCGACCTGGTCACCAAGCGCGGCGAGTTCGCCGTACGCGGCGGCATCCTCGACGTGTTCCCGCCCACCGACGAGCACCCGTCCCGGGTCGAGTTCTGGGGCGACGAGGTGGAGGAGATCCGCACCTTCGCGGTGGCCGACCAGCGCACGATCGAGGCGGTTCCCCAGCTCTGGGCCCCGCCCTGCCGGGAGCTGCTGCTGACCCCGTCGGTGCGGAAACGGGCCGCCGCCCTCGCCGAGGAGCACCCGGAGCTGGCGGAGATCCTCGACAAGCTGGCCGAGGGCATCCCGGTCGAGGGCATGGAGTCGCTCGCCCCGGCGCTGATCGGTGCCGATTCGATGGAGCTGCTGCTCGACACCATGCCGGCCGGCACCCACGTGCTGCTCTGTGACCCGGAGCGCATCCGCACCCGGGCGCACGACCTGGTGCGTACCGCAGACGAATTTCTCCGAGCGAGCTGGGAGGCGGCCTCGAGCGGCGCACAAAGGCCGATTGACCTCGGTGCCGCCGCCTTCCGGACCCTCGCGGACGTCCGGGCGGCCGCCCGCGTCCAGGGCCAGCCCTGGTGGACGGTCTCGCCGTTCGGGCTGGCCGAACCGGCCGCGGCCCCCGCGCGACAGCCCTGGGAGGACGAGCCGGTCGAGGTGGACGTCACCCCGGACGACGCGATCGCGGTGACCCTCGCGGCCCAGCCCGCCCCGCTCTACCACGGCGAGACCGCCCGCGTGGTCGACGACCTCAAGCGCTGGGCGGGCGAGGGGTGGTCGATCGCGCTGGTCTTCGCGGGGCACGGTCCCGCCCAGCGGGCCGTCGAGGTGCTGCGCGACGCCGGCCTGGGCGCGCGGATGACCGAGGAGGTGCCGACCGCGCCCGCCCCTGGGGAGCTGCTGGTCACCTGCGGGTCGCTGATCGGCGGTTTCGTCGACGAGGCGTCCCGGTTCGTGCTGCTCACCGGGGACGACCTGACCGGCGGCCGGGGCACCTCGACCCGGGACATGCGCAAAATGCCGAGCCGGCGGCGTAACACCATCGACCCGCTGGAGCTCAAGGCCGGCGACTTCGTCGTGCACGAGCAGCACGGCATCGGCCGGTACGTCGAGCTGGTGCAGCGGACGGTCAACGGCGCCAGCCGGGAGTACCTGGTCATCGAGTACGCCCCGAGCAAGCGCGGCCAGCCCGGCGACCGGTTGTTCGTCCCCACCGACCAGCTCGACCAGCTCTCCCGCTACGTCGGCGGTGAGCAGCCCACCCTGCACAAGATGGGCGGCTCGGACTGGCAGAAGTCGAAGGCCCGCGCCCGCAAGGCGGTCCGGGAGATCGCCGCCCAGCTGATCCAGCTCTACGCCGCTCGGAAGGCGTCCAAGGGGCACAACTTCGGGCCGGACACCCCGTGGCAGCGGGAGCTGGAGGACGCCTTCCCCTGGCAGGAGACGCCGGACCAGCTCGCCGCCATCGAGGAGGTCAAGCGGGACATGGAGCAGACGGTCCCGATGGACCGGCTGATCTGCGGCGACGTCGGGTACGGCAAGACCGAGATCGCCGTCCGAGCCGCGTTCAAGGCGGTGCAGGACGGCAAGCAGGTGGCGGTGCTCGTGCCGACGACGCTGCTCGTGCAGCAGCACTACAACACGTTCGCCGAGCGGATGAGCCAGTTCCCGGTGACGATCCGGCAGCTGTCCCGCTTCCAGACGCCGAAGGAGGCCGAGCAGACCCTGGCCATGGTCGCCGACGGCACCGCCGACATCGTCATCGGCACCCACCGGCTGCTCCAGGCGTCCACCCGGTTCAAGTCCCTCGGCCTGGTCATCGTCGACGAGGAGCAGCGCTTCGGCGTCGAGCACAAGGAGCACCTGAAGGCCATGCGGGCCGCGGTCGACGTGCTCAGCATGTCGGCCACCCCGATCCCGCGGACGCTGGAGATGGCGATCACCGGCATCCGGGAGATGTCCACCATCGCCACCCCGCCGGAGGAGCGGCACCCCGTGCTCACCGCCGTCGGGGCGTACGACGAGCGGCAGGTGGCCGCCGCCATCCACCGTGAGCTGCTCCGCGACGGTCAGGTCTTCTACCTGCACAACCGGGTCGAGTCGATCGAGCGGGCGGCGCGGAAGCTGCGTGAGCTGGTGCCCGAGGCGCGGGTCGCGGTGGCGCACGGCCAGCTGGGCGAGGAGGCCCTGGAGAAGGTCATGGTCGGCTTCTGGGAGAAGGAGTTCGACGTCCTGGTCTGCACCACGATCGTGGAGTCCGGCATCGACATCCCGAACGCCAACACCCTGATCGTGGAACGCGCCGACCTGCTCGGCCTGGCCCAGCTGCACCAGATCCGCGGCCGGGTCGGCCGGGGCCGGGAGCGGGCGTACGCGTACTTCCTCTACCCGCCGGACAAGCCGCTCACCGAGCACGCCCACGAGCGGCTGGCCACGATCGCGCAGCACACCGAGCTGGGCGCCGGCATGTACGTGGCGATGAAGGACCTGGAGATCCGGGGCGCCGGCAACCTGCTCGGCGGCGAGCAGTCCGGCCACATCGAGGGCGTCGGCTTCGACCTGTACGTGCGCATGGTCGGCGAGGCGGTGCAGGCGTTCAAGGGGGAACGTCCGGAGGAGGAGGTCGAGGTCAAGGTCGACCTTCCGGTGGACGCGCACCTGCCGCACGACTACGTCGGCGTGGAGCGGCTGCGCCTGGAGATGTACCGCAAGCTGGCCGAGGCCCGCGACGAGGAGCGGCTGCGCGAGGTGGTCGCCGAGATGACCGACCGGTACGGCGAGCCGCCCGCGCCGGTGCAGAACCTGGTGGCGGTGGCGCGGTTCCGGCTGCTCGCCCGCCGCTACGGCCTCACCGACGTCAGCATGCAGGGCAAGCACATCCGGTTCGGTCCGCTGCCGCTGCCGGACTCGAAGCAGCTGCGGCTCAAGCGGTACCACCCGGACGCCGTCTACAAGGCGGCGCTCGACCAGGTCAGCGTGCCGCGGCCGAGCACCCGCCGGGTCGGCGGCGAGCCGCTGCGCGACCAGGCGCTGCTGGAGTGGTGCGCCCAGCTCCTCTCCGACGTGCTCGGCGAGCCGGCGGCCCTCGCGGGGGCGGCCCGGTGAGGCGTGGGGGCCGTCACACCGCGCCGGGACGGCGTGAGAGAGTGACCGGCATGCGTGCTCGCCGTCTTGTCGCCGTCGCCAGCGTGGCGGTCGGCCTCGTCGCCCTCGCCGGATGCCGTACCGAGCCGGGTGTCGCCGCGTACGTCGGTGACCAGCGGATCACCGAGGAGGCCGTGAACGGAATCCTCGACGAGCTGCGGGCACAGACCGCCGCCCCGACGGCCGCGCCGGACGCGCCGGAGGCGGCCCAGCCGGCGCCGCCGCTGCCCGGCCGGGCCCAGATCGTCGGCACGCTCGTGCTGGGCGAGGTGTGCGAGCGGGTGTCCGCCGACAAGGGCTACCGCCCGCAGGGCCGGGCGGAGCCGGCCCAGGTCGCCCGCCAGCTCGGCCTCGCCCCGGAGACGGAGTACGTGCGCGAGGTCGCCACCCTCTACACCTGCCTCTCCGGCATCCCCACCGGCACGCCGGCCGCGCCGACCGAGCAGGAGCTGGCCGACCTCATCGCCGCCGGCCGCAAGGCGGGCGTGATCCCGGCGGACGTTCCCGACGACGCCGCCGCCGGGCAGCTCGACGGCGACCAGCTGCGGCTGGCCCTCGCCACCCGCCGGTCGCTTGCCGAGGCCGTCGAGGGGTACGACGTGACGGTCAACCCCCGCTACCGGCCGCTGGAGTTCCCGGTGCTCAGCTTCGCCGGCGACGCGCCCGCGGTGAGCGTGCCGCTGGGTGAGCCGGGCTCCGACGCGGTCACCGACATCTCCACCCCGGAGCCGCTGCCGACGGTCGAGCCGACCGGCGCCGAGGCGACCGAGCCGGTCGCCAGCTGAGCATGTCGGCGCGGATCGTCCTGCTGGTCACCTCGCCCCGGCTGCCGGCCGGGCTGCTCACGGCGGCCGCCTGGGACGTCGTACGCCGGCACCCGGTGCTCGCCGGGGCGGAAAGCGCGACGGCGGCGGCGGTCCGCGCGGCGGGCGCCGAGGTGACCGTGGTCGACGGTCCGGCCACCCAGGCGCTGCTGGACACGGTCGCCGCCCACGGCACGGCGGTGTGGCTCGCCGGCCCGGCCGGCGACGAGTCCCTCGCCCGTGAGCTGGGTCTGCGCCTGGCCCGGGAGCCGGGCCTCGCCGAGCTGGAGCTGATGTACGGCTCGTGGGACCCGCCGGGTGCCCGGCTGCTCGACGCGGTGGCGGTGATGGACCGCCTCGTCTCGCCCGGCGGCGACCCGTGGAAGCGGGCGCAGACCCATCGGAGCCTCGCCCGTTTCCTGCTGGAGGAGTGCTACGAGGCGTACGACGCGATCAGCGCCGGGGACACCGACGCGCTGCGCGAGGAGTTGGGGGACGTGCTGCTCCAGGTGGTGCTGCACGCCCGGCTCGCCGAGGAGCTGCCCGAGGACGAGCGGTGGACCGTCGACGACGTGGCCGGTGGCCTGGTCGACAAGATGGTCCGGCGTAACCCGCACGTCTTCGCCGACGGCCGGGCGGCGTCGATCGAGGAGATCGAGGCGAGCTGGGAGCGGATCAAGCGGGCCGAGAAGGCGCGCGACTCGGTTCTCGACGGCATCGCCATGAGCCAGCCCGCTCTCGCTCTGGCGGCGAAGATCCTCGAGCGCGCCGCCCGCATCGGCCTGGCCGTCCCACCCCCGCTGGCGGACACCCAGGTGGACCCGGAGGCAAGACTCGGCGCAGGTCTCCTGACCACCGTCGCCGCCGCGCGGGAAGCCGACCTGGACCCGGAAGCGGCCCTCCGCCGCGCCACCCTGGCCTACGCGGAAGCCGTCCGCACCGCCGAAGGCGCCGCCCCGCAAAGCTGATCATGAAGTTGGCGGGTGCGTACGAGATCGAACCACCCGCCAGCGTCATGATCAACGCCGATCGGCGCCAGGCGGGTGCGGGTGCTGGGTGATCGGTAGGGTGCTTCCCATGCAGGAGTTCGGGCCGCTGGCTGAGCGGATCGTCGACGCGTTGCTGGAGAGCCGGCCCGGACTGGCCGCCACGGCGGGGGATCACCGGCACGACGACCGGTTGCCGGACTGGTCCGCCGACGCGCTGGCCGCCGATCGGGCGATGCTGCGGGACGCGGCCGACGCGCTGTCCGAGGTGGACGGTGACGCGCTCGACGTGGACGACCAGGTGGACCACGCCCTGCTGACCGCCCTCGTCGACCGGGAGCTGTTCGAACGGGACGAGATCCGCGCACACGAGTGGGACCCGCTCCGGCACAACCCCGGCGGGCTGCTGCACGCGCTGGTCGCCCGCCCGTACGCCCCGGTCGAGGTCCGGCTGGACAGCCTCGCCGGCCGGCTGGAGGCCCTGCCCGACGCCCTCGCCACCGCGCGTGCGACGCTGCGCGACATGCCGCGGATCCACGCCGAGACGGCGGTCGGGCAGTTCACCGGCACCGCGGCGCTGATCCGCGACGAGGTGCCGGCGCTGCTCGACGCGGCACCCGCGCGGCACGACCGCGTCGCGCCCGCCGCGGCCACGGCCATCGCGGCGATCGAGGAGTTCGTGGCGTGGCTGCGCACCGGCCTCGCCGCCGACGCCGGGCCGGGCCGCGACCCGCGCCTGGGGCGCCGCCGGTGGGAGGCGCGGCTGTGGCACACGCTCGACACCGAGCTGGGCGCCGCCGAGATCCAGCGGCGGGCCTGGGTCAACCTGGACCGGGTCACCGAGGAGATCCGTGCGGCGGCCGTCGAGCTGGTCGGTGGGCCGGCCGACGACGAGACGGTACGCCGGGCGCTGGACCTGCTCGCCGCCGAGCACCCGGACGACCACACCATCGTCGACCTCGCCTCGACGACGCTCGACGAGGCGAGCGACTTCGTCCGCGCCCACGACCTGGTGACCCTGGTCGACGACCCGTGCGTGATCCAGGTGATGCCGGAGTTCGCGCGCGGCGTGGCGGTCGCGTACTGCGACTCGCCGGGGCCGCTGGAGACGGCCGACGTGCCGACGTTCTACTGCATCGCGCCCACCCCGGCGGACTGGCCGGCGCACCGGGTCGAGTCGTTCTACCGGGAGTACAACGACCACATGATCCGCAACCTCACGGTGCACGAGGCGATGCCCGGGCACTTCCTCCAACTCGCGCACGCCCGCCGGCACGTCGGTGGCACCCGGGTGCGGGCCCTCGCCCGGTCCGGGCCGTTCATCGAGGGCTGGGCGGTGCACGCCGAGGAGGTGATGGCCGGGCGCGGTTTCGGGGGTGTGCCGGTGCGGTTGCAGCAGCTCAAGATGCAGCTGCGGATGACGATCAACGCCCTGCTCGACCAGTTGGTGCACTGCGAGGGGATGACCGAGACGGACGCGATGGCGCTGATGACCGAGCGTGGCTTCCAGGAGGAGGGCGAGGCCGCCGGCAAGTGGCGGCGGGCGCTGCTCACGTCGACGCAGCTGTCCACGTACTTCGTCGGGTACACCGAGGTCGCCGAGATCGCCGCCGCCCGCCCCGACGGGGTGTCCGTCCGGGACTGGCACGACGCGATGCTCGCCCACGACTGCCCGCCCCCACGCCACCTGCGCACCCTGCTCGGGGTGTAAGGAAGGGCCCCCTGTTAACGCCCGCGGTAGAGGAAGGGCCCCTTCTTAACGCTGATGCTCGGCGCGTCAGCGCCGCCCGCCGGTCGCGGCGGCGTCGATCAGCCAGCGGGAGATCGAGTACGCGGGCGGCAACTCCGCCGGCAGCCGGTCGAGCGGGAACCAGCGCGCCTCGGTCAGCTCCGTCCCGTCGACCACCGGCTCGGCCGGCGGGCCGGCGGCTCGGGCGGTGAAACCGGTCAGCAGCGTCCCCGGCCCGGACATCGCCCACGGCTGGCTGCCGAAGTACGCCACCTGGGCGACGGTCAACCCGACCTCCTCGCCCACCTCCCGGTGGACGGCCGCCTCCAGCGTCTCGCCGGCCTCCACGAAGCCCGCGACCAGCGCCCACAGCCCGGTCGGCCCGTACGCGTGCCGCACGAGCAGTAGCTCGTCGGGGCCACCGTCGGGGCCGGTTCGGGTGATCGCCACCAGGACGGCGGCAGAGAGCTGCATCGGCACGTACAGCTCGCAGCCGGGGCAGCGCCGCACCATCTCGCCGGGCACGTCGGCGAGCTCCGCCCGGCAGGCCCCGCACCAGCGGTGCGTCCGCCGCCAGGTGACGACGGCCAGTGCCCGCCCGGCGAGCGTCGCGTACGGCTCGGGGACCAGGGCGGCGAGGGACGGCCAGCTGTGCCACCGGCCGGGCAGGCTCTCCGCCACCGGCGCGTCGACGGCCCACACCGGGCGGCCGTCGAGCGTGCCGAGCGGCACCCACGGGCTGTCGGCGGGCAGGTCGGCGACCCGGAGGAAGCTGCCGTCCGCGCCGGTGAGCAGCTTCCGCCCGGCCACCGGCAGCGCCAGGTCCCCGGCGTCGGGTGTGCCGGCGGCACCGGCTCCGGAGACGAAACCGGGGGCAGCGACGGGACCGGTCCCGCCGCCGGACGCGGAGGGACGAGCCGCGCCCGGGCCCTCCGCCGGGGGCGGGCCGACCCTGCGGTTCCCGTCCGCCGTGTCGTTCCCGGCCGTCCGGTCGTTCGCGTCCGCCGTGCCGTTTCCGGCCGTCCGGTCGTTCCCGTCCGCCGTGCCGTTCCCGGTCGTCCGGTCGGTCACGACCCGGCCGGCCGGCGGTCGACCACGCCCGCGCCGGGCGGCAGCTCGAACGCCATGCTGTCGACGGCCTCCCGGTAGCGGGTGAGGGCCAGCTCGACCGGCTTGCCGTCCACCTGGCCGGTGAAGCTGGCCAGCGCCCCTTCCGTGGTGACGCAGGCGCTGAAGTCGTCGGCCGTCTCCCGGACCTCGACGCAGGTGGCGTGCCGCCCGGCGAGGGTGGTGTCACTGTTCGTGATGACCGCGTCCGGGTCGAGGGCGGCGGCGGTCAACAGGCCCACCACCACCGGCGGGGTGACCAGTCCCTGCCGCTTGGCCTCGGCGAACACGGTGACCGACGGCTTTGTGGTGGCGACCGGCGGCGGCTCCAGCGTGCAGACCGTCTGACCGCCGGACGTCTCGCACCTCGTGGTCGCCTCCTCCGTAACCGTCAGCTTGCCCCCGGGCCACGTGTACGCCGACCGCGCCGGCTCCTGGTCCTGGGCGATCGTCGCGGTCTTGCCGGCGGGGAGCTGGTAGTCGGCCGAGTAGGTCAGCGTCAGAGCCCGGTCCAGCCGGGTCGCGAGATCGTTGACCAGGTCGGAGCGGCCGATGGCCCGGCCGGCGTCGTCGAGGGTCTGACAGCCGGTGACCGTGAGCGACGCGACGACCGAGACGGCGAGCAGGCGGAGCGGGGTCGAGGGGGCGGCCATGGCGACCAGCCTTGCCGATCGGGTCAAGCGCGCGCAAACCCGTTGTCGGTTGACGTACGAGAATCCGGGAATGTCCGTAGCGCGGGCGACAGCCGGACACACAGCGTGACCGGCGGGCCGTCCGCCGGTACGCCGGGCGACGCGGTGCGGCACCGGGACGCCCGATACGCTGCGTGGCAACACCTGCCTCAGCCGCACCGTCGCGGCCCATACCGGACCGGCACACACAAACGAGGAGCGACTCAGTGGCAACCATCGAGGGAATCGTCGCCCGGGAGATCCTCGACTCGCGGGGCAACCCGACGGTCGAGGTCGAGGTCGGGCTCGACGACGGCACGATCGCCCGCGCCGCGGTCCCGTCCGGCGCCTCGACCGGCGCCTTCGAGGCGATCGAGCTGCGCGACGGTGACAAGGACCGCTACCTGGGCAAGGGCGTGGAGAACGCCGTCTCGAACATCGAGGACAAGATCGTCGACGAGCTGATCGGGTACGAGGCCAGCGAGCAGCGCCTGATCGACCAGAAGATGCTCGACATCGACGGCACCGACAACAAGAGCGAGCTGGGCGCGAACGCGATCCTGGGCGTCTCCCTGGCGGTGGCGAAGGCGGCCGCCGGCAGCGCCGAGCTGAGCCTGTTCCGCTACCTCGGCGGGCCGAACGCGCACCTGCTGCCGGTCCCGATGATGAACATCCTCAACGGTGGCGCCCACGCGGACTCCAACGTCGACATCCAGGAGTTCATGATCGCGCCGATCGGCGCGCCCAGCTTCCGCGAGGCGCTGCGCTCCGGCGCGGAGGTCTACCACGCGCTCAAGTCGGTGCTGAAGAAGCAGAACCTGTCCACCGGCCTCGGTGACGAGGGCGGCTTCGCGCCGAACCTGCCCACCAACGCCGCCGCCCTGGACCTCATCGCGGAGGCCGTCGAGAAGGCCGGCTACCGGCTCGGCACCGACATCGTCTTCGCGCTGGACGTGGCGGCCACGGAGTTCTTCGAGAACGGCACCTACACCTTCGAGGGCGCCACGAAGACCGCCGAGGAGATGAGCACCTACTACACCAAGCTCGCCGACCAGTACCCGATCGTGTCCATCGAGGACCCGCTGGCGGAGGACGACTGGTCCGGCTGGCAGACGCTGACCGCGTCCATCGGCGACCGCATCCAGATCGTCGGCGACGACCTGTTCGTCACCAACCCGCAGCGCATCGCCCGCGGCATCGCCGAGAACGCCGCCAACGCCGTCCTCGTGAAGGTCAACCAGATCGGTTCGCTCACCGAGACCCTGGACGCGGTGGACCTGGCCCACCGGGCCGGTTTCAAGTGCATGATGAGCCACCGCTCCGGCGAGACCGAGGACACCACCATCGCCGACCTGGCGGTGGCCACCGGCTGCGGCCAGATCAAGACCGGCGCCCCGGCCCGGTCGGACCGCGTCGCCAAGTACAACCAGCTGCTGCGGATCGAGGAGGAGCTGGCCGACGCGGCGCGGTACGCCGGGGCGGGCGCCTTCCCGCGCTACCGTTCGGCCTGAGGGTCGCGAAGCCTCGGGGGAGGGGTGTGACGATGCAGCAGCGCCGCACGCCGGGTGGTCAGCGTCCGGCCCGCCGGCCGGGTCAGACCGGCCGGCCGGGCGGGGCTCGCGGTGCCCGGCCGGTCCGGGACGGCGGCGTCCGCGCGGAGCCGCGGTCGACCGACGGTCGCGCGTCGGCCCGCGCCACCGACGGAGTACGCTCCGCGAACCGCCCGGCCGCCCGGCGGGCGGCTGCCGGCGGCAGCGTCAAGCGGCTCGTCGCACCCCACCCCCGACGTTTCACCGGGCGGGCCACCGTGCTGTTCGCGGTGCTGATCGCGCTCGCCCTCGGCTACACCTACCCGGTCCGGGTCTACCTGGACCAGCAGGCCGACATCGCCCGCATGGAGGCCGCCCAGGCGGAGCAGCGGGAGACGATCAAGGAGCTCTCCGAGCGGGCCGCCAAGTGGCAGGACCCGAAGTACATCGAGGCCAAGGCGCGGGAACGGTTCTTCATGGTCCGCCCGGACGAGAACATCATGGTGGTGCTGCGCGACCCCGAGGGCGCCGCCCGGGACGCCGGCCGTCAGGCCGGCCCGGCCGGGCCGGCAGCCCCCGACGCCTGGTACGACACGCTCTGGTCGAGCGTGGAGGCGGCCAACGGCGAACGGCCCGCCGCCTGAGCACCGGATCAGCACCCCGCACGAACGAGGAATGAGCAGCGTGACAGTCGTACCACCGCAGGAGCCGGCGGCGGCCTCCGTACCCCTGCCGCAGCGCGAGCCGGCCACCGAGGCCGACCTGGCCGCGGTGGCCGCGCAGCTCGGCCGCGCGCCGCGCGGCACGCGGGCGGTGGCCCACCGGTGTCCGTGCGGCCTGCCCGACGTGGTGGAGACGACGCCGCGCCTGGCCGACGGCACTCCCTTCCCGACGCTGTTCTACCTGACCTGCCCCCGCGCGACCGCCGCGTGCAGCCGGCTGGAGTCGGCCGGGCTGATGAAGGAGATGGCCGACCGGCTCGCGGAGGATCCGGAGCTGGCCGCGCACTACCGGGCGGCGCACGAGGACTACCTGGCCCGGCGGGAGGCGATCGGTCACGTGCCGGAGATCGCCGGCATCTCGGCCGGCGGGATGCCGGGCCGGGTGAAGTGCCTGCACGTGCACCTCGGGCACGCGCTCGGCGCCGGCCCGGGGGTGAACCCGTTCGGTGACGAGACGCTCGGCCTGGTCGAGCAGTGGTGGGCCGCCGGGCCGTGTGTGGACGTGCCGGCGGGCGAGTGAGATGACCGCCGTCGACGAGATTCTTGTGCGGCGTGCCCGGACGGCCGACGTCCGGGGCATCCGCCGCCTGGTCGACACGTACACGGACGACCGGCGGCTGCTCAGCAAGGCGACGGTCACGCTCTACGAGGACGTGCAGGAGTTCCGGGTCGCGGTCACGCCGGACGGCACCGTGGTCGGGTGTGGGGCGCTGCACGTCATGTGGGAGGACCTGGCCGAGATCCGTACGGTGGCGGTCGACCCGGCGTGCCGCGGCCGCAAGATCGGCCACCGGATCGTCGGCGAGCTGATCGACGCGGCCCGGGAGCTGGGCGTGGCGCGGATCTTCGTGCTGACCTTCGAGACCCGGTTCTTCGCCTCGTTCGGCTTCACCGAGATCGACGGCGCGCCGGTGCCGCACCCCGTGTACGAGCAGTTGCTGCGTTCGTACGACGAGGGCGTCGCCGAGTTCCTCGACCTGGAGCGGGTCAAGCCGAACACCCTCGGCAACACCCGGATGCTGCTCCGGCTCTGACCCCTTGATCCACTCCTTGTCGCCGGCATCATGGGGTTGGGGACCTGCGGATACCGCGATGCCGGTGGCACGGAGTCGATCACGCGACGGGCTGCGGTGTCGCGGCCCGGGCAGCCGACCTGCCGTAGGGTTGCGGGCGTGACGACGCGCGTGGCCGCCATCGACTGCGGGACCAACTCGATCCGCCTGCTGGTCGCCGACCTGCCCGACCCGGCGGCGGGCCCCACCGCGCCGCTGGCCGACGTGAGCCGCCGGATGGAGATCGTCCGGCTGGGCCAGGGCGTCGACAGGACCGGCCGGCTGGCCCCGGAGGCGATCGAGCGGACCCGGGTGGCGCTCGCCGACTACGCCGCCGAGATCGAGAAGCTGGGCGCCGAGCGGGTCCGGATGTGCGCCACCTCGGCGAGCCGGGACGCGGAGAACGCCGCCGACTTCCGGGCCATGGTGCAGGAGACCCTCGGCGTGCCTCCGGAGGTGGTGACCGGGGACGAGGAGGCGCGGCTGTCGTTCACCGGGGCGGTGCGCGGGCTGCCCGCGGACGCGCGGGAGCCGTACCTGGTGGTCGACATCGGCGGCGGCTCGACCGAGTTCGTCGTCGGCACCCGCGCCGACGGCGTCGACGCCGCGATCTCCATGGACATCGGGTGCGTCCGGATGACCGAGCGGCACCTGCACGGCGACCCGCCGGGCCTGGACGAGATCGCCGCCGCGCAGGCCGACATCGCGGTCGCGGTGGACCGCGCGCTCGACGTGGTGCCGGGCCGGGAGGCCGCCACGCTGGTCGGGCTCGCCGGGTCGGTGACGACCGTCGTCGCGATCGCCCAGGGCCTCACCGAGTACGACCCGGAGCGCATCCACCACGCCCGGGTGTCGTACGACGCGGTGGCCGACGTGACCGCCGACCTGCTGGCGAAGAGCCGGGGCGAGCGGCTGGCGATCCCGGTGATGCACCCGGGCCGGGCCGACGTGATCGGGGCCGGCGCCCTGGTGCTCCGCGTGATCATGGAACGCGCCGGCATGGACTCCGTCGTCGCCTCCGAGCACGACATCCTCGACGGCATCGCCTGGTCCCTCCAGCGGTAGCCGACGGAACCGTGCCTCGGCGCGTTTCGTTGACGCTACTTCGCAATGCGCACTAGTGTGCAATGCGTGGACACCACACAACTCTTGAAGGGTGTGCTGGACCTCGCGGTCCTCGCCGTCCTCCGCGACGAGGACGGCTACGGCTACGACATCCTGCGCCGCCTGCGCGAGGCCGGCCTGGACGAGGTCGGTGACGCCTCCGTGTACGGCACGCTGCGCCGCCTCTTCGCCGCCGGCCTGCTCACCACGTACGTCGTGCCCAGCGAAGTCGGACCGCACCGCAAGTACTACGCACTCAACGCCGCCGGCCGCGACCAGCTGACCCGGTCCGGCAAGCTCTGGCGTTCCTTCGCCACCACCATGGACACACTGCTCGACGATCGGGGGAGGGCGGCATGACCGTCTCGGAGCAGGAGATCACCGACTACGTCGCCCGGGTCCGGGCCGCGCTGGCCGACCTGCCACCGCCGGTCCGCGACGAGCTGACCGAGGACCTCGCGGAGCACCTGGCCGAGGTCGCCGCCGAGGCCGGCGGGTCGCTGGTCGAGCGGCTGGGCGAGCCCGAGGCGTACGCCGCCGAGCTGCGCGGGGCGGCCGGCGTCGGCGTCGCGGGCGGCGGGCGCCGCTTCGGCCGCCGGTTCGGCGCCGCCGGGGACCGGCTCCGCGCCCGGGTACGGCGGTGGGACGTCCAGCTCGGACCACCCCTGGGGTACGCCACGGCGAGCGAGTTCCTCCGGCTGCTCAACCCGGCCTGGTGGGTGCTGCGCGGCTACCTCGCGGCCATGCTGGTCACGGTGATCACCACCGGTGATTCGTTCGGCCTGGTGCCGAGCCTCAACGGCAGTGAACTCGCCGGGCTGGTCCTGCTGGGCGGTAGCGTGCTCGCCTCGATCTGGCTGGGCCACCACACGGCCGGGCTGAGCCGGCCGAAGCGCCGGCTGCTGTTCGCCGGGCACGCCGTGCTGGTGGTCTTCGCCCTGGTCGGCCTGGCCAGCGTGGACGACCGTGCCCGCTGGAACGACTACGGCGGCTACGAGCAGATCTCCATCGACGGCCGGTACGACCACATCCGGGACGTCTTCGTGTACGACAGCGAGGGGCGGTTGGTGCAGAACGCCCGGCTCTTCGACCAGAACGGCGACCCGATCCGGCTGGGCTATCCGGACTGTCCTGACCTCGGTGACCCGACCGGCCGGGGCAACCCGCTGCTGCGCCCGTACCCGTACTGCCCGGACGCGGCGCCGTTCGCGCCGCGGTTGAACCCGACGCCGCCCCAGCCGGTGCTCCCGCCGCTGCCCACGGCCACGCCCGGGCCGACCGCCACAGCCGCGCCCGCGGCGACTCCCGCGTCGACGGCGACTCCCGCGCCCACGGCGAGTCCCGCCCCGACGGGGTCCGCGTCGCCGACGGCGCTGTCGCCGAGCGCGGAGCCCACCGGCTGAGTGTTAAGAAGGGGCCCCTTCACCTCGCCAGGCGTTAAGAAGGGGCCCTTCCTCGTTCCTGGGAAATGGCTGAAAGGATGAGGCTCACGGGGCGGCGGGCGGCGCTGATGATCGCTACGGTTTCGTCCGCACATTCACCCCTCGGAAGGAATCCCCGTGTCAGAGCAGGTCGCACCGCCCCCCGCACCGGACGCCGCCCAGCCCCAGCCCGGCGTTCAGGCGCCGCCGCCGGTGGAGGAGCCGGCCAAGAAGTCCGGTGGCAAGAAGGTGCTCGGCATCGTCGGCGCGATCGTCGTCGCCCTGGTGATCGCCGGTCTCAAGTTCGGCGTCGGTTCGGCGATCGGAGGCTTCTTCAACAAGGACGAGACCGCCGACGCGAAGGCCGGTGACTGCATCGCCGAGCTGCCCGAGGTGACCGGCTCCGAGCAGGAGGAGGTCGACGGCGCCAAGGTGGTCGAGTGCACCTCCACCGACGCCGCGTACACGGTGGTCGTGTCGGGTCGACGGCCAGACCGAGGCGCAGGCCCGCACCGGTGCGGCCTGCGACCAGTTCTTCAAGGAGGGCCAGGAGGGCTACGTCTTCTCCGCCATCGAGCCGGGCAAGACGGGCTACCTGCTCTGCCTGACCAAGAAGGCCTGACCGGCCCGACCGGAGGAACCGACGGCGGCGCGGCTCACCACCGCGCCGCCGTCGCCGTGCCCGGGCCACCGACGAGCGAACGGGAGGTGAATGCCACTTCTCCGGCGTCTTCCCGGCACGGTCGCGGCGTGGCAGGCTACCGGCACGTAGGACCACTGGGCGACCAGCCAACGATGACTGACCGCTAGGAGGACGGCCGATGGGCGAGATGGTGACGTACCGGAGCAACGGGGGTACGGGCGAGGGGTATCTCGCGATACCGTCCGGCGGTGCGGCCAGCCCGGCGGTCATCGTGATCCAGGACTGGTGGGGGCCTCGTACCCCACGTCCGGGCGGTCGTCGACCGGTTCGCCGAGGCCGTTTCGTGGCCCTCGCCCGGACTTCCGGCACGGCGGGCCGGCCAGCAAGCCGGACGAGCCCCGCCAGATCCTGAACAGCACGCAGATGGACGAGGCCGCCGCCGACATCGCGGTCGCGGCCGACTACCTCGCCGGCCGCCTCGAGGTCGCCGGCAAGATCGGCTGTGC